>JAPSLQ010000181.1:3962-5174 GCA_031180595.1 Isoptericola sp. | reverse complement strand
GTGCCCTCGTAGATCCACGTGGCACGGTTGCCCTGCACCTCGATCGCGATGCGTACGTCGTTGCCGACGCCCGCGTCGGCCGGTCCCGCGGCGGTGTACGGGACGCTCCACGCGTTGGCGGCCGTGCGCTCGGCGAGCTCGATGCCGTTGCCCGCGGTGGTGCCGCTGCGCATGGCGGCCTGCCACCACGGGACCGTGCCGGACGGGTCGATGTCGAGGATCGGCGCGAGCCAGCGGCCGGCGTTGTTGACGTGCTCGAACCGGACCGTGGCCTCGAACCGGTAGTTGTCGAGGTGCGGGCCGAAGGTGATGCGGCCGATGCTCGCCGGCTCGGCGACGAGGCGGCCGTCCTGGACGGACCAGCTGCCGGTGACGGGGTTCCAGCCGTCGGGCAGCGCGCCGTTCGCGACGTCGTCGAAGTCCTCGGAGAAGACGACGTCACCCGGCTCGGCGGCAGCGGGGACGACGCTCGTCGCGAGCGGGACGGCCACGGCCGCCGCCGCGAGCGCGGCGGGCAGCGCCAGGCGGGAGCGGCGGCGCGGAGACCTGGGGACGGACACGATGGTTCCTCCTCGTGCGGTGGGCGGGTCGTCGCGACGCTATGAACCCCAGGTGACGGGTGGGCGGTCGCCCCGGTGAACGGTTCCCGACGCGCGCGCGAACACTCCTGTCGGTGGGCGAGACTGCGGGGATGGTCGAGCCTGCCGAGGATGCCGAGAGCGCCGAGCGACGCCTGCGCGGGCGGCTCGCGGAGGTCGAGGCGCGCATCGCGGCGCAGCACCGCGCCGTCGACGGCATCGTCGAGTCGGCGCGCGACGCCAACGCCGACGACGAGCACGACCCCGAGGGCGCCACGCTCGCCTGGGAGCGGCAGCAGGCCGCGGCGCTCGCGGCCGAGGCGCAGGCCGAGCGCACGCGTCTGCTCGCCGCGCTCGAGCGCGTGGCAGCCGGCACGTACGGCCGGTGCGAGGTGTGCGGCCGGCCGATCCCGGCGGGCCGGCTGGAGGTGCGTCCCGCCGCGACCCGCTGCGTCGAGCACGCCGGCTGAGCGTGGCAGCATGGCCGGGTGCGCGCGGAGCCGACGACCCTCGACGGCGTGGTCGCGCACGTCGTCGACCGGCTGCTCGCGGGACCGGGCGACGCGCAGGTGCGGCTGCTCGTCGACGGGCACCCCTCCACGCGGCCCGAGGCTCTCGCCGACGCGCTCGTGGC
>JAPSLQ010000181.1:0-3862 GCA_031180595.1 Isoptericola sp. | reverse complement strand
CCCACCATCGCCATGCCGTCGCCGTCGTGCACCACGGGCTCGCTCAGCACCAGCGACCAGAACGCCGCGGCCGCCGAGGCGTCGGGCACGTCGAACGTCACGCCCATGACCCGCACCGCGGTGACGTCCGTGGCCAGGCACAGGTCGAACGGGTGCCCCGCGGGGTCGGCGAGCGTCGTCCAGCTCTCGTTCTTCCCGAGCACCCTGGCCCCGAGGGTCACCGCCCGCTCGACCGTGGCCTCGACGTCCGGCACCTGCAGGTCGAGGTGGACCTGCTGCGGGCGCTCCTGGCCGGGCCACTGCGGGGGCACCAGGTCGGGAGCGGGCTGGAACGCGATGCTCCAGCCGTCGGGCGTCTCCACGGTGACCCACTGGTCGTCGTCCTCGACGACGTTCTGGGCGCCGGTCAGGCCGCGCCAGAACGCGGCGGACACCGCCGGGGCCGGGGCGTCCATCACCACCGTGTCGAGCGTGCCGATCGGCGCGGGGCTCAACGCCCCGGCCGTGCTGCTGGCCATGTCTGACTCCCTCCGTCGTTGCATGGTCGTCCACCCCAGCATGGACCGCCACGGCGGAACTTTCCCGTCCTACCGCGTCCGACGGCGGTCTGCCGGTCTGGAGATGTGAGTGCCGCAGCCTTGGGTCATGGTCGAGAAAGGTCATGAAGCGGCCGACCGGACGGCGGCACGCCCCCGGCAGCACGGTCGCGGCTGGCTCGCGGCACGCGCCCGGGTCGACGCTCCGCCGTCCTTCCCTCCGCCCGCCCCGGCGGGCTCCCGTACCGGAGGAGACCCCTCATGAGCGACACGTCCTTCCCCCCGCAGACACCCGGTGACACACCGCCCGCAGGCCCGCCGCCCACGATCCCGCCGAGCGTGCCGCCGATGTCGGGCACGCCGGTGGCGGGTTCCGCCCAGCAGACCGGCACGCAGACCGGCACGCAGACCGGCACGGGCGCGCAGGACTCCGGCGGCGTCCGAGAGCGCGCGGCCGGAGCCGCGTCCCAGGCCGGGGAAGCCGGGCGAGAGATCGCCCAGGACGCCAAGGAGCGCGCCGGCGAGGTGGCGCACGAGGCCAAGGACAGGGCGCGCGACCTCGTGCAGCAGGCGCGCTCCGAGGTGAGCCAGCAGGCCTCCTCGCAGCAGGAGCGCCTCGCGGCGGGGCTGCGGCACCTCGGCTCCGAGCTCACGCAGATGAGCCGGGCGAGCGACGACCCGGGCTACGCGACCGGGCTGGCCGAGCGCGGCTCCGACATGGCGGACCGCCTCGCGGACTGGTTCGAGCAGCGCGAGCCCGGTGACGTCCTGCACGAGGTGCAGAGCTTCGCCCGGCGCCGGCCCGGTGCGTTCCTCGCGATCGCCGCGGGAGCGGGGCTCGTCGTCGGGCGCATGCTGCGCGGCGCCAAGGAGGCGGGCGACGGGTCCCCGGGGCAGGGCTCGGCGTCGGCGACGTCCGGTCAGACGACGACCGGTCTCCCGACGGACATGGGCGCGACGCCCGCGGCGACCGTGCCGCACACGACGCCGGTCGCGCCCGCGACCTCGGTGCCGCCGACCCCCGGAGGTGCTGGCCATGTCTACGGTTCCTGACCCGTACGCACGTCCGACCGACCCGACCGCTGGGTCCGGCGCCGACACCAGCGGCGCGACGTCGCCCGGGACCTCGACCGGTGCCGGTCCCGGCCCCGGCGTCGCGCAGCCGACGTCGCCCGGGGCGGACTCGAGCGGCCCGGCCACCGCGACCCCACCGGCGCGCACCACCACCCACCTGCCTGACGCCGGGACGTCACCGCCCGACGTCGCGACGCCGGGCGTCGGGCGCACGCCCGCGGCCGGACGGCACTCCGACCCCGAGGACCTGAGCCTCGGCGAGCTGTTCGCCGAGGTGAGCCGTGACCTCTCGGCGCTCGTGCGCCAGGAGGTCGAGCTCGCGAAGGCCGAGGCGATGACCTCGGCCAAGCGGGCCGGGAAGGGCGCCGGGCTCCTGGGCGGCGCCGGCTACGCCGCGCACCTGGCCGTGCTGTTCCTGACCGTCGCGATCTGGTGGGCGCTCGGTGACCTCATCGGACTCGGGTGGTCGGCCCTCGTCGTCGCCGTCCTGTGGGGGATCGTCGCCGCGGTCCTCGCAGCGCGCGGCCGGCGCGAGGTCAAGGCCACGCCGGGCATGGACCAGACCGCGGACTCGCTCAAGAAGATCCCGAACGCACTGCAAGGCAACGAGGAGAAGAACCGATGAGCACCGACCCGGACCAGATCCGCGCCGACATCGAGCGCACACGCTCCGAGCTGAGCCGTGACGTCGACACGCTGGGCGACCGCGTCCGGCCCGGCTCCGTCGCCCGTCGGCAGGCCGACCGTGCCAAGGCGGGTGCGAGCCGCCTGCGCGAGCGCGTCATGGGCACCGCCCAGTCCACGACCCACCAGGCGGGCGACAGCGTCCGAGGCGCCGCCGGCTCGGTCGGCGACGCCGTCTCGAGCGCGCCGCAGACCCTCCGGGAGCAGACGCAGGGCAACCCGCTGGCGGCGGGGCTCGTCGCCTTCGGCGTCGGCATGGTCGCGGCCTCGCTCCTGCCGGCCTCCCAGAAGGAGGCCCAGGCCGCCACGAAGGTCAAGGAGGCGGCCCAGCCGCTCGTCCAGGACCTCAAGGAGGCCGGCAGCTCGATGGCCGAGGACCTGCGCGGCCCCGCGCAGGAGCACGCGCAGGCGCTGCGCGAGTCGGCCACCGAGGCGGGCCACGACGTCGCCCAGCACGGCAAGGAGGCGGGCGCCGACCTCAAGGACCAGGCGAAGGGCGGCTCGTGACCTCGGCGGAGACCTCGGCGGGGCGCGCCGGCGCCCCGCCGCCCGAGGACGACCGCAAGCCGGACAAGCCCACCGACCTCCACAAGCGGTCGTGGCTCTACGTCCTGCGCACGACGGTGCGGGAGTTCTCCCGTGACGAGTGCCTGGACCTCGGGGCGGCCCTGACGTTCTTCGCGGTGCTGGCCGTGGCGCCGGCGGTGGTCGCCGTCGTGTCCCTGCTCGGGCTGCTCGGGAACGCGCAGGGCATGGTCCAGCAGGTCCTCCAGTCGCTGGAGGGCGTGCTGCCCGGGGGTGCGTCGCAGATGCTCGTCGGCATCGTGTCCACCGCGGCGGAGAGCCAAGGCGCCGGCATCGCCCTGGTCGCCGGTCTCGCCCTGGCGCTCTGGTCCGCGTCCGGGTACGTCGGTGCCTTCGGCCGCGCGATGAACCGCGTGTACGAGATCGACGAGGGGCGGCCGTTCTGGAAGCTGCGGCCGGTCATGCTCCTCGTGACGCTCGTCCTGGTGGTGGTCGCCGTGCTCGTCGTCGCGGCCATGGTGCTCACCGGCCCGGTGGCGCAGGCCGTCGGGGACGTCGTCGGGCTGGGCTCGGTCGCCGTGAACGTGTGGAACGTCGTCAAGTGGCCGGTCGTCGTGCTGCTCGTCGTGCTGCTGGTCGCGATCCTCTACTACGCCACGCCCAACGTGCGCCAGCCCAAGTTCCGCTGGATGAGCGTGGGCGCCTTCGTCGCGCTGCTGGTGTGGCTGCTCGCGTCCGTCGGGTTCGGCCTCTACGTGGCGAACTTCGGCAACTACGACAACACGTACGGGCCGCTGGCCGGCATCGTGGTCTTCCTGCTGTGGCTGTGGATCACGAACCTCGCCCTGCTGTTCGGTGCCGAGCTCGACTCGGAGCTGGAGCGCGGTCGCGAGCTCCAGGGCGGCATCCCCGCCGAGGAGTCGATCCAGCTGCCGCCGCGGGACACGCGGCGCAGCGAGAAGCAGGAGGCGAAGTACCGCGACGACGTGGCCCGCGGACGCGAGCTGCGGGAGGACGCCACGCGCCGCCAGGCCGAGACCGAC
>JAPSLQ010000180.1 GCA_031180595.1 Isoptericola sp. | reverse complement strand
CGAGCACGAGCCCCGCGCCGACGCCGACGCCCACCGCCGCCCGGGCCATGCGCTGCACCGCGGCGGGCGCGACGTGGCGCAGCGCCGCCTCCCCGGCGTGCCACGACCGCCCGAGCAACGCCGTCCCGACGCACAGGAGGGCGAGCAGCGCGCTGGAGGCGAGCCAGGCCGCCGCCGCAGCGCCCGCCCCGACGACGCCGAGCTCGACCCAGCGGTCCACCGCCGTCGCGCCCGCGCCGGGAGCGGGGAGCAGGGCGGCGCACCGCAGGCCCAGGAGCACGGCCGTCGCCGTCGCCGCGGCCGCGAGCGCGGACAGCCCGAGCATGCCGCCCCGGGCACGGGTGCGTCGCCCGTGCCCGCTGGAACTCTTGCCCTCGTTCGTGCTCATCCGTCCTCCATCGCCGCCGTACGGCACTCATGGTGCCGGTTGATGTCGCTTGATGCGGTTAGATGCTGGACATTAAACAGACAGCGACACGGCCTGTCCAGACCGGGCATGCTGGACCGTCGTCGACGTGGGAGGAGAGGCGTGCCGTGAGAGGCGACCCGACGCGGTGGGAGCTGCTGTTCGCAGACCTGGAGGCGCGCATCGCCGCCGAGGAGGCGGTCGAGCGCGAGGGTGCGGTCGCGGAGCTGACTCGCGCGGAGCACGCGTCGATCCCGGCCACGGACCGGCTGCGCGCGGTGGTCGGGGCGCCGCTGCGGCTCGAGCTGCTCGACGGCGAGCTGCTCGACGGGCGCCTCCTGCGCGTGGCGGCGACGTGGCTCCTGCTCGCCGGCCGCGGCGTGCGCGGCAGCGTCCAGCACCTCGTCCCGCTGTCCGCCGTCGCGGGCGTGCTGGGAGCCGGCAGGCACGCCGCGCCCTCGACCGCCCGGGCGGACGGGCTGGGGCTGGGGACGGTGCTGCGCGGCCTGCAGCGCGACCGTGCCCGCGTGCTCGTGCGCACTGCTGCGTCGGGCACCACCGGCCGCATCGCGCGGGTCGGGGCGGACCACCTCGACCTCGACGACGTCGAGCGGCGTGACGCACCCCCGCGGCTCGTGCCGTTCTCAGCGATCCTGCGGGTCAGCGAGGCCTGAGCCCGCGGTCACAGCTCGCCGGCGTCGATCCGACGGCGGGTCCGGGCGTACTGCGCCTCGATGTACTCCTCGAGCTTGGCCGCCTCGACGCGCCACACCTTCTTGGGGCCCACCTGGATGGCCGGCAGCTCGCCCGAGCGCACCAGCGAGTACGCCTGCGCCGCGGAGATGTTGAGCATCTCCTGCACGTCGGCGAGGGACAGGAAACGGCTGGGCATACCCGCAGTCTGACACAGCGCGGACGGTGGATGCGCTTTGTCCACAGGGGAGGGCAGAATGCGTGCTCGGATCGCAGATGATGATCCCTGGTGCGTCCGCACGACGTCCGCGAGACCCGACCGACCGAGCCCTCCGGAGGACTCCGTTGAGCCCCGACCAGCTTCCCGCGCCCACCGCCCCGCGCCTGCGCAGGCCCACCTGGCGCGACCCCCGTCTCGTCGTCGGCGTCGTGATCGTCGCCCTGTCGGTCGCCCTCGGCTCGTGGGCGGTGTCGTCCGCCGGCCGCACCGTCCCCGTCTACGCGGCGGCCGGGACGCTGACACCGGGGGAGCAGCTCGGTACCGACCGCCTGCGCACCGTCGACGTCCGGCTGGGCGCGAGCATCGACCGCTACCTGCGCGCGGACGAGCCGCTGCCCGAGGACGTCGTCGTCCAGCGGGTGGTCGACGACGGCGAGCTGGTCGCCCGCGGCGCGCTCGGACCCGCCGAGGCCGTGGAGGTGCGCTCGGTCGCGGTACCGGTCGGCTCCGGCGTCTCGGACCGCATCCGCAAGGGCGCGGTCGTCGATCTCTGGTTCGTGCCGGAGGCGGCCACCGGGTCGAAGGCGGCGCCGGGCGAGCCGGAGGCCCTCGTGTCCGGGGTGGTGGTCGAGCAGGTCGACGTCGCCGACGCGGGCCTCGTCGTCGCGACGGGCGGGACGCTGCACGTCCTCGTCCCGACGGACGAGCTGCCGTCGGTCCTGGCCGCGCTCGCCGCGCCGGGGAGCGTCGCCGTCGTCCCGGTGGCGGGCTCCTGATGGCCGCGGTCACGGTGCTGTGCGCCGTCCGCGGGGAGGCGGAGACCGCCGTCGTCGTCGCGCTCGGTGCACCGGGCTCCGGCGCGACGGTGACCCGGCGGTGCGACGACCTCACCGAGCTCCTCGCCGCCGCGGCGGCCGGCGCCGGCACGGTCGCCGTGGTCTCGGCCGACCTGCCCGGCCTCGACCGCGAGACCGTCGGGCGGTTGCACCAGGCGGGGGTCCGCATGGTCGCGCTCGCCGACGGCGGCACCCCGGTGGAGCGCCTGCACGCGATCGGCTCCGACGCGGTGCTCGAGGGCCTCGACGAGGCGGCGCTGCTGGACGCGGTCCGCGACACCGCGCCGCTGCGCGGCGTCGGCGCCCCTGCCGGCGCTGGCCTCGGCGTCCCGGGGCCGGCGCGCACCCCCTCGTGGCCGGAGGTCGACGACGATCGCACCGCCCGCACCCCGGGGACGGTCGTCGCCGTCTGGGGCCCGGTGGGCGCCCCCGGTCGCACGACGACCGCGGTCGAGCTGGCGGCGGCGCTCGCCGGCATCGGCGGCCGGGCGGCCCGTCGGCGCCGGCGCGGTCCCGACGCGCCGGCGCCCGCCCCGGCGACCACGCTCCTCGTCGACGCCGACACCTACGGGTCGGCGCTCGCCGCACGCCTGGGGCTGCTCGACGACGCGCCGGGGCTCGCCGCGGCAGCGCGCGCGGCGGGCCAGGGCGCGCTCGACCTGCGGACGCTCGCGCGCCACAGCCCGGTCGTGGCTCCCGGGATGCGGGTGCTCACCGGCATCACGCGCGCGGCCCGCTGGCCCGAGCTGCCGTCGAGCGCGCTCGAGGTCGTGCTCGAGCGGGCTCGCGAGCTGGTCGACGTCACGGTCGTCGACTGCGGCCCGGTCATCGAGGCGGACGAGCTCCTCATGTACGACACGCACGCGCCCCAGCGCAACGGCGCGACGCTCGCGGCGCTGCAGGCCGCGGACGTCGTCGTCGTGGTCGGCGCCGCGGACCCGATCGGCGTGCAGCGGCTCGTGCGTGCGCTGGAGGACCTCCGCGAGGCCCCTGTCCCCGTGAGCGGCCGCACCGTCGTCGTCGCGAACCGCGTCCGGGCGTCCGCCGTCGGACCGAAGCCCGACGCCGCCGTGCGCGACGCCCTCGACCGCTACGCGGGCGTCGGGGACGTGCACACGGTGCCCGACGACGGTCCCGCGCTCGACGCCGCCGTGCTCGCGGGGCGCACGCTCGCCGAGCACGCACCGTCGTCCCCCGCACGGGCGGCGTTCGTCGAGCTCGCCGGCCGCGTGCGCGCCCTCGTGCCCCAGCCCGCCTGAGTCGGCAGACTGGGCCCATGCGCATCTACGTCCCCGCGACGCTCGACGAGCTCGACAACGCCTCCGTCACCGCGACCGCGGCGCGATGGACGGTCTCGCCGCGCGGTGCGCACGCCGTCACCGGCGCGCTCGCCGCGGCGCTGCCGGACGACGACGTCGAGGGGCACGAGTACGCCGCCTTCCTCGCGGCGGCGCACGACTCGCTCGCCCTGGTCGCCGGGCGGCCCGACGTCCCGCCGCTGCGGGTCGTGGTGTCGCTCGAGGTGCCCGACTCCGCCGTCGAATCGGGCGCGGTGGACGCCGCGGGCAGTGACGCGGCGCCGTCGGCCGTGCGGGTCGTGCGCCAGCTGACGGTACCGGTCGTCGCCGTGCACGCGGACGAGCCGGAGGCCGCCGCGGACGTCCGCGCCGTGCTCGCCGCCGGGGACGACGACCCGGCGCTCCACGACGCCCTCCAGCGCGTCACGGACCGCGACCTGCTCTGGTACGACGCGACCGAGGTGCACCAGATCCCGCGCCCCTGACCGCTGTGAGCGGAGAATCGGCCCACTCCAGACCCCTGGAGTGGGCCGATTCTCCGCTCACAGCGTCAGCCGAGGTAGACGAGCACCTCGTCGTGCAGGTGGCCGGTGGTGGCCAGCGCGTTGCCGCCCCACGGGCCGGCCGCGCCGTCGAGCGAGGTGAACCGGCCGCCGGCCTCGGTGACGATCGGCACGAGCGCGGCCATGTCGTAGACCTCGAGCTCGGGCTCGGCGGCGATGTCGGCCGCGCCCTCGGCGACGAGCATGTAGGACCAGAAGTCGCCGTACCCGCGGGTGCGCCAGCACTGGCGGGTCAGGTCGAGGAAGCCGTTGAGCTTGTCGCGCTCCTCCCAGCCGGACAGCGACGAGTAGGTGAACGAGGCGTCGCCGAGCGACCGCACGCCGGACACCTGCATCCGGGACGCCGCCGCGAGCGACTTGCCCGTCCACGCGCCCGACCCCTTGGCCGCCCACCAGCGTCGGCCGAGAGCCGGAGCCGAGACGAGCCCCATGACGACCTCGTCGCCGTCGGCGAGGGCGATCAGCGTGGCCCACACGGGCACGCCCCGGACGAAGTTCTTGGTGCCGTCGATGGGGTCGACGATCCAGCGCCGGGCGCCGCTGCCGGCCGAGCCGTACTCCTCGCCGAGGACCGCGTCGCGCGTGCGGGCCCGCTGCAGCTGGCCGCGGATGACCTCCTCCGCCGTGCGGTCGGCGTCGCTCACCGGCGTGTGGTCCGGCTTGGTCTCCACGCGCAGGTCGACCGCCCGGAACCGCGACATCGTCACCGAGTCCACCTGGTCGGCGATCACGTGAGCCAGGCGCAGGTCGTCCTCGTACGTGCGCACGGGCCCGTTCGTCGGGCTGGAAGAGTGCTGGAAGTTCGCCACGGTCACACGCTAGCGGTCCGAGGGGCAGTGACCGGGGGGACACGACCGGGCGGACACGACCGGGCGGGGCACGACCGGACACGACCGGCCGGGCGCGACCGGCCGGACCACGTGTCGTCCGGCCTCCGGCCGAGCACACCGGGAAGGTCAGTCGGCGGAGGTGCGGGACCCGAGCAGACGGCGGAACGACGCCAGCCGTGCGCCGCGTGCCGCGCGGGTCTCGCCGTCGCGCGCCGCCTCGACCCACTCGTCGAGAGCGCAGTCCGGGGCATCCTCGAGGTGCGTGCAGCCGCGCGGGCACTCGGCCGCGACCTCGTCGAGGTCCTCGAACGCCTCGAGCAGATGGTCGACCTCCACGTGCGCGAGCCCGAACGACCGCACGCCCGGCGTGTCGATGA
>JAPSLQ010000179.1 GCA_031180595.1 Isoptericola sp. | reverse complement strand
ACGTCGCGGGCGCGCTGACGCCGGTCGACGTCGGCGACGTGTGCCTCAACGTCGACACCGCCTGGTTCGAGGAGGCGGGCGTGCCCGCACCCGTGACCCTCGAGGACGTGACCGAGCCGGAGTACGCGGACCTGACCGTCGTGACCAACCCCGCGACGTCGTCGCCCGGGCTCGCGTTCCTGCTCGCGACGGTCGGCGCGTTCGGCACCGACGGCTGGCAGGGGTACTGGGAGCGCCTGCGCGACAACGGCGTCAAGGTCGTCGACAGCTGGGAGGACGCGTACTACGTCGACTTCTCCGGCGCGGGCGAGGGCGGCACACGGCCGATCGCGCTCTCGTACTCGACGTCCCCGGCGTTCACGGTGACCGAGGACGGCACGGAGACCACCACGGCGGCGCTGCTCGAGACCTGCTTCCGCCAGGTCGAGTACGCGGGCGTCCTCGCCGGCACCGACAACCCGGAGGGCGCGCGGGCGCTCGTCGACTTCCTCGCCTCGGCCGAGTTCCAGGCCGACATCCCCGGGCAGATGTACATGTACCCCGCCGACGAGACGGTCGAGCTCCCGGCGGAGTGGCAGCAGTTCGCACCGCTGTCCGAGGACCCGTTCGAGGTCCCGCCGGGCGAGGTCGCCGAGCACCGCGACGAGTGGATCGAGCAGTGGACGACGACGGTCATCGGGTGAGGACGGCGACGCCGGTCGGCGGGGTCGCCCGCCGGGGCCTCGGGAGGGGCGCCGGCTGGGCGCTCGCCGCCGGCGTCCCGCTCGTCTTCCTCGGGGTGTTCTTCGCCTGGCCCGTCGTCTCCCTGGTGCTCGAGGGCTTCTTCGCCGACGACGGCGCGGGCGGACGCGTCCTCGACCTGACCGGCTTCGTCGAGGTCCTCTCCGAGCAGCGCACGTGGCGCGTGATCGCGCAGACCCTCGCGCAGGCGACGGCCGGAACGGTGCTCGCGCTGCTGCTCGGGCTGCCGGGCGCGTACGTGCTGTACCGGTGCCGGTTCCCGGGGCGGACGCTGGTGCGCGGGCTCGTGACCGTGCCGTTCGTGCTGCCCACCGTCGTGGTGGGCGTCGCGTTCCGGGCGCTGTTCGTCGAGGGCGGGCCGCTGGGGTGGGCCGGGCTCGAGGACAGCTTCGCCGCGATCGTGCTCGCGCTGGTGTTCTTCAACTACGCCGTCGTGGTCCGCACCGTCGGCGGGCTGTGGGAACGGCTCGACCCGCGCGCCGAGCAGGCCGCCCGGGCCCTCGGCGCGACGCCGTGGCGCGCGTTCCGGACCGTCACGCTTCCGGCGCTGGGTCCGGCGGTCGCGTCCGCCGCGGCCGTGGTGTTCCTCTTCTGCGCGACGGCGTTCGGCGTCGTGCTCGTCCTCGGCGGCGTGGGCTACGGCACGATCGAGACCGAGATCTGGGTGCGCACCACGCAGTTCCTCGATCTGCGGGCGGCCGCCGTGCTCTCGGTGCTGCAGCTCGTCGTCGTCACCGGTGCGCTGCTCGCGAGCGCCCGCGCGCGCGGCCGCCGCGAGCGGGCGCTGCACCTCACGAGCGAGCGGACGTCGTCGCACCGGCTCCGCCTGACGTCCGCCTCCGACGTCGTGCCCGCGGCCGTGACGCTCGTCGTGGTGCTCGGGCTGCTCGTGCTGCCGATGGCCGGGCTGGTGGCGCGGTCGTTCCGCGGGCCCGACGGCGCGTGGTCGCTGCACAACTACGTGGCGCTCGGGACCACCGGCGGGCGCAACGCGCTGTCCGTGACCGTGTGGGAGGCCACCGCGAACTCCCTGCGCACGGCGGCGCTCGCGACCGTGCTGGCCGTCGTCGTCGGCGGGCTCGTCGCCCTCGTGGCGTCCCGCCGGCCTCGCTCCGGCAGCGGCCGGCGGGCCGTGGGGGTCCTCGACGGGCTGTTCATGCTGCCGCTCGGCGTCTCCGCCGTGACGGTCGGCTTCGGGTTCCTCATCACGCTCGACCGGCCGCTCGGGGTCGACGTCGACCTGCGCACCGCCGGGCTGCTCGTGCCGATCGCGCAGGCGGTGGTCGCGATCCCGCTCGTGGTGCGCACCGTCCTGCCGGTGCTGCGCGCGATCGACCCGCGGCTGCGCGACGCCGCCGCCGTGCTCGGGGCCGCGCCCGGCCGGGTGCTGCGCACCGTGGACGGACCGATCGGGCTGCGCTCGCTCGGGCTCGCGGTCGGGTTCGCGTTCGCGGTCTCGCTCGGGGAGTTCGGCGCGACGTCGTTCCTCGCCCGGCCGGACACCGCGACGCTGCCCGTGGTGATCTACCGGCTCATCGGGCGCCCGGGTGCCGAGAACTACGGCATGGCGCTCGCGGCGTCGGTCGTGCTGGCGGCGCTCACCGCGACCGTCATGATGGTGGCCGAGCGTCTGCGGGGCGACCGGCCCGGAGGGGAGTTCTGATGGGCACGACGGGTTCCACCCGGCCTGGGCGCGGGCTCGAGGTGCGCGACGTCGTCGTGCGCTACGGGGCGACCCGGCGCCGGCCGGGGACGGTCGCGGTCGACGGCGTCTCGCTCGAGGTCGCGTCGGGGGAGATCGTGGCACTGCTCGGGCCGAGCGGCTGCGGCAAGTCGTCGCTCCTGCGCGCCGTGGCAGGGCTCGAGCACCTCGCCTCGGGGAGCGTCGCGTTCGACGGCCAGGACCTGGCGGGCGTGCCGGTGCACCGGCGGCGGTTCGGGCTGCTGTTCCAGGACGGGCAGCTCTTCCCGCACCGCGACGTCGGGCGCAACGTCGGCTACGGGCTCGAGACGCAGGGGGTGCCGCGCGCCGAGCGCGAGACCCGCGTGCGCGAGCTGCTCGACGCCGTCGGGCTGGCCGGGTACGAGCGGCGATCCGTCGCGACCCTCTCCGGAGGCGAGCAGCAGCGGGTGGCCCTCGCGCGCGCGCTCGCACCGCGGCCGCGGCTCCTCCTGCTGGACGAGCCGCTGTCAGCGCTCGACCGGCGCCTGCGCGAGCGGCTCGCCGTCGACGTGCGCGAGACGTTGCGGTTGACCGGGACCACCTCGGTGTTCGTCACGCACGACCACGACGAGGCGTTCACCGTCGCGGACCGTGTGGCGGTCATGGACCGCGGGAGGATCCTGCAGGTGGACTCGTCCGACGTCCTGCTGCGCGCGCCCGCGTCCGCGCAGGTCGCCGAGTTCCTCGGGCTGGTGCCCGGCGACGAGCTCGTGGACGAGCCGACCGGCCGGTAGCCGGCACCCGGCGCACGCGCGGCGCTAGCTAGACCGCGCGCAGCTCGGACTCGCGCGCGTCGTACGCGGCGCGGGCCGCCGCGATGCGCTCCTGGTGCGCCTCCGTCCACACGACGAGCGACTTGATCGTCGCGTGGAGCGAGCGCCCCATCTCGGTGAGCTCGTAGTCCACCCGCGGGGGGACGGTGGGGTGGACGGTGCGCTCGACGATCCCGTCGCGCTCGAGCTGGCGCAGCGTGCGCGAGAGCATGCGCTGGCTGATGCCGTCGATCTCTCGCTTGAGCTCGGTGAACCGCATGACACGGCTCTCGAGGAGCGCGATCGCGAGCAGCGACCACTTGTCCGCGATCCGGTCGAGGATCTGGCGGACCTCGCAGCCCTCGCGCGTGTCCCACTGCCAGACGTCGACGCACTCCGCGAGACGCCGCGCCTCGGTATCTCCCGGGTTACCAGGTGCGGATGATGTGCCCTCTTCCATACCTCCTGATCCTGACCCACGATGAGGTCGGTATCAAGACGTAACCGGGTGACCCCCGGTACCCGGACGAGAGGAGCCACCGTGCCCCACGCACCAGAGCGCACCGCGACGCCCCGCTTCACACCGCGCGACTGGATCCTGCTGCTCGTGCTGTGCGGGGCGATCTTCCTCGAGGGCAGCGACGTCGCGATGCTCACGGTGGCGCTGCCGGCGATCCGCGCGGACCTCGGCCTCGGGACCGGCGAGCTGGGCGCCGTCGTGACCGCCTACGTCGTGGGCTACGGCGGGTTCATGCTGCTCGGCGGGCGAGCCGCCGACCTCTACGGGCGGCGGCGGATGTTCCTGCTCTGGCTCGTGGTCTTCCTGGTGTTCTCGGGGCTGGGCGGCCTCGCCACCGAGGGCTGGATGCTCCTCGTCGCGCGCTTCGTCACCGGGGTCGCCGCCGGCTTCCTCACCCCGGCCGGGCTCTCGCTCATCACGACCGCCTTCGCGGAGGGACCGCGACGCAACCGCGCCCTGGTCGTCTACGGTGCGGCGGGGGCCGCCGGCTTCTCGCTCGGCCTCGTCCTCGGTGGGCTGCTGGCCGCCGTGCACTGGCGGTGGGTGTTCTTCGCGCCGGTGATCCTCGCCGTCGTGCTGCTGGTGCTGGCCGTGGCGACCGTCCGCCGCGACGCGCCGAGGGCCGACGGCGGGCGGCTCGACCTGCCCGGCGCCGTCACGGCCACGGGCGCGATGGTCCTCCTCGCCGTCGGGATCGTGCGGCTCGAGCACCCCCGCGAGGGCGTCACGTGGACCCTCGCCGCGCTCGCGGGCGGCGCGGGCCTCCTCGCCGCGTTCGTCGCGTGGCAGCGGCGAGCGCCGCAGCCGCTGCTGCCGCTGCGCCTGTTCCGGTCGCGCGAGCTGGTCCGCGCCAACGGCACGGCACTGCTCTTCGCCGGGTCGTTCTACGGCTTCCAGGTCCTGCTCACGCTGTACATGCAGGAGCTGCGCGGGTGGAGCCCGCTCCAGACGGGGCTCGCGATGCTGCTCATGGCGCTCGACGTCGTCCTCGCCCCGGTCCTGACGCCGCGGCTCGTGGAGCGGTTCGGCGTGCCGCGCGTGATCGTCGGCGGGCTCGGTGCGGGCGCCCTCGCGGTCGCCCTGTTCCTGGGCGCGCAGCTGGACTGGGTGTACGCGGCGATGGTCCCGTCGATGGCGCTGGTCGGCGTCGCGTTCGCGCTCGTGTACGGGCCCATCGCGATCGCGGCCACGACGGGCGTCGCGGAGCACGAGCAGGGCGTGGCGAGCGGGCTGCTGAACACGTCGTTCCAGTTCGGCGCCGCGCTGGGCATCTCCGGCGTCACCGCGGTGAGCGTCCTCGCGCTGGGTGACGCGGAGGGGCCCGCGGCGGGGCTGCGGGCGTTCCACACCGCCCTGTGGGTGCCGCTCGCCGCCGCCGTGGTCGCGGCCGCCGTGATGGGGGTGCGCCGGCGCACGACGGTCCCCACCGAGGCACCGGCGGTCGCGCAGGCGGTCCCCGCCGGGAAGTCGACCTCGTAGCGCTGCGACCAGCTCGCCGGCCGGCGACCA
>JAPSLQ010000178.1 GCA_031180595.1 Isoptericola sp. | reverse complement strand
CGCTCGCGGCTGCTCTTCGTGCGCGTGAACGTCCCCAACATCCCCGCCGCCGAACCGTTCGCCACGCTCTTCGACGAGATCGTCGACTCGATCACCTTCCTCGCCGCGGGCGACCCCGACGCGAACGCCGACGCGAGCGCCGGCGTCGGCGTCGCGGGGCGGGCGTGACCGCCGGGCTCAGTCCTGCCGGCGTCCCTGCGGTTCGTCGGGCATGGCGTTGAGCCGACGCATCCGCCGGAGCATGCTGAAGCTCCCCACCGCGATCGCCAGGACCACGATCACGACGACGGTCGCCCAGCCACCGAGCGACGCGAAGAGGTCGGGCGTGAAGCCGCTGAGGAACGCGGCCGCCACGACGACGAGCGCGGCGGCGAAGAAGATGTACGCGGCGGGCCGGGTGGTCGCTGTCGCGCGGGGGTCGTGGGGCCGGGCCCCGTCACCGGTGCGGCTCATGGATGAGGTCTCCTGCTCGTCGGGATCCGGTTCGGTCTAGGGTTCCGACCGTAGAGGGCCGAAGACCCCGCACGGTGGACAACACACGCCAAGGAGGCGACATGCCGCGGATCGTGGCCGGGGACGTGCACCGGTCGACCGACGCCGGAGGGCGTCCGACCCCGCTCGGCCTCGCCCTGCGGCCGTTCGGCTACCTGCTCATGGCCGTGGTGTGGACGGCGCTCTGGCTGGTCACGCTCGCCATCCCCGTCGGAGCCCTGGCGTACCTGGCGGTCGACGACCCGGACGCGGTCGTGGACACGATGGGCCGGCAGCTCTCGAACCCCGTCACCGCGGTGGCCCTGCTGCTGGTCCTCGTCCCCTTCGTCGCGGTCGTGATGGGCCCGGCCGCCCTCTTCCACCTGCCCACGATGTGCTGGCCCCTCGCGGTCCTGTCGTGGACGTACGTGGTGCGCTCGCTGCGGCCGTCCTACGCCCGGGAGAAGCTGTCCTTCACCACGTGGCAGGCACGCGACCGGAGCCTCGGACCACCGGGGGTCGGTGACGTGGCCCTGTCGCTGCAACCGGTGCGGCCCTCCCGCTCCACCGACGCGGTCATGCGGTTCTACGTCGCTGGCTGGAGCCTCGACGGCCGGATGTTCGCCGCGATGCTTCCCGCGGGCGTGGCCTGGGCCGCCCTCGTCGGCGTGGTGGTCCCCGGGTTCCCGACGTGGGTGCGCGTCGTCTGCCTGACGCTCGCGGTGCTGCTGGCGCTCGCGTCCGTCGTCCTCGGCGTGCGGGCGTTCCGTCGCCGGTTCGCGGCGCCCGAGGCCCGCGGCGCGACGGACGCCCGGCCGGTCACCGCGCTGAGCGACGCCGAGCGCCGGGCGTGGCGCCGACGTCTGGAGCAGCAGCGGGCGGCGCGCGCCGGAGGCTCGCGGAGACGGGCTCCGGGGAGCCGGTAGCCTTCCGCCCGGGTCGGCGCGCAGGAGCGCGGGGCACGTATGGGGAGTTCTCCCCATCGACGGTCGCCCCGAGCGTCAGTAGGGTCGTCACCGACGACGGATCGGCCGAGGGGGCCGGCCGACGAGACCGAGGAGATTTCCATGGCCAACATGAACGTCACGTACGACGAGCTGCGCAGCCAGGCCAACCAGCTTCGCCTGGGCCAGCAGACGATCACCGAGACGCTGACGAACCTGCAGACGCAGGTCAACAACCTGGTGGCCTCCGGCTTCCAGACGGACGCGGCCTCGGGGGCGTTCCAGGGCTCGTACGAGGAGTTCACGACGGGCGCCACCCAGGCGATCGAGGGCCTCGAGGGCATGGCCTCGTTCCTGGAGCAGGCCGCGCAGACGCTGCAGGACGTGGACTCGCAGCTCGCCTCCGGCATCGGCGGCTGAGTCCGTCCACCGACGCGGCCCCGGCCGCGCCCGTCCGGCGGGGTGGTCCGACATGCTCGGGCCGCCCCGCCGTCGTCCGTAGTCGTGGGTCCGAGGGGGACAGATGGAAGAGCTGGTGGCCGACACCGACCTGCTGGTCGAGACGGGCGAGCACCTGGACGTCGTCGCGCGTGAGTTCGACGACGCCGACCGGTACGCGGAGACGGTCGCCGACGCGGTCGGCGACGACACGCTCGCCGAGGCGATCCGGTCGTTCGCGAACGACTGGAAGAACCGTCGGGCGAAGATGCAGGAGAGCATCGCCAACCTCGCGGACCTCACGACCGCCGTCGGGTCCGAGCTGCGCTCCGCCGACGCCGGCCTCGCGACGAGCCTCGAGGTGGAGTCATGAGCTGGGAGCCGCTGGCGAGCTCGAACCCCGTCCCGGGTGACCCGGACGTCTCGAGCCGGGCCGCGCAGCACTACGGCGACGTCGCCACGTCGATGGGCGAGGCCTACCGCGCCCTCGGCGTGATCGAGGACATGGAGGGCTTCCGCTCCGAGGCGGTCGAGGCGCTGCGGTCCAAGGCCGAGGACGTGCGCGGCGAGATCACCAAGGCGAAGTCCCGGTACGAGGCCGCCGAGAGCGCCCTGCGCACCTACGCCGTCAAGCACCGCGAGGCGCAGGACGCCGCCGCGGAGCTCCTGCGCCGTGCGCAGGAGGCCGCCGACCAGGTCGACGCGGCGGAACGGACGGCGACGTCGACCCGCTCGGACTACGACGACGCGGTGACGCAGGCCCGGTCGACGGGCGAAGCCCCCGACCCGAGCATGTGGCAGGCCGTGTCGGCGGCCGACACCGCCGCGAGCGAGGCGCGCGGCGCCCTGGCGTCGGTCGTCGGCGAGCTGCCCGGGGTCGTCTCGCAGTGGCACGCCGACGCCGGCACCGCGGCCGAGAAGATCTCCGAGGCGGTCTCGGGGGACGACCTCAACGACGGCTGGTGGGAGAAGTGGGGCTCCGCCGTCGCGCAGTTCGTGTCGAAGTGGGCCGGACGCATCGCCATGTGGGCCGGCATCGCGGCGCTCGTCCTGGGGTGGGTGCCGATCCTGGGCCAGGTCCTCGCCGTGATCGCGCTCGTGGCGACCGTCGCGGCGCTCGTGGCGGACATCGCGCTCGTGGCCCACGGGGAGGGTGACTGGCTCAACGTCGTCCTCGGGGTCGTCGCCGTCGCCACGTTCGGCGTGGGCAGGCTCGTGGGTTCGCTCGCGAAGTCGAAGGGCCTGGCAGGCATGGCGAGCGCCGCGTCCCGCCAGACCCGGCTCACGCGCAACATCACCCGGTTCGGGAGCCCGCGCACCCGGTCGGCCGTCGCCAACGCCTGGAGCCGCGCGCAGTCGGGCTTCCGGTCCGCCCCGGCGACCTGGTACAACCCGGTGAGCTGGGCGCGCTCGGGGGTGCGGTCCTTCTCCGGCCTGCAGGGCCGCCCCTGGGTCATGAACTTCATGGGGCACACAGACGCGGCGCGCGCCTTCCAGGCGCTGCGCAACGTCGACGCGCTCCCGCAGTTCGCCCACCGGGCGACGGGCTACGTGCAGTCCCTCAGCCATCTCGGCTCGTGGAACCCCGCCCGGCTCGGGTCGTTCGGCTCGGTCGTCGCTCCCTACACCAGCGACGTCATCGGCAACACGACGCTGCTCGTGCGCGACTCGCGGACGTGGTGACGCGCGTGGGCGGGGTGCCACCGATGCCGTGGGACGGCGAGCGGGTCTTCACGTTCCCGGAGCGCGACGGGTGGGTCTTCTGGACGACCGGCCTCGAGCCCGCGGGGTGGGGGGAGGTCGCCGCCCGGGTGCCCGGCGGGGAGAACGACGACGCCGTCATCGCGGCGGTGCGTGCGATCGACGAGCGTGCGGTGGCCGACGGCCAGGCGTGGGGTGCCGGCATCTGGTTCCCGGAGTCCAACGGCCGTCGGCCGACCGCGAGCGTCCTGGTGCGCACGTACCCCGACCGGGGAGACGTCGCGCAGGCGTACCGCAGGTTCCGCAAGCAGGTGCGCCGCGTCCCGCGGATCCCTGGCGTCACGGTCAGCGGCTACACGGTCGACTCGGTCGAGACCGAGAGCGGACCGATGGTCGTCCAGGTCCTCGACTCGACCGACGACGTCACGCGCGTGCTGCTGCACACCTGGCGCGTCACGCTGTTCCCTGTGGTCGCGGACGAGGTCGTCGAGATCGAGTGCGACACGACCTACACGCATCTGGTGGACGCCGTCGAGGACGAGCTCGGCCAGCTCGTGCAGGACTCCGTGTACGCCGTGGCGGAGGGTGACGCGTGAACCCCCCGGGCGACCTGCCTGGACCGCTGACGGCGGTGAGCCTGACCGTGCTCGTCGTGACCGTCGTCCTCTTCGCGGCGTTCACGCTCGGCGGGCACCGCGCGTCGTCGGCGGTCAGGCGCCTGCTCGACGACGCCACGAGCCTCGCCCCGGTCTACGCGCTGGCGGGCGGGCTCGTCGCCGCGATGGGGCTCGGACTCGGCACCGCCTTCGCGTCCTACCGGTACGAGGCGGCCCTGCACGACCTCGCCTGGGAGGCGTACGACGTCTGGATCGAGCTCGACGCCGCGGCTGCCCCACCCGTGGGCGAAGCCGCTGGTGCGGGCACGAGCCCCGCCGGAGCGGTGTGGGCGGTCCTCGCGCTCGTCGTGCTGGGGATCCTCGGCCTCGTCCTGTACGTCGTGGCCGGCTTCGACCGGGCGGCGTCACGTCGCCGCGCCGTGGGCTGGGGGGCCGCACTCACCGTGTCGGTGGTCGTGCTCCTCGGGCTCGCGGTCGTGGTCATGTGGCACGACGTCGGCGTGCGCGAGCAGGCCTGGGAGCTGTGGCTGGGACAGGAGGTGCGGTGATGGACGTCGAGACCGGTCACGAGGCCGAGGCGGTCGACGCCGAGCCGCTCGCCGCGGCGGCGACGCACTGGGCCTTCGTCTACCCGAACGGGTGGTGGTCCGTGGCGCTCGAGGACACCCGACGGATCGACGAGCGGGTGCGCGACGTCGTCGTGCGGCGGCTCGGCCGCCGCGACGACCGTGCCCGCGCCCGCCGGGAGGCCCGCGAGCAGCTGGCACGGGCCGCGCACGGCGCGGCCGAGCAGGGCGCGCTGAGCATCGCGATCTTCAGCATGGACGTCGCGGGCATCGCGATCACGGGGACGATGGCCGTCTTCCCCTACGACGTGGGGTCTGGCTCCGAGCCCGACGAGCTGGTCGCACGGATCGCCGCGTCCGCCTCGGGCGCCGACGTCGACCGACGCACGCTCGCGGACGGATGGATCCTGCGGGCGGTTCGGCAGACGGCGCTCGAGCGGACCGACGACGAGGGCAACCCCGAGCTGCCCGAGCTCCGCGCCGACTACTGGACGGAGCGGACGGGGCTCGGCAGGATCCTGCAGGTGTCGTTCACCACCCCGTTCGTGCCGCTGCGC
>JAPSLQ010000177.1:3047-5317 GCA_031180595.1 Isoptericola sp. | reverse complement strand
GTCTCCGGTGGTCAGCCGGCGGGGGTGAGGATCAGCGCGCCGAGCGGCGGCAGCCGCAGCGAGACCGAGTGCGAGCGGCCCTTCCACGGCACCGGCTCGGCCGTCACGCTGCCGTAGTTGCCCACGCCCGAGCCGCCGTAGGTCTCCGCGTCGCTGTTGAGCGCCTCGACCCACGTGCCGCCGTCGGGCAGCGGGAGCCGGTACCCCTCGTGCGGGGCGCCCGCGAAGTTGACGGCGACGACGACGGGCCGGCCCTGGCGGTCGCGACGCACGTACGACAGCACGTTGTGGTCGGCGTCGTCGGCGTCGAGCCACTCGAAGCCGCCCGGCTCGAAGTCGCGCTCCCAGAGCGCCGGCGTCGACCGGTAGAGCCGGTTGAGGTCGCGGACCACGCGCTGCACGCCGGCGTGGCCGGGGTTCTCGAGCAGCCACCAGTCGAGGCCCACGCCCTCGTTCCACTCGGCGTCCTGCGCGAACTCCTGGCCCATGAACAGCAGCTGCTTGCCGGGGTGCGTCCACTGGTACACCAGGAACGCCCGCACGCCGGCGAGCTGCTGCCAGCGGTCGCCGGGCATCTTGCGCAGCAGCGAGCCCTTGCCGTGCACGACCTCGTCGTGGCTGATCGGCAGCACGTACTGCTCGGAGAACGCGTACACGAGCGAGAACGTCAGCTCACCGTGGTGGTAGCGCCGGTACATCGGGTCGTGCGCCACGTACCGCAGGCCGTCGTTCATCCAGCCCATGTTCCACTTGAGCCCGAACCCGAGACCGCCCGAGCTCGTGGGCCGCGTGACCCCGGGGAACGCCGTCGACTCCTCGGCGATCATCATGACGCCCGGGCTGCGCCGGTACGCGGTCGCGTTCGTCTCCTGCAGGAACGCGATGGCCTCGAGGTTCTCCCGCCCGCCGTGGACGTTGGGCACCCACTCGCCCTCGTTGCGCGAGTAGTCGAGGTAGAGCATCGACGCGACGGCGTCGACCCGCAGGGCGTCGGCGTGGAACTCCTCGAACCAGTACGTCGCGTTGGCGACGAGGAAGTTGCGCACCTCGCGCCGGCCGAAGTCGAAGACGTACGTGCCCCAGTCGGGCTGCTCGCCCTTGCGCGGGTCGGCGTGCTCGTACAGGGGCGTGCCGTCGAACCGCGCGAGCGCGAACTCGTCGCGCGGGAAGTGCGCCGGCACCCAGTCGATGATCACGCCGACGCCGGCCTGGTGGAGCCGGTCGACGAGGTACCGGAAGTCGTCGGGGTGGCCGAACCGCGACGTCGGCGCGTAGTAGCTCGTGACCTGGTAGCCCCACGACCCGCCGAAGGGGTGCTCGGCGACGGGCAGGAGCTCGACGTGCGTGAAGCCCTGCTCGGTCACGTACGCGGTGAGCTCCTCGGCCAGCTCGCGGTAGCCCAGGCCTGGCCGCCACGAGCCGAGGTGCACCTCGTACACGCTGATCGGGCCCGAGTGCGGGTCGCGCGAGGCGCGCGCGGTCATCCACTCGAGGTCGGCCCACTCGTGGCGCGACTCGACGACGACGCTCGCGGTCGCGGGCGGGACCTCGGTGCCCTTGGCGACCGGGTCCGCCTTGGCCCGCCACACCCCGTCGGCGCCGAGGATCTCGTACTTGTACCGCGTCCCGGCCCCGACGCCCGGGACGAAGAGCTCCCAGACCCCGGAGGACCCGAGCGAGCGCATCGGGTGCACGGGCGTCCAGCGGTTGTGGTCGCCCACGACGCGCACGCCCCGCGCGTTGGGCGCCCAGACCGCGAACGACGTCCCCTCGATGTCGCCGAGCGCGCTGGGGTACCGGTGCAGGTTCGCCCCGAGGACGCGCCAGAGCTCCTCGTGCCGCCCCTCGGCCAGGAGATGCAGGTCCATCTCGCCGAGCGTGGGCAGGAAGCGGTACGGGTCGTCGGCGGTCTGCACGTGGTCGCCGTAGCGCGTGCGCACGCGGTAGTCGGGCGCGTGCCGCGCGCCGTCGTCGGTCACCGGCGCCGGCACGACGGCGGTCCACACGCCCGCGGCGTCGTGCGACGCCGGGATCTCGGTGTCGGTCGTCACGACGACGACCTCGTCGGCGAGCGGGCGGAGCACGCGCACGACGGCCCAGGCGAGGCCGTCCCCGGTGTCGCCCATGAGGTGCGGGCCGAGGACGGCGTGCGGGTCGTGCGTCGTGCCCTGCGCGACGGCGGTGAGCACCTCGGTGTCGACGGCCGGCGCCGGTGGCGGTGCGGCGTCCGGTGCGGCGTCCGGCGGTACGGGGCGCTGCTGTGCCGGGCG
>JAPSLQ010000177.1:0-2947 GCA_031180595.1 Isoptericola sp. | reverse complement strand
CCGGGCGCTGGGGCGCAGGGCGCCGCGGGGTCGAGGCCTGCGGCGAGGGCGCGGCCGGGGACTGCGGGGGCTGCGACGGGTTCTGCGGGCCGGAGGTCATGCGATCACCTTTCCACGGTGGCCGGACCGTCGCGTCTCGAACACGCGACGTGGGTGTCGACGTGGGTGCCGCCGTCGCCGGCGAGGAGGCGAGGGCCGTCGGCGCTGCTCTACCTGGTGCCGAGCGAGCGGTCGACGGCGGCGAGCGGGATCCCGATCCAGCGAGGACGCTGGCGCGTCTCGTAGACCACCTCGTACAGCGCCTTGTCGAGCACGAGCGCGGTGAGCGTGGCCTCGTCGGCCTCGGGCTCGAGACCCGAGACGGCGGTCTCCCGGTAGGCGGACAGGAACGCGTCGGCCGCCTCGGTCTCCCACGCGGGGTCGGGGGCGTTGCCGATCGCCGCCGCGTAGCCGAACGACCGCAGCATGCCGGCGACGTCGCGCAGGGGCAGGTCCGGGGCGGTCCGCTCCGCGACGGGCCGCTGCGGCTCGCCCTCGAAGTCGAGGATCTTCCAGCCGGTGGCCCCGTGCAGCGCCTGGCCGAGGTGCAGGTCGCCGTGGATCGTCTGCGTGGGCGGCGGCGTCGGCGCGTGGGTCAGGCGGTGCTCGAGGGAGTCCAGGAGCGCGGTGATCTCCGCCTCGCGCGCGGCGAGAGCCGGTGCCTCGGTGACCGCCGCGGCGGCCCGGCGGCGCAGCCCGGCCACGAACGCCCGGGCGTCCAGCGGGGGACCGGCGGGCAGGGCCCGGCGGAGCACGGTGTGCATCTCCGCGACGACCCGGCCCAGGTCGGCCGCGAGCGGTGCGAACGACTCGCCCCGGCTCGCGAGGTCGCACGCCAGCTCGAACCCGTCCTCGGCATCGGGCACGAGCTCCGCGAGGATCGCCAGGTGCGCCGTCGACTCGTCGGGCGTCGTGACCTCGAGCGCACCCAGGAAGCGCGGCACACCGTCCCAGCCGGACTCCGTGAGCGCCTGCGGGACGACGACGTCCGGATGCGCGCCGGACGCGACGGTCCGCAGGATCTTGAGCATGCCGCCCGAGCCCCCGGGGGAGGGGACGCCGGGCAGGATGACCGACGTGTTCGACTGCTCGCCGGCGATCACGCGCCCGCGGTGCACGAGCCGCGCGTCGTCGCCCGTGACGCCGATGGCGTGCAGGAGCGTGAGCCAGCAGGCCGGGTGCGCGGCGCCGTCGTGCACCGCGACGGCGCCCGACGGCGTGCGCACCGTGCCGATGTAGCCGGGGCCGGTGTCGTCCGCGTCGGTGAGCACGAGCGGCACCTGCACGACGACCTCGCCGCCGGGCAGGTTCCCGGTGAGGCGCACGAGCAGCACGATGACGTCCGCGCCCACCGTGCCGCCGTCGTCGTCGAACGTGATGGCGAGCCACGGCTCGGCACTGACGTCGGACGTGCCGCCGGGGTACCAGCGCCGACCGGGCAGCCAGGCGGAGAGGAGGTCGCCGACGCTGGGGTCGGGGCCCTCGGCGGCGGGGAGCACCGCGACGTCGACCACTAGAGGTCACCGCCCCGGCCCGTCGCCCTCTCGGGCGGGGTGAGCATGAGCCAGTAGAACTCGCGGGACCCCCAGGTCATGGTGACGGTGCCGTCGGCGCCGACCACCGGGAACCGCCCGCCGCCGAACAGGTCGGTCAGCGTCCAGCCCTCGAAGCCGGGCAGGGCGATCGTCGCCGACCGGGCGGTGGCCGACAGGTTCGCCGCCACGAACAGCACCTCCTCGTCGGACGCGCGCGTGAACGCGAGGATCGCCTCGTCGTCGCACCTGCGTGCGGTGAAGTTGCCGGTGCCGAACGCGGGGTGGAGCCGCCGGACGGCCAGCATGCCGTGCACCCAGTGCAGCAGCGACGTCGGCTGGGCGAGCTGCGCCTCGACGTTCGTGTGGTTGTAGTGGTGCACGAGCGACTGGATGAGCGGTAGGTACAGCTTGCCCGGGTCGGCCGTGGAGAAGCCGGCGTTGCGGTCCGGCGTCCACTGCATGGGCGTGCGGACCGCGTCGCGGTCGGGGAGCCAGATGTTGTCGCCCATGCCGATCTCGTCGCCGTAGTAGAGGCACGGGCTCCCGGGGAGCGAGAGCAGGAGCGCGTGCGCAAGCTCGATCTCCTTGCGCGAGTTGTCCAGCAGCGGCGCGAGCCGGCGGCGGATCCCGATGTTCGCGCGCATGCGCGGGTCGTGCGCGTACCAGCCGTACATGGCCGCGCGCTCCTCGGTCGAGACCATCTCGAGCGTCAGCTCGTCGTGGTTGCGCAGGAACGTGCTCCACTGGCCGCTCGCGGACGGGATGTCCGGCGTGTCGGCGAGGATGTCGAGCAGCTGGGTCGAGCGCTGGTCCCGGATCGAGTAGAAGATGCGCGGCATCACCGGGAAGTGGAAGCACATGTGGCACTCGGGCTCGTCCTCGGTGCCGAAGTAGTGCACGACGTCCTGGGGCCACTGGTTGGCCTCGGCCAGCATGATGCGCCCGGGAAACTCGGTGTCGATCATGCGCCGCACCCGCCGCAGGAACGCGTGCGTCTCGGGCAGGTTCTCGCAGTTGGTGCCCTCGGCCTCGAAGAGGTACGGCACGGCGTCCAGCCGGAACCCGTCGACGCCGAGCTGCAGCCAGAAGCGCGCGACGTCGAGCATCGCGTCCGCGACGCGCGGGTTCTCGAAGTTGAGGTCGGGCTGGTGGCTGAAGAAGCGGTGCCAGAAGAACTGCCGGCGCACCGGGTCGAACGTCCAGTTCGACGTCTCCGTGTCCACGAAGATGATGCGGGCGTCCTCGTACCGCTTGTCGTCGTCCGACCACACGTAGAAGTCGCCGTACGGGCCCTCGGGGTCGCTGCGCGACGCCTGGAACCACGGGTGCTGGTCGCTCGTGTGGTTCATGACGAGGTCGATCACCACGCGGAT
>JAPSLQ010000014.1 GCA_031180595.1 Isoptericola sp. | reverse complement strand
GCCGGCGGGGCGCGCGGCGACCGGTCCCGTCGTCGTCGGCTACGCGGGCCGGCTGGCGCCCCACAAGGGCGTGGACGTGCTCGTGCGCGCGGTCGTCGCCGACACCCGCCTGGTCCTGCGCGTCGCGGGGGCCGGACCCCAGGAGCAGGACCTGCGGGCCTTGGCCGCACCCGCGGGCGACCGGGTCCGCTTCGTCGGCTCGCACGCGGGCGGGGCGCTCGCGGAGTTCTACCGGTCGCTCGACGTGCTGGCCGTCCCCTCGCTCGACACCCCGGGCTGGCGCGAGCAGTTCGGTCGTGTCGCCGTCGAGGCGATGGCCGCCGGCGTACCGGTCGTCGCGAGCGACTCCGGCGCCCTGCCCGACGTCGTGGGAGACGCCGGGCTGCTGGTGCCGCCGGGCGACGCCGCCGCGCTCGGCGCCGCGCTGCGCCGCGTCGCCGCGGAGCCAGGGCTCGCCGACCGGCTGCGCGAGCGCGGGCTGCGGGTCGCCGCCGCGTGCGCGTGGCCGGAGGTGGCGCGGCAGTACCACGAGCTGTACGAGCGCGTCCTCGCCGGCCCGTATGCGCGGGACGTGCCCGACGCACGGGACGTGCCCGAGCCGCCCGAGGTGCTCGTCGTCGCCTACGGCTCCCCCGACCGCCTCCGCGCCGCGCTCGCGCCGCTCGTCGGAAAGCTGCCGCTGACCGTCGTGGACAACTCCTCGCTGCCGGAGGTCCGCGACATCGCCGAGCTCGCCGGGGGGACGTACCTCGACCCGGGCCGCAACGGCGGGTTCGCGGCCGGCGTCAACCACGGCCTGGCGCACCGGCGGCACCCGGGCCGCGACGTGCTGCTGCTCAACCCCGACGCCGTCGTCGACCCCGACGACGTGCTCGAGCTCCAGCGCCGCCTGCACGCCGACCCTCGCGCCGCGAGCGCCGGGCCGGCGCAGGTCGACGACGACGGGCGGCCCGCGCGCGTCCTGTGGCCGTTCCCCTCGCCCGGGCGCTCGGTGGTCGAGGCCGCCGGGCTCGGGCGGCTCCACGACCGGTGGGCGCGCGGCAGGTTCGTCGTCGGGTCGGTGCTGCTGCTGCGGGCCGACGCGGTCGCCGACGTCGGCCCGTTCGACGAGCGGTTCTTCCTCTACGCCGAGGAGACCGACTGGGCTCGCCGCGCCGCACGACGCGGCTGGACCCACCTGCTGGTCGACGACGTCGTCGCGAGGCACAGCGGCGGGGGCACGAGCACCGACGGTCGCCGGCGCGAGACCCACTTCCACGCCTCGCAGGAGCGGTACCTGCGCAAGCACCACGGCACGGTCGGCTGGCAGCTGGCCCGCGGTGCGGTCGTCGCGGGCGCGGTCCTGAGGGCGGCCGTCCACCCCCGTGCCGACGCCCGTGCGCAGGCCACGCGGCGGCTGCGGCTGTACCTGCGCGGGCCGGTCCGGGCCGAGTCGGCCCTGGGGACGGCATGAGCCTTCTCAGCGCGGGCACGAGGGTGATCCGCACCGACCGGCGGTTCGAACGGGTCGTCGTGGTGCTCGCCGCGCTCGCGGGCGCCGCCCTCGTCGCGGCGGCGACCGCGCGCGAGCCGACCTGGGGCGTGTACGCCGCCGCCGCGGTGCTCGCGTTCGGCCTCATGTCCTGCTCCCCCGCCGCCACCGTCGCGTTCACCGTGCCCGCGCTCACGCTCGTCAACCGGGTCGGTGCGAGCGGGGTCGACCTGTCGGTCAGCGACTTCGTCCTCGGCCTCTCCTTCGGAGTCGCGCTGGTCTTCGGCCGCCGGCCCTACAGCCGGCCGCTGCGCGCGGTGCTGTGGCTCAACGTCCTCTACCAGGTCGCCACGCTGTTCACCGTCGTGGCGAACCCGTACACGGCGAACACCGTCGAGTGGTTCCACGCCTGGCTCCTGGTGAGCGGCGCCGCCGTCGTGGGCTGGGCGGCCGCGCGCGACGGGCACGGCCGGCTCGCCGTCAACCTGCTCGTGGCGCCCATGGTGCTGATGGCCCTGCTCGCCCTCGTCGAGGGTCTGCGCCGGGCCGCGTCGGGCGACCTCAGCCCGGTCTACCTCGGGCCGCCCTTCTCCCTGCACAAGAACGCGCTCGGCGACATCCTCGCGTTCGGCGCCACGATCGCGTACGCACGCCCGCGGTGGCTCGGCTGGAACCGCGTCGTCGCGACGTCCCTGTTCGCGCTGTTCGCGCTGGGCATGCTCGCGGCCCAGTCGCGCCAGGCCATGGTCGGGCTGGCCCTCGCCATGCTCGTGATCATGCTCCGCCCCGAGCCCGGGCGCCGGCGCAGCAAGCTGCCGCTGCTCGCCGTCCCGCTCGCGGTCTGGTACGTGGGCACCACGGTCACCGAGCAGCTCGAGTCGGGGAACGAGTTCAACTCGACCTACCAGCGCCTCACCTGGTTCGAGCAGGCGCTGGCCGTGTGGAACCAGAACGAGTGGTTCGGCGTCGGGCTGCGGTGGTGGACCGCGGGCCGCACGGAGTACGAGTTCCAGCCGCCGAACGCCGAGCTCGAGGTGCTCAGCTCGGCCGGGACGGTCGGGCTCGTCGGCTTCCTCGTCATGATCGCGGGCGTGCTCGTGGTGCTGTGGCGCGTCGACCCGCGCTACGGCACGCTCGCGTTCGCCGTCGTCGCGAACCGGTTCGCGCAGGGCCAGCTGGACCTGTTCTGGGTCGCGGTGCAGACGTCGCTGCCGTTCCTCGTCGTCGGGCTGTGCCTCGGTGCCCAGGCGCACGACGCGCAGCGGCGCGAGCAGCGCCGCGCGAGGGTGGCGCCCGCGTCCGGCCCGGTCCCCGTCGCGGGTGCGCGATGAACGTCGTCCACGTCGTCGTCTCGGGGGCGTTCGCGGGCGTCGAGGCCCATGTCGCGCGGCTCGCGCGGACCCAGGCGGCCCACGGTCACCGCGTCACGGTCGTCGGCGGCGCCGCCGGGCGCGCGCGCGAGACGACCGGGTCCGCCGTCGCGTTCCTGCCCGGCGCGACGCTGCGCGAGGCCGCCACGTCGCTCGCGCGCGTGCGCGAGGACGCCGACGTGCTCCACGCCCACATGACCGCGGCCGAGCTCGTGGCCGTCGGCGCCGCGCGTCGCGGTCACCTCCCGGTCGTCGCCACCCGGCACTTCGCGCAGCGCCGGGGACGCAGCGTCCCCGGACGCCTGGCCGCCCGGGTCGTGGCACCC
This sequence comes from Isoptericola sp., assembly GCA_031180595.1. GTDB lineage: Bacteria > Actinomycetota > Actinomycetes > Actinomycetales > Cellulomonadaceae > Isoptericola. The sequence goes on along the minus strand of JAPSLQ010000014.1, from coordinate 32,052 downwards.
AGGATCGCCGCGCAGATCGCCATCAGCCGGTACGTGGCCGCCGCCGTCGACGGGCCGAGCGTCGTCGTGCACCCGGGCGTCGACACCGTCCCGGACGTCCTGCGCGCGGCACGGCGCGACGCCGTCGTGCTCATGGTGCAGCGGCTCGAGCCCGAGAAGCGCACGGACCTGGGTCTGCGGGCGTTCGCCGCCTCGGGCCTCGCGGCCCAGGGCTGGCGGCTCGACGTCGTGGGCGACGGCGCGCTGCGCCGGTCGCTCGAGACGCTCGTCGCGCGCTCCGGCATGGCCGACCACGTGCGGTTCCTCGGGACGCGGCGCGACGTCGCGGCGCTCATGGCCCGCGCGGGCATCCTCCTCGCGCCCTGCCCCGCGGAAGGCCTGGGGCTCAGCGTGCTCGAGGCCATGGCCGCGGGCCTGCCGGTCGTGGCGGCCCGCGCGGGCGGGCACGTGGAGACGCTCGGCGGGCTCGACCTCGCCGCCCTCTACGAGCCGTCCGACCCGGCCGACGGCGGACGCCGGCTCGTCGAGCTCGCCGCCTCCCCCGGACGCCGGGACGCGCTGGCCGTCGCGGCACGGGCGCGCCAGCGCGAGCGCTACGCACCCGAGTCGCAGGCCCGGGCGACCGAGGCGGTCTACCGGAGCGTGCTGTGAACGGCCGCGACGTGGTCCTGGTCTCGCTCGAGCCGTGGGACGACGTGTGGCGCCGCAACCAGCACCTGGCGGCCGGCCTGCTGCGCAGGTATCCCGACGTGCGGCTGCTGGTGGTCGAGCCGCCGGTCGACCCGGTCCACGACCTCGTGCGGCGCGTCCGGCCGCGCACGGGCCGGGGCCTGCGACCCGGTCCGCAGCTCGAGGGCGTCAGCGGTGGACGGCTGTGGCTCCTCGAGCAGAGCAAGTGGCTCCCGCGGCGTGCGGACCGGGGCGGCGACCGCCGCCGGGCACGCGCCGTCCGGGCCGCCGCCGCACGCCTGGCGCTGCGCCGCCCGGTCCTGTGGGCCAACGACCCCCTGGCGGCGCACGTGCACGCCGTGACCGGCTGGGACACCGTCTACGACGTCACGGACGACTGGGCGAGCGCCCGCCGCCCGGCCGCGGAGCACCTCCGCGTCGTCGCGCAGGAGGACCGCCTCCTCGCCACCGCCCGCGAGGTGACCGTGTGCTCGCCGGCGCTCGCGGAGCGCAAGGGCGGGGCGCGCCAGGTCACCCTCGTGACCAACGGCGTGGACGTCGACGCCTACCGCCGCCCGCTCCCCCGCCCGGCCGACCTGCCCGCGGGCCCGGTCGCCGTGTACGTGGGCACGCTCCACCGCGACCGCCTCGACGTCGACCTGTGCGTCCGGACGCAGGCCGCCCTCGACGCGGACGCGCGGCTCGTCCTGGTCGGGCCGGTGGCGCTCGAGCGCACCGACGTGGAGCGCCTGCGGGACGCCGGCGTCGTGCTGCTCGGCCCCCGGGCGTTCACCGACGTGCCCGCGTACCTGCAGCACGCCACCGTGCTCGTGGTGCCCCACGTCGTCGACGGGTTCACCGACAGCCTCGACCCCATCAAGCTCTACGAGTACCGGGCGGTGGGGCGGCCCGTCGTGGCCACCGGCGTGGCCGGCTTCCGGGACGCGGCCGGCCCGGCCGTGACCGTGGCGGACGGAGCCACGTTCGCGGCAGCCGTCCGGAAGGCCGTGCTGGGCGGTCCCGCGCCGTCGTCGCCGGCCGACGACGTGCCCACGTGGGCCCGCCAGGTCACGCTCTTCGCAGCCGCGCTCGAGCGCGCCGCGGCCGTGCCGACCGCCGCCACACCTCGGTGACGGTGCGGGCCGTCGTCGTGACGGCGAACCGTTCGAGCGCCGACGCGTGCGCGCGGCGGGCCACCGCGAGCGCCGCGGGGACGTCGTCGAGCACCTCGACGACGGCCTCTGCGAGCGCACGGACGTCGCCCGGTGGCACGAGGCGGCCGAGCACGTCGTCGCCGTCGCGCAGGATCTCCGGGACGCCGCCCGCGTCGGTGGCGACGACCGGTACGCCGCCCACCATGGCCTCGACGACCACCTGGCCGAAGGGTTCGGGCACCGGGGAGGCGTGGACGCACACCGTGAGCTCGCCGAGCGCCGCGGCGGGGTCCGGGACGAACCCTGTGAGCTCCAGGTGCTCGGCGACGCCGAGCCGGCGCGCCTCGGCGGTCACCTCGCGGGCGTAGGCCTCCGCGCCGAACGCCGGCGCGCCGACGCAGCGGAAGACCGTCCCGGGGTGCCGGGCGAGCACCGCGGGCATCGCCCGCACCAGCTCGAGCTGACCCTTGGTGGGTCCGACGCGCCCGACGAGCCCGACGACGCGGGGGCGCCCGGTCGCGGGCACGGCCGACGGGACGGGGCGCACCTGCTCGGGTGCGAAGCCGGGGTACGCGACCGTGAGGTCGCGCACGCCCGGGAGCGTGGCCGCCGTCGCGCGGGAGTTCGCGAGCACCGCCCGCGGCCCGTGGCGCGCGAGCCACCGCAGCACCGACGCCGTGCGCGCCGGCAGGTAGTCCGCGGCGATGCGGTCGTGCACGTACCAGACCACCGGCACGCCGCACAGGCGGCCGGCGAGGAGGCCGAGCACGTGCGCCTTGAGCGTCGTGGTGTGCACGACGTCCGGCCGCGCGGCGCGCACGGCGGCGCGCAGGCCGGCCACCGCGCGCGCCGCGGGCAGCAGCCGGCGCAGGTTGCGCCACGACGCCCGGCCGACCGAGCCGCGCGTCGCCGCCACGAGCCCGGGGTCCGCTGCCAGGACGGTGACGGGCACCCCGACCGCGGTCAGCCGGCCGACGAGCGGGCCGTCCGCGAGGAGCACGGCACGGACGTCGACGTCGTCGATGTCGTCGTCGACCCCGTCGTCCGCCGTGCTGCCGGGCCCTCGGTCGAGCCCGCGGTCGAGCCCTCGGTCGAGCACAGCGCACAGGCGCACCAGCGCCAGCTCGGCTCCGCCGAGCTCCGCGGTGTGCCCGACGACGAGCACGCGCAGCGGGCCGGCCCCCGAGCGGCTCACCGTCGGCGGACGCCCGCCCCGGGATCCCCGTCGCTCGCCGGGACGGGCCCGGTGCGGCGGTCGGCCTGCGGGACCCTGTGCCACTGCGGGGTGCGGCGCCGGGCGGCCGCGGTCCTCGCGGCGGCGGCCGTCGCCGGCTCGGGCCGGCCGGGGCGGTGCTCGACGGGGTCCGTCGCGGTCACCGGCGGGACGGCCCTGGCGGCCCTGGCGGCCCTCGCGGCCGTGGCGGCCGTGGCAGGCGCGGCGGCCTCGACGGGCACGCCGGCCTCGGAAGGCGGGGCGGTCTCCGCAGGCGGGGCCGGCGTGGTGGCCGCGGCCTGCGTGGCCGGGGCGACAGGCGTCGCATCCTCACCGGCGTCGTACACCGACGCGTAGAGGGTGCGCCGGTCGCCCTTGACGCCCGAGAAGGCGATCCCGGCGAGCGGGACGTTGTTCCCCTGCAGCCGGCCCGCGGACTCGCTCAGCACGACGCGGTCGGTCTTCCCCGCCGTGGCGAGCAGGACGGCCGTGTCGGAGTAGGCGCCGAGGATCGTGGCGTCCGCGGCCGCCAGCACCGGCGGGGCGTCGACCACGACGACCTCCGCGCGCGTCCGCAGGTCGTGGACGAGCGCCTGCGCCTCGTCGGTCGCGAGGTAGTCCGCCGGGTCCATCTCGACGTACGGGACCCGCACGACCTCGAGGTTGGGGACGCGCGTGGGTCGGGGACCGTGCGGATCACCGGTCCAGCCGTCGGGCGGCGGCAGCAGCGTGTCGAGCTTGGGCCGGCGCATGTCGCCCTCGAGGATGACGGTGCGCCGGCCGCTGAGCGCCCACGAGACGGCGAGGTTCGACGCGATGAAGGACCGGGGCGCCGCGGGGTCGGCGGCCGTCACCAGCACGACGGCGTGGTCCCGGCCCTCGAGCGTGACGTGCAGCGCCGTCCGCAGCTCGCGGATGGACTCGGTGAACGGCGACGCCGTGCGGCTCGCGACCGGGAGCGCGTTCGCCGCCTGCGCGTCCTTGACGGCGCGCGGGACGCCGAAGAGCTCGGCGAGCACCGGCACCCCGGCCAGCTCCACCGCGTCGGCGGCCGTCCGGACGCGGAAGTCGAGGCCGCGGCGCGCGAACGCCAGGCCCACGCCCGCGAGGAGCCCGCCGAGAGCCGCGAGCGCGAGGACGCTGCCCCACGACGCGCTCAGCGACGCCGCGCCCGTGGCCGGCTGCACGACGGACGCGGCGGCGGAGGAGGAGCGGATCGAGTCGAGCATGGTGCGCTCCACCAGCAGGGCCTCGTACTGGCCCTCGATCGCGGCGAGCTCGGTGGGCGCCAGCGGGTCGCGGCGCTCGGTCTTGGCGACGTCGGCGTAGCGGTCGCGCAGGCCCTCGAGCCGCTCGTCGATCTGGCCGAGCTGTCCGTCCAGCACGCCACCGAGGTGCTCGACGTACGCGGCGGCGACCGCGTCGACCGTCTGCACGGCCTGCTGCTCGCTGCCGGCCCGGGCGCTGATCGCGATCATTCCCTGCTCCTCGGTGGGCGTCGCCGAGATCGCACGGGCAAGGTCGGCGGGGTCGGCGCCGAGGGCCTGGGCCGCCGGTTCCAGCACCCCCGCCGAGCGGACCACGTCGGGGTCGCCGTCGACGGTCAGCCGCGTGTCCGTCCCGGGCACCGGGTCGGCGAGCGTCAGCTGGACGTACGCCTGCGCCTCGTACGTGACGGGCTGGCGGTCGAGGTAGAGGTACGCCCCGGCGAGCGTGGCGACGAGCGCCACGGCGACGAGGAACTTGCTCTCCCAGACCGTCGTGAAGAAATCCCGGATCGTCATGCGTCCCCCCGGCTCATGCGTGCACCTGATCGGGCACGGCACCGCGCACCGTGTCGAGCTCACCGAGCACGACCTCACGCAGTCGTGCGACGAACCGCCCGGCCCCGAGCCGGCCCACGTGAGCACGCATCGCGTCCGCGGCCCAGGTCGTGCGTGCCGCGCCGTCCACCGCGTCGGCCACCGCCTGCGCCGTGACGTCGTCGAAGAATGCGCCGGTGGTCCCCTCGGCGACCGTGTCGAGGTAGCCGCCGTCGCGCAGCGCCACCACGGGGACGCCGAACGCGCCGGCCTCGAGCGGCGTCAGGCCGTAGTCCTCGTACGACGCCGCCACGAGCAGCGAGGCGTTGCGGTACAGCCACCGCAGCTCCGCGTCGTCCACGCGGCCGACGAGCGCCACGTGCCCGGGACGACGGGCCGCGAGCGCCTCGAGCCGGTCGCGGTCGGGGCCCTGACCGACGACCACGAGCCGGTGCCCGGTGAGCGCGGCCGCGGCGATGACGACGTCGACGTTCTTGTACGGCAGGAGCCGGGCGACGCACAGGAGGTAGCCGGGCTCGACCGCGCGACCACCGGCCCGCGGCGGCCGCTCGGGACCCGCAGGCAGCAGCGCCGGCGGCGGCGGGAGGATCTCGGCCTCGATGCCGTAGGCGGCACGGACCGCGTCGCGCGTGACGGTCGAGTTGGCCAGGTAGACGTCGGCAGCCGCGGCGGCCCGGCGGTCCCAGCCACGCAGCCACGGCGCCACGACGGCGAGCGCCGTCCGGGCGGTCGCGGCCCGGGCGCGGTCGGCGGCCCGTCCAGGTGCGCCGTGGGCACCGAGGTAGCGCTCGGTCTGGTACAGCCACCGGGCGGGCGCGTGGCAGTAGACGACCGTGCGTCGCGCGCCCCGGTAGCCGTGCGCCCAGCCGGTCGAGCTCGCGAGCAGGACGTCGCCCTCGACGCGCTGCCAGTCGACCGCAGGTGCCAGCAGGGGCAGGGCGAGCCGGTGGTGCCGCCGCAGCAGCCCGATCCGGTCGAGCCCGGACGTCCGCAGGTCGAGGCCGCCGAACCCCGGGAACGTCCCCGCCGCGTCGTGCAGGGTCGTGTACATCGGGGAGCCGGGGAACGCCTCCGCCATCAGGAGCGCGACGCGCTCGGCGCCGCCGCGCTGCGTGGCGTAGTCGTGTGCGAGAACGACACCGTCGGTCATCCGACCTCCCTGCGTCGCCGCCGCGGTCCTCGCGGCGGTGTCGTCAGGTTAGATCGGCCGGGCGGCCCCCCGGGACGTCGCCGGGGATACTCACCCGGGTGAATGTCCCCCCGTCAGCGCGCCGAGGCCCTGGTAGCCGAGGCCGTACGCGTCGTAGCCGTAGGTCTCGAACGCGGTGAAGAACGCGATGGCCCCGACGACGACGAGGAGCCAGCCGACGATGCCGAGCACGCCGAGCACGATGCCGGCGATCGCCAGCCCCTTGCCGTCCTGGCCGGACCGGTTGATGCGCGAGATCGCGATGATCCCGAGGATCAGGGGGATGATCGCCAGCCCCACGACGCCGGTGACGAGCGACGCGATCGCGAAGCCGTCCGTGCCCCGCGACGGCGCGGGGTAGGACGGCGCGTACCCGGGCGTGGTCGGCGCCTGCCCGTAGGGCGGCTGCGCGCCGTAGTACGGGGGCGTCGCCGGGTCGCCGCCCTGCTGCCCGCCCGGTGCGGTGCCGGGGCTCTCGTAGCCGTGCGGTCTGGCCTCGTAGCCCGACGGTGCCGGGTCGTACCCCGGCGGCAGGGTCGAGCCGGCGTCGCCGGGCGGCGCGGGACGGTAGGGGTCGTTCGGGTCGACGGCGTCGCCACGGTCGGTGCTCATGCCCCGAGTCTGCCGAACCGGCGGCCCGGGCGCCACGACGGCGTCGGGTCAGACGCGGGCGTGGTACCGGCCCTGGGCCGCGAGCAGGCCCTCGGTGAGCAGCATCTCGACCGCGTCCGCCGCGTCGTCGACCAGGATCGGCAGGTCCTTGCGCTCGGTGGCAGAGAAGTCCCTGAGCACGTAGTCGGCCGTGTCCATGCGGCCGGGCGGTCGCCCGACGCCGACCCGCACGCGCAGGTAGTCGCGGGTGCCGAGCGCCTTCGAGACGTCCCGGAGCCCGTTGTGGCCGCCCTCGCCCCCGCCGATCTTGAGCTTGATCGTGTCGAACGGGATGTCGACCTCGTCGTGCACGACGACCACGCGGTCGGCGCCGACGTCGTAGTACCTCGCCAGGCCCGACACGGGGCCGCCCGAGGTGTTCATGTAGGTGGTCGGCTTCGCCAGGACCACCCGTGGACCGGGCGCCCCGCCGGGCAGCGCGCCGAGCCGGCCCTCGGCGACGAGCGCCTGCGCCCGCCCGTGGCGGGCGAACCGCCCACCGGCGCGGGCGGCGAGCACGTCGAGCACCATCTGGCCGACGTTGTGCCGGTTGCCCGCGTACCGCGGGCCCGGGTTGCCGAGCCCGACGACGAGCCACGGGGAGTCGGTCACGTGCAGGTCCTTTCGTCGCCGGGCCAGGACGATCCTGGCCGGGTGGGCCGACCCTGGCCGAGACAGGACGGTCCCGGCCGGCGCCGGGCCCCAAGATACGGGTAGAGGCGCAGTCCCAGGGGACTGCGCCTCTACCTCGGCACGAGCCGTCCTCGGCCCGAGCGGTCCTATCGCGGGGTCACTCCGACTCGGCGCCCGAGGCCGTGGGCTCGCCGGGCGACTCGACGGCGTCCTCCGGCAGCTCCTCGGCCTGCGGCTGCGACACGGTCACGACGGTGTGGGTCGGGTCGGTGAGCAGCTCGGAGCCGGCGGGGAGCTTCACGTCGCCCGCGGTGACGTGCGTGCCGGCCTCCATGCCCTCGATCGAGACCTCGATCGACTCGGGGATGTGCGTGGCCTCGGCCTGGACCGACAGCGTCTGCGACTCGACGATGTGGATGGTGCCGGGCGCCGACTCCCCGACCACGTTCACCGCGATGTCGACGGCGATCTTCTCGCCCTTGTCGACGACGAGGAGGTCGAGGTGCTCGATGACGTTGCGGACCGGGTCGCGCTGGACGTCCTTGGCGACGGCGAGCTGCGCCTTGCCGTCGAGGTCGATCGAGAAGAGGGCGTTCGTCTGGCGGACGGCCAGCATCGTCTCGTGGCCCGGCAGGGTGATGTGGACCGGGTCGGTACCGTGGCCGTAGAGGACCGCGGGGATCTTGTTCGCGCGGCGGATGCGGCGGGCGGCACCCTTGCCGAACTCCGTGCGGGCCTCGGCGGCGAGCTTGAACTCGGACACGTGGATCACTCCTGGGATGGTCTGTGCGTGCCGACGACCAGTGGGAACCGTCGGCTGTCCGCGTGGTGAGAGGGCCCCACGGACGGGCGGCTGCGTCGGCGCGGGACACATGACGGACGCGACCGAGGACGCGCCGCGGGGCTGCGCACCACGCGCAGAGCACCTGCAGCCGCCCAGTCGATCACGGATATCCGACGGATCCAGCTCTGAGGGTGCGATCACGGCGCGCACCCTGTGCGTGCCGGCGCCCGTCAGACGTCCCTCGCCGAGGCAACCGCTCTACTGTACCCGGCTCGGCGCCCTCGGGAAAACCCGCCGTGGGACGACGCTCAGCTGTTGCCGTCGAACAGCGAGGTGACCGAGCCGTCGTCGAACACCTCGCGGATGGCGCGCGCCACGAGCGGGGCGATGCTGAGCACCGTGAGCCGGTCGAACCGCTTGTCGGCCGAGATCGGGAGCGTGTCGGTCACGACGACCTCGGTCGCGCCGCACTCCGAGAGCCGCTTCGCCGCGGGGTCGGACAGCACGCCGTGCGTCGCGGCGACCACGACGGACTTCGCGCCCGCGTCCATGATGACCTTGACCGCCTCGGCGATCGTGCCGCCGGTGTCGATGAGGTCGTCGACGAGCACGCACTCGCGGCCCTCGACGTCGCCGACGACGCGGTTCGCCACGGCCTGGTTGGGCCGGGTCACGTCGCGCGTCTTGTGGACGAACGCGAGCGGCGCGCCGCCCAGCTTCGCGGCCCACATCTCCGCCACGCGGATGCGGCCGGCGTCGGGCGAGACGACGGCGACGTTGCCCAGGTCCACGCGGGTGCGCACGTAGTCCGTGAGCACCGGCATGGCCCACAGGTGGTCGACCGGGCCGTCGAAGAACCCCTGGATCTGCGCCGTGTGCAGGTCGACGCTCATGATGCGGTCCGCGCCCGCGGTCTTGAGCATGTCCGCCACGAGCCGGGCCGAGATGGGCTCGCGGCCACGGCTCTTCTTGTCCTGGCGCGCGTAGGCGTAGAACGGCGCGACGACGGTCACCGTGCGTGCCGAGGCCCGCTTGGCGGCGTCGACCATGAGCAGCTGCTCCATCAGCCACTGGTTCACCGGCGCGGTGTGGCTCTGCAGGAGGAAGATGTCCGTCCCTCGCACGGACTCCCCGAAGCGGACGTACGTCTCGCTGTTCGCGAAGTCGTACGCGGACACGGGCAGCAGGCCGATGCCGAGCTCCTTGGCGACGGCCTCGGCGAGCTCCGGGTGCGCGCGCCCCGCGGCGAGGACCAGGGTGCGCTCCCCGGTCCCGGCGATCGAGTTGTTCATCAGTGCGTGCTTCCTTCGGTGGCGGGGTCGGACGAGGAGTCGGTCGAGTCGGGGGCGCCCGGGACGGCGGGCGTCGCACCGGTGAGGGCGTTGTGCTTGCCGAGCTCGAGCTGGGCCTGGGCGCCGAGCACGAGCCCGCCGCCCGGCTGCGCCTGCGCGCGTGCCGCGGCCTCGGCCGCGGGCGTGCCCGGCCTGCGGCGCTCGACCCACCCCTCGACGTTCTTCTGCTGCGCGCGGCTGACGCCCAGCGCGCCCGGCGGCACGTCTCGCGTGATGACGGACCCCGCGGCGGTGTAGGCGCCGTCGCCCACCGTCACCGGGGCGACGAACATGTTGTCCGCGCCCGTGCGGGCGTACGACCCGATGACGGTCCGGTGCTTGCTCACGCCGTCGTAGTTGACCGTCACCGACGCCGCGCCGACGTTCGAGTGCTCGCCGATCGTCGCGTCGCCGACGTAGGACAGGTGCGGGACCTTCGACCCCTCGCCGATCTCGGCGTTCTTCGTCTCGACGAAGGTGCCGATCTTGCCCTTGGCGCCCAGCCGCGTGCCGGGGCGCAGGTAGGCGAAGGGGCCGACGGACGCGCCCGCGCCGACGACGGACGCGGAGCCGTGCGTGCGGACCACCGTCGCGCCGGCACCGACCTCGACGTCGGTCAGGGTCGTGTCCGGGCCGATCGTGGCGCCCGTGGCCACCGTCGTGGCGCCGTGCAGCTGCGTCCCGGGCAGGAGCGTCACGTCCGGGGCCAGCTCGACGTCGACGTCGACCCACGTGGTGGCCGGGTCGACGACGGTCACACCCTCGCGCATCCACTCGGCGAGGATGCGGCGGTTCATCTCGGCGCCCAGCGTGGCGAGGGCGACGCGGTCGTTGACGCCCTCGACGAGCATCGGGTCGTCGCTCAGGAGCGCGCGCACCGGACGGCCCTCGCTCCGCGCGAACGCGACGACGTCCGTCAGGTACACCTCGCCCTGCGCGTTGTCGGAGCTCAGGCCGGCGAGGCCCCGGCGCAGGACCGCGGCGTCGAACACGTAGACGCCGCCGTTGATCTCCCGGATGTCGCGCTGGGACGCCGAGGCGTCCTTGTGCTCGACGATCTCGAGCACGTCGCCCGTGCCCGGCTCGCGGACGACACGGCCGTAGCCCGTGGCGTCCGCGACCTCGGTCGTGAGGATCGTGACGGCGTTGCCGTCGGCGTGGTGGGCGGCCACGAGCTGGCCGAGCGTCGCGCCGTCGAGCAGCGGGACGTCGCTCGCGAGCACGACGACCGCGCCCTCGATCCCGTCGCCCAGCGGGTGGTCCGCCGCCTCGTCGGCGCCGTGCAGCTCGTCGGTGTGCGCGAGGGCGGCGGCACGCTCCGCATGGGTACGGGCGTCGAGCGCGTCGAGCGCGCACTGGACCGCCCGGCCCGTGCCCGGCACCTCGTCCTGCTCGGCGACGATCGCCGCCGGCTCGAGCTCGAGCGCCGCCGCGGCGACGAGCTCGCGCTCGTGGCGCACGACGACGGCGAAGTGCTCCGGCGCGAGCTCCTGGCCCGCGGCGATCGCGTGCCCCAGCATGGTGCGGCCGCCGACGCGGTGCAGCACCTTGGGCGTCGCGGACTTCATCCGGGTGCCCTGCCCTGCGGCGAGGACGACGACGGCGGCCGGCCGCGGAGTCCCTTCCCCGGTCGTTGCGGTCGAGCCGTTCGAGACCACCAGTGATTCCCTCTCTGTCGCGGGCACGTGCTCCGCCCCCAGGACTCGAACCTGGACCAAAGGCACCAAAAACCCTTGTGCTGCCGATTACACCAAGGCGGACCGGCCGTCGCGGCGATGGGTCGGGGCCTGCCCCGGTGCGGGTCACGCACCACCGTCGCGCGTCCGTCCACAGTCTGCCAGGTCCGCGGGCGTGCCCCCGCGCTCGTCCGGCAGATCGGGCCGCGCTCCCGCGTGGGGCGCGCCACACCGCCCGCACGCCGAGCAGGCACAATGGCCTTCATGCCTGCCGATCCCCGCGAGCCGAAGCGCGTGCCGCGCTCCCGCATGACGGCGAGCCAGCGCCGCGAGCAGCTGCTGGAGGTCAGCCGCGGCCTGTTCGCGGAGAAGGGGTTCGACGGCACGAGCGTCGAGGAGATCGCCGCGCGGGCCGGGGTGTCCAAGCCCGTGGTGTACGAGCACTTCGGCGGCAAGGAGGGCATCTACGCGGTCATCGTCGACCGCGAGGTCCAGGCGCTGACCGCCGCGCTCACCGGGGCGCTCGCCGAGGGCGGCCACCCCAAGGTCATGGTCGAGCGCACGGCGCTCGCCCTCCTCGGCTACATCGAGGCGTCCGAGGACGGGTTCCGCATCCTCGTGCGCGACTCGCCCGTCGCGCAGGCGACCGGCACGTTCTCGAGCCTCATCGGCGACGTCGCGGCCCAGGTCGAGCACATCCTCGCCGCGCAGTTCAAGCACAACGGGCTCGACCCCAAGGTCGCCCCGCTGTACGCGCAGATGCTGGTGGGCATGGTGGCGCTCACCGGCCAGTACTGGCTCGACGCGCGCAGCCCGAAGAAGACGGACGTCGCGGCCCACCTGGTCAACCTCGCCTGGAACGGGCTGTCCGGGATGGTCAGGAAGCCCACGCTCACCAAGCCGTGAGGGCGCGTCAAGACTCTTGACGTCGAGAGACCCGCGGTACCCTCTGGCCATGGAGGCCACCCCACGGGCGACGGGTGACGAGGTCGACCGCATCGTCGGCGCCTGGCGGCGCGAGCGGCCCGACCTGGACGTCGAACCGCTCACCGTCTTCTCGCGCGTCAGCCGGCTCGCCCGGCACCTCGACCGCGCCCGGCGCGGCGCCTTCGCGCGCCACGACCTCGAGACCTGGGAGTTCGACGTCCTGTCCGCCCTGCGCCGCGCCGGCGAGCCGTACCGCCTGTCGCCCGGCACGCTCGTCGCGCAGACGCTCGTCACGAGCGGGACCATGACGAACCGCATCGACCGGCTCGAGCGCCGCGGGTTCGTCCAGCGGCACCGCTCCCTCGACGACCGCCGCGGCGTGCTCGTGCAGCTCACGGCCACCGGGCGCGAGCGCGTCGACGCCGCGATGAGCGACCTGCTCGACGTCGAGTCACGCGTCCTCGACGTCCTCGCGCCCGCCGAGCGGCCGCAGCTCGCCGCCCTGCTGCGCACGCTGGTCGCGCAGTTCGACGAATGACGGTCCGGCCCGGCGCCGCGGCCCGGGCGTCCGGGTTCGTCCTGCTGGCGCTGATGCTGGTCGCGCTCAACCTGCGCGGCCAGCTCACCTCGCTGCCCACCGTCGTCGACGACGTGACGGCCGACCTCGGCCTGTCCTCCGCCGGCGTCGGGCTCCTCACCTCGATCCCGATCCTGTGCTTCGCCGTCTTCACACCGGCGGTCTCGGTCGTCGTCGGCCGCATCGGCCCGGAGCGCGCCGTCCTGGTCGCGCTGACCCTGGTCCTGGCCGGGACGCTGCTGCGCTCGGCCGGGACGGTACCGGCCGCGCTGGTCGGGACGGCTCTGCTCGGCGTCGGGATCACCGTGGGCAACGTCTCGGTCCCCATCGTCATCGCCCGCGACTTCCGCGACCGTGCCGCGACCGTGACCGGCATGTACGCCGCGACCATGAACGTCGGCTCGACGTTCACCACGATGCTCACCGTGCCGCTCGCGACCGCGTTCGGGTGGCAGTGGGCGCTCGCGGGGTGGGGCCTGCTCGCCGTCCTCGCCCTGTGCGTGTGGGTCCCGGCCGGACGCGAGCTCGCCGAGCGCCACCCCGACGGGGGCGTGCCGCGTCTCGCGCGCGGTGGTGACGTCGACGCCGACGCCCGGCGTCAGGTGCGCCGGCTCGCTTTCCTGCTGGCGGTCGCGTTCGCCGGCACCTCGTCGAGCTACTACGTGATGACGGCGTGGCTGCCCTCCATCCTGGCCGACCGGCTCGGCATGGACCCGGTGGCGGCCGGGGCGGCGACCGGACCGTTCCAGCTGCTCGCCGTGGTGGCGGCCGTGCTGGTCCCGGCGGCGCTGGCGCGCCGGGTGTCGTTCCGCGCCATCGGCCTGACGCTGAGCGTGATGTGGCTGTCCCTGCCGCTCGCGCTGCTCCTCGCGCCCGGCCTGTGGTGGCTCGGCGTGGCGCTCGCCGGCGCCGCGCAGGGCGGGTACTTCACGGTGCTGTTCACCCTTCTCGCGGAGCGCAGCCCGAGCGTCGCGGCGGTGCGCCGCGGCTCCGCCGTCGTGCAGACCGCCGGCTACGCCGGCGCCGCGACCGCGCCCACCCTGATCGGTGCGGTGCACTCCGCGACCGACGGCTGGGGCGTCCCGCTCGCCATCATCACCGCGGTGCTCACGGTGATGGGCGCCGCCCTGTGGGCCGCGTCCCGGCCGGTGCGCTAGGGCGGCCTCGGCGCACGTCCGATCGGTGGTCCGTCGCGAGGTCGGCGGTCCGGACCGCCGATCCGGTGACGGATCACCGACGGGGCGAGCGGCGGGTGCCGGAGGCCGCCCCCAGGGACCGTGCATCCCCAGCGCACGACGACGTCCGGGGCGGACGAGCACCGCCGTCGGGCACCGTGCGGCGATGACGCCTGACGAACCTGCCGTCCTCATCGCGCGCGAGCACGACCGCGCGGCCCTGCGCAGCGCCCTGGCCAAGGGGGAGCTCGAGCAGCTGCGATGGGGTGCCTACCGCGAGCGGGTGCCCGACGACGGCACCCATCCGGCCGAGGCCTTGCGCCGTCGTGCGGCGGCCCGGATCGAGGCGGTGCACCGCCAGCTGCGGGCGACCCACGTCTTCAGCCACGAGAGCGCGGCGCTCCTGTGGGGCGCCTGGCTGTGGCGGACGCCCGAGGTGACCCACGTGCGGCAGCAGTACCGTGCGGGGGCCACCGCCGCGGCCGACATCGCGCGGCACCGTCCGCTGCCGGAGCGGTGGGTCACCCTCGACGGGATCCCCGTCACCACGCTCGAGCAGACCGTCGTGGACTGCCTGACGACGATGCACCCGCTCCACGGGCTCGTCGTCGCCGACTGGGCGCTGCGGCGGGTGGACGCCGACGAGATCCGCCGCGCGGTGGGCGACGGGGCGGGACCCGGACGGCGACGCGCACGGCTGCTGCTCGGCCTCGCGGACACGGGTGCCGAGTCGCCCTGGGAGACCTGGCTGCGCTACCTGGCGCTCCGGGCGGGCCTCCCCCGCCCACGCACGCAGTTCCCCGTCACGACGCGGGTCGGCCGGTTCTTCGTCGACCTCGCCTGGCCCGAGCACAGGGTCCTGGCCGAGTTCGACGGGCGCGTGAAGTACACCGCTGGCGCCCTGGGGCCCGACCACGACGCCGAGCGGGCCCTGTTCGACGAGAAGGTCCGCGAGGACGCCATCGCCGAGCGGCTCGGCGTCCGGCCGATGCGGTTCACGGCCCACGACGCGAAGGACCCGCTGCGCACCACCGGCCGGCTGCTGAGCCCCTTCCCCGCCGCGGTCCGGCGGGCAGCGCGGGTCAACCCGCTGCTGCCGCTGCCGTGAGACCGGCGTCCCGCCAGGTCGGTGATCCGTCGCCAGGTCGGCGGTCCGGATCACCGACCCGGCGACAGACCACCGACCCGCCGACCGACGAGGGCGTGCGACGACGTCACACCAGCCGCTGCGTCACCACGGAGACGTCGGGCCCGTGCTGGACGCGGGCGAGCGCACCGTTGACCAGCACGAGGTGCGGCGGCACGTGCCCGCACTCGACCTCGGCCAGCACCGGGACGCCGAGGTCGCCCAGCGCGTGCCGGACGGCGTCGTGCCGCGTCAGCGCCGCGGTGCCGCTCCCGTGCCACCGGCTGACGAGCACGGCGTTCGCGGCGTCGAACCATCCCGCGTGCCGCAGCCCCCACAGGCCGCGCGCGACGTCGTCGGCCCCCCAGCCGGCGACGTCGACGTAGACGACGAGCCCCTCGGGCGCATGCTCCGCGGCGAACGCGGGCACGTCACCGAAGCGGGTGCCCGCGAGGAACGCCACGGTCTCGAGGCACCCGCCGACCAGCCGTCCCGAGACGTCGACGGGCTCCTCCGGGCCGGCGCCGTCGAGCCGGACCCAGGCGCCGGGCCTGTCCAGCGTCCACTCCGACGCCCGCGGGTCGGCCTCCCAGTCGTCCCACCCGGACGAGCGGTACCGGCGCGGCGAGCGCTGCACCAGCTCCGCCCCAGGCTCGAGCCCGACCACGTCGAGCCACGTCGCGACGCCGTCGGGCGCCGTGTACGGAGTGTCCATGAGGTTGTTGCCGTGCAGCGTCGCGACGCCCGTGCGCAGCGTGAGCGGCAGCATCACCGTCGAGCAGTCGGAGTAGCCGACGAACCACGTGGGGTCGGCGGCGAGCGCCTCCCAGTCCAGCGAACCGAGCAGGTCCGTCGCCAGGTCGCCGCCCCACGGCGGCACGACGGCCCGCACGGCCGGGTCGGTGAGCATCGCGGTGAGCTCGGCCGCGCGGGCGGCGGCGGGTGCGCTCACCACGCCGCCGCCCACGAGCGACTCACCGAGCCGGACGTCGAACCCTCGCGCCCGGACGACCTCGACGGCGTGCTCGAGGCGCCCTACGAGCGGCTCGGGCACGCCGGCGGACGGCGCCGGGACCGCGACGACGTCACCGGGCAGCGCGGGGCGGGGGTACGTGACGGGCATGCGAGGGATGCTACGGCGGCCGCGCCGGTGAGGTCTCAGCCCGCGAGCCGCACCAGCACGCGGTCGAGCGCGTCGACGCCGCGGTCGAGCGTCCCGACGTCGACCGTCATCGCCGGACGGAAGCGCACGGAGCGCTCGCCGCAGCCGAGCATGAGCACGCCCTCGTCGTCGCGCAGCGAGGCGACGACGGCGTCGCGCACCTCGCGCGACGGCAGCGAGACCGCGCACATCAGGCCGCGCCCGCGCGGGTCGGTCACGACGCCGGGGTGCGCGGCGGCGAGCGCCTCGAGGCGGCCCAGCAGGTGCCGGCCGGTCTCGGCCGCGCGCGCGATCAGCCCCTCGGCCTCGTAGACCTCGAGGATGCGCCGCGAGCGCACCATGTCGGTGAGGTTGCCGCCCCACGTGGAGTTGATGCGCGACGACACGCGGAACACGTTGTCCGGCACCTCGTCGACGCGGCCGCCGGCCATGATCCCGCAGACCTGCATCTTCTTGCCGAACGCGACGACGTCGGGCTGGACGCCGAGCTGCTGGTACGCCCACGCGGTGCCCGTCATGCCGGCACCCGTCTGGACCTCGTCGAGGACGAACAGCGCGTCGTGCTCGCGGCACAGGGCCTGCATGGCCTGGAGGAACTCCGGCCGGAAGTGGTGGTCGCCGCCCTCGCCCTGGATCGGCTCCATGACGAAGCACGCGACGTCGTGCGGGTGGGCCTCGAAGGCGGCCCGCGCCTCGGCGAGCGCCCGGGCCTCGAGCGCGACCACGTCGCGCTCGGCGCCGTCCGCGTCGTGGCCGAGGTAGGGCGAGCTGATGCGCGGCCAGTCGAGCTTGGGGAACCGCGCGACCTTGCCCGGCTCGGTGTTCGTCAGCGACATCGTGTAGCCGGACCGGCCGTGGAAGGCGTGCCGCAGGTGCAGCACCTTGGTCCCGAGCTCCGGGGACCGCCCGTGCGCCTCGTTCCAGCGGGACTTCCAGTCGAACGCCACCTTGAGCGCGTTCTCGACGGCGAGCGCGCCGCCGTCGACGAAGAACAGGTGAGGCAGGGCGGGGTCGCCGAGCACCCGCGTGAACGTCTCGACGAACCGTGCCATCTCCGCCGAGTAGACGTCGGAGTTGGACGGCTTGTTGAGCGCGGCGCGCACGAGCTCCTCACGGAACGCGGGGTCCCCGGCGAGCGCCGGGTGGTTCATGCCCAGCGGGTTCGAGGCGAAGAACGTGAACAGGTCGGTCCACTCACGGCCGTCGCGCGCGTCGACGAGCGTCGAGCCGTGCGAGCGCTCGAGGTCGAGCACGAGGTCGAAGCCGTCGACGAGCAGGTGACGGCGCAGCACCTCCAGGACGTCCGCGGCCTGGACCGGGCCGTCGGCACTGACGGCGATGGCGGGAGAAAGAGTCTCGGTCATAGTGGGACCGTAGAGGAGAATCCCCGGTCGCACCAGGTCTCCACCGCAAAATCTCCGCCCGCCTCGCGGGGACGGGCGTGCTCAGGCGCTGACCGGGCGCCCGTCGAAGTAGGTGCGCAGCACGATGGTCGAGCGCGTCGAGACGCCGGCCTCCCGGCGGATCACCCCGAGGAGGTCCTCCAGCGCGCTCGGCGAGGGCACGCGAACCAGCAGCAGGTAGTTCGCGTTGCCGGCCACCGAGTAGCAGGCCTCGATGCCCGGCACGTCGCGCAGCCGCTCGGGCGCGTCGTCGGCCTGCGACTGGTCGAGCGGCGTGATCTCGACGAACGCCGTGATGGGCAGGCCCACCGCCTCCGGGTCGACGACGGCGCGGTAGCCGGCGATGACGCCCCTCGCCTCGAGCTTGCGCACCCGCGCCTGGACCGCCGACTGCGACAGCCCCGTGACGCCCGCGAGCGCCGCGAGCGTCGCACGCCCGTCCTGGCGCAGCGCGTGGACCAGTGCGCGGTCCACGTCGTCGAGGGTCCCGCGGCGGTCCGCCCCGTCGTGCTCCACGACCATGCTCGTCCTCCCACGCCGTCCGGCCGAAGACCCCATCATCCTCGGCGGCCCACGGTCCGGACAGGGGTCGTCCGTCCCCCGGGACGAAGGCGCCCGGCCGCTCGGGGCTCAGCCGCTCGTCTCGGCCGCCTCGAGCCACTCCAGCTCGAGCTGCTCCTTCTCCGCGGCGAGCTCCTGCAGCCGGGCGTCGAGCTGCGCGACGGCCTCGTACGCCGTCGGGTCCGCAGCGATCCGCTCGTGGAGCGCCTTCTCCTCCTGGGCGATGCGGTCGAGCCGCCGCTCGATCCGCGCGACGGCCTTCCGCGCCGCGCGGACGTCCGCCGACGACGGGCCGGTCGCGGGCTCGGCGGACCCCGAGTCACGAGGCTGCCCGGCCAGCGCCGCCGCCCGCCGCAGCCCGAGGTACTGCTCGACACCGCCGGGCAGGTCGCGCAGCGACCCGTCGCCGAGCAGCGCCCACTGGCGGTCGCACACCCGCTCGAGCAGGTACCGGTCGTGGGACACGACGACGAGCGTGCCCGGCCACCCGTCGAGCAGGTCCTCGACCGCCGTGAGGGTGTCGGTGTCGAGGTCGTTGGTCGGCTCGTCGAGCAGCAGCACGTTGGGCTCGGACACGAGCAGCCGCAGCAGCTGCAGACGCCGGCGCTCGCCGCCCGAGAGGTCCCGCACGGGGGTGTGCGCGCGCTCGCGCGTGAACCCGAGCCGCTCGGTGAGCTGCCCGGCGGTGAGCTCCTTGCCGTCGACGACGACGGTGCGCTTCTCCTGGTCGACCACCTGCACGGCGGTGAGGTGCCCGACGTCGTCGAGCTCGCCCACGTCCTGGCTGAGCTCCGCGACGTGGACCGTCTTGCCCCGGCGCACGCGGCCGCCGTCGGGCTCGCGACGGCCGGCGAGCAGCGCGAGCAGCGTCGTCTTGCCCGCGCCGTTGACGCCCACGACGCCGAACCGGTCGCCCGGCCCGAGCCGCCACGTGACGCCGTCGAGCAGCGTGCGGCCGGGCACGCTCACCGTGACGTCCTCGAGGTCGAGCACGTCCTTGCCCAGGCGGCGCGCGGCCATCTGGGTGAGCTGGACCGTGTCGCGCGGCGCGGGCTCGTCCGCGATGAGCGCGGCCGCGGCGTCGAGCCGGAACTTGGGCTTCGACGTGCGCGCCGGGGCCCCGCGGCGCAGCCAGGCGAGCTCCTTGCGCAGCAGGTTGTCGCGCTTCTCCGCGGCGGCGGCGGCCTGCCGCCCGCGCTCGGCCCGCGCCAGGATGTACGCGGCGTACCCGCCCTCGTACCCGTCGACGGCGCCCGAGCCGTCGCCGCGCACCTCCCACATCCGCGTGCAGACGGCGTCGAGGAACCAGCGGTCGTGCGTCACGACGACGAGCGCGCCCGTGGCGCCCGCACGGCCGTAGCGCTGCTGCAGGTGCTCGGCCAGCCAGGCGACGCCCTCGACGTCGAGGTGGTTGGTCGGCTCGTCGAGCAGCAGCACGTCCGGGTCGGTGACGAGCAGGGCGGCGAGCGCGACGCGCCGCCGCTGGCCGCCCGACAGCGTCGTCGCCGGCTGGTCGAGGTCGAGGTCGGCGAGCAGCCCCGCGTGCACCTCACGGATGCGCGAGTCCGACGCCCACGTGTGGGTCGCGTCGTCGCCGTGCACGAGGTCGCGGATCGTCGCGCCGGGCAGGGACTCGTCGCGCTGGTCGAGCATGCCGAGCCGCGAGCCGCCCACGCGGGTGACCCGTCCGGCGTCGGGCACGGCCGTGCCGGCGAGCAGCCGCAGGAGCGTGGACTTGCCCGCGCCGTTGGGACCGACGACGCCCACGCGGTCGCCGTCGTCGAGGCCGAGCGAGACGTCGTCGAGCAGGGTCCGAGTACCGATGGTCAGCGCGATGCCGTCCGCGCCGAGGAGATGTGCCACCGTACGAGGGTAGTCACCGCGCGGGCCGTGCACCGGGACGGTCCGGTGCACGGCCCTCGCCGCAGGCGACCGTGCGCGCCCGGGAGGCGTCAGTACAGGATCGACGCCTGGCCGCGCGGCCAGGCCAAGGTCGCGTAGATCTGCACCATCGCCGCCTGGTCGAGGAGCTCGGTGGTCTCGCCGTGCACCGGGAACAGCCCGGTGGCGGGGTCGCGCACCTCACGCCACTGGCGCTCCGCGTAGTCCTCCATCGCCTCGCGGTACCGCGTGCCGCCGGTGACGGACTCCAGCAGCAGGAGGTTCTTGAACCAGATGGAGTTGAAGAACACCTCGTGGTCGTGGAGCCGCCCCTCGGTGACGAAGTACCGGTACGAGGCGCGCGCGATCGACTCGGCCTTGTGCAGGTACGTCACGTCACCGGTCGCCTGGTACAGCAGGGTGTAGGTGCCGACGGGGACGCCCTGGTTGTACGAGAAGTGGCGCTCGTCGATCGTGCCGTCGAGCTTGATGTTGTCCCAGTACAGACCGTTCGGCGCCAGCAGGTGCGCGTCGGTCCACTCCACCATCCGCTGGGCCCACTCGAGGTAGCGCTGCTCGCCGGTGATCATGAACAGCCGCGTCGCGAGCTGGGCGCCGGGCATGGTCGAGACGGTGTTGCGGTCGGAGCTCCAGTCAGCCTGCGTCCAGAAGACGCCACCCGGCGCCGGGTGGCTCGGGTCCGTGTCCCAGCCGGAGACGACGAGCTCGAAGATCTCCTCGGCCCGCGCGAGGGCCGCCTCGTCGCCCGTGGCCAGGTACTGCTGGATCTTCGCGAGGGCGACCCACTCGTTGTCGTCGTAGAACATGTCGCCGCCGTCGCCGTACGGGGCGCGCGCGTAGGAGTCGTACCCCGGCAGGCCCGTCGTGCCGCCGTCAGCGTTCCAGAAGTGCTCCTGGCCGCGCTCGCGGTCGGCGAGGTCGTCGACGAACTGCCGTCCCGTGCGGCCCGGCATCCCCGTGAGGTCGAGCGTCGCGACGTGCGCCTGCGAGAACGGCCACTCGTAGGAGTAGGGACGGTCTCCCGCGTGCCGGGGGAAGCGTTCGAGGTAGAGCCCCGACCCGTCGTCGACGTACAGGTGCTCCTGCATGGCCTCGTAGCTGGCGACGGCTCGTTCCACCTGGGTGCGGTGCGGCGTGCCGTGCCCGGCGCCGTGAGCCTCGCCGCTCGCCTGCTGCCCGCGGTCCTGCGCAGGGGCGGCGGCCGCCCCCGCCCCCAGCGCGCAGGCCAGCGCGGCGACCGTACCGACGATCCTGGTGAACCTCATCGTTCTCTCCTTCGCTCGGTGGTGCTCGGGTGGTTCTCGGGTCGTGCTCGTCAGCGCCGTACGCGCAGCGTGAGGACCTGGAACGGCGTGAGCTCGACGACCACGTCGTCGCCGTCCCGGTCCGGCGTGCCGAGCGAGCGCTCGAGCAGGTCGGTCACCTCGACGCCGGAGTGCGCGAACCGCGGGGTGACCCGCGCCCGCGCCCGGCCGCCGCGGCTCTCGTACAGCCGCACCACGACGTCGCCGCTGCCGTCCTCGGCGAGCTTGACCGCCTCGACGACCACCGCGTCGTCGTCGACGGCGACGAGCGGGTCGATCCCGTGGCCGCCCGTGACCGTGCGCTCGGGCAGGTTGAGGGCGTAGCCGTGCCGGATCGCGTCGTCGATCCCGGCGCCGACGACGAGCTCGCAGCGCAGCACGTGGTCGCCCTGGTCCGCGTCGGGGTCCGGGAAGAGGGGGGCACGCAGCAGGGAGAGCCGCACCGTGGTCCCGGTGGCCGGGCCACGGCCGCCGGACGTGTCGCCGTCGCCGCCGACCCGCGTGCGCGTGATGTCGTGGCCGTACGTGGAGTCGTTCGCCACCGCGACGCCGAAGCCCGGCTCGCCGACGTGCACCCACCGGTGCGCGACGGTCTCGAACCGCGCGGCGTCCCACGAGGTGTTGACGTGCGTCGGCCGGTGCACGTGCCCGAACTGGATCTCCGACGTCGCGCGCTCGGCGTGCAGGTCCAGCGGGAAGGCGAGCTTGAGGAGCTTCTGCCGCTCGTGCCAGTCGACGCGCGTCGTGATCCTCAGGCCACGACCGGCCGCCGGGAGCTCGATGTCCTGCTCGATGCGCGAGGACCCGACCTCGCGCAGCACGCGCAGGGCGGGCCCCGCGTCCCCGTCGACGACCTCGACCTTCGCCGCGTCCACGAGGTCGGTCGTGGTGCGCCGGTAGTGCTCGTCGATGTCCCACGCCTCCCACTCGTTGGGCACGTCGCGGTGCAGCTGGAGCAGGTTGGCACGTCCACCGGGCAGGATCGCCTCCCGGCCGCTCGCGCGGTCGACCGCGGAGACGACGTGGCCGTTCGCGTCGACGACGACCCGCACCAGGTCGTTCTCCAGCACCCAGCCGCCGCGGTCCCGGGTGGTGTCGGGCACGGGCGTCGTGGTGCCGGTCCTCCGCGTCCCGTCGAGAACGGCGGCACCCAGGGCGGCGACGCCGTCGCGCGCGAACGGACCGGCGTTGACGGCGACGGTCGCCTCGCCCTCGCCGACGAGCGCGCGCAGCGCGGACGCGATGATCTCCTCGAGCTCGGCCGCGACCTCGGCGTAGTTCCGCTCCGCCTCGCGGTGCACCCAGGCGATGGACGAGCCGGGCAGGATGTCGTGGAACTGCTGGAGCAGCACCGTGCGCCAGATCCGCTGCAGCCGCTCGGCCGGGTACGGGGCGCCGCAGCGCACGGCCGCGGTCGCGGCCCAGAGCTCGGCCTCGCGCAGCAGGTGCTCGCTGCGCCGGTTGCCCCGCTTGGTCCGCGCCTGCGACGTGTACGTGCCGCGGTGGTACTCGAGGTACATCTCCCCTACCCACGTCGGCGGTGCGGCGTACTCGGCGCGCGCGGCGTCGAAGAACGCCTGCGGGTCGGACAGCGTGACCCGCGGCGAGCCCTCGAGGTCGTGCGTGCGGCGCGCGGCGGCCACCATCTCGCGGGTGGGACCGCCGCCGCCGTCGCCGTAGCCGAAGGGCACGAGCGAGGTGTTGGCGCGGCCCTTCTCCGCGTACTGGCGCTCCGCGCGGTCCAGCTCCTCGGCGGAGAGGTCCGAGTTGTAGGTGTCCACCGGCGGGAAGTGGGTGAAGACCCGGCTGCCGTCGATGCCCTCCCACCAGAAGGTGTGGTGCGGCATGGTGTTGGTGTCGTTCCACGAGATCTTCTGGGTGAGGAAGTTCTCGCTGCCGGCGAGCCGCACGAGCTGCGGCATGGCCGCCGTGTACCCGAAGGAGTCCGGGAGCCACACCTCGGTGGGCTCGACGCCGAGCTCCTCGATGAAGTACCGCTTGCCCGCCACGAGCTGACGGGCCAGCGCCTCGCCGCCCGGCATGTTCGTGTCGGACTCGACCCACATGCCGCCCACCGGCACGAACCGCCCCTCGCGCACGCGCTCGCGGATGCGCTCGAACAGCTCGGGGTAGTGCTCCTGGACCCACGAGTACTGCTGCGCCGACGAGCAGGCGAACTTCACGTCGGGGTCGGCGTCCATGAGCGACAGCACGTTGGAGAACGTCCGTGCGCACTTGCGCACCGTCTCGCGCGTCGGCCACAGCCACGCCGAGTCGATGTGCGCGTGCCCGACCGCGTGCACACGGTGCGCGGACGCCGTCGCCGGGCTCGCCAGCACGCCCGCGAGCGCCGCACGGCCGGCCGGTGCCGTGCCCGCCACGTCGTCGGGGTCGACGGCGTCGAGCATGTCCTCCAGCGCGCGCAGCACCTCGGCCGCCCGCGGGCTCGTGGCCGGGAGCACCCTGACCAGCCCTGCCAGGACGCGCACGTCCTGCAGCAGCTCCCAGACGGTCTCGTCGACCAGCACGAGGTCCATCGCCCGCAGCGTGTAGATCGGGGCGTCTCCGGCGGTGGCGAGGTCGCCGAGCGGCGTCGGTCGGGTCCAGTCTCCGCCGGGGACGTCAGGATTCGCGGCCGCCTCGACGTAGACGTCGACCCGTCCGTCCGCCGCGCGCAGCGCCTGGCCCGTGGCGAGCGGCACGTGCTGGTTGCGCGGCTCGACCGCCTTGATGATGCGGCCGTCCGGCGTCCACGCGGTGCCCTCTGCCTGGAACCCCGGCCCCGCGCCCGTGAACCCGAGGTCGACGACGAGCTCGGCCCGGGTGCGGGGGGCGGAGCCGTCTCGCCAGGCGTCGGGCACGGCACCGGTGACGTGGAACCACACGGTGTCCCACGGGCGGCCCCACGGCGAGCCCACCGTGAAGGGGGTGTAGGTCGCCGCGGCCGCGGTGGCGAACGGGACGGGCTCCCCGCCGACCGTCCAGGCCGTGACGTCGAGCGGGCGGCGCTCGCGGTGGACGGCGGGCTCGAGGCGTTCGCGGACGAACCGCTCGAGGCGCGCGACGGTGCGGGCGGCGGTGTCGTGCATGGGAGATTCTCCTGGGATCGCTGGAGGGACGGCTGGAGGGACGGCAGGAGGGACGGGCGGCGACGCCGGCAGGACGGACGTCAGCCCTTGACGGCACCGGCGAGGGCGAAGGACGACCCGGACAGCCGCGAGACGAGGACGTACAGCGCGACGGCGGGCAGGGAGTAGAGCATCGAGTAGGCCGCGAGCTGGCCGTAGGCGACCGACCCGTACTGGCCGAAGAACGCGAAGATGCTCACGGCGGCCGGCTGCTTCTCCGGGGTCAGCAGCAGCACGAACGGCACGAAGAAGTTCCCCCACGCCTGGATGAACACGAAGATGAAGACGACCGCCAGGCCCGGGCGCATCAGCGGGAGGACGACGCGCCGCAGCGTCGTCATGGCCGACGCGCCGTCGGTCCACGCCGCCTCCTCGAGGGAGATCGGCACGGAGTCCATGAAGTTCTTCGTCATCCAGATCGCCATCGGCAGCGACGTGGCCGCCATGAAGAAGGTGGTCCCCGGCAGCGAGTCGAGCAGGTTGAGCCGCACGAACAGCGAGTAGACGGGCACCATCATCGCCGTGATCGGCAGGCAGGTGCCGAACAGGACGGCGTACATGAACGGCTTGTTGAAGCGCATGCGGTAGCGCGAGAGCGGGTAGGCGGCCAGGACGGACGCCACGACCGTGATGAGACCGGTGCCGGCGGACAGGACGAACGAGTTCGCCAGCGGGACCCACGTCTGCTCGGGCGTCATGACGGCCGAGTAGTTGGCGAACGTGACGTCCTCCGGGACGCGGACGGCGAGGGTGGCGCTCGCGTCGAGGGACGCGAGCACGATCCAGCCCAGCGGGAGCAGGAAGCACAGCCCGACGACGACGAGCACGACGTTCGACAGCAGGCGTGCGGACCGCGGGTCGGAGCTCGCCACCGAGGGGGGCCTCCGGCGTCGGTGGGCGGTACCCGGCGTGCTGACGGCGACGCCGGCTCCGACGCCGACGGGCACGGGCGAGGCCGCGGGGGTGGTCTGGGCCATCAGTCGACCTCCGGCCTGAGGCTGCGGATGTACACGACGGAGAAGACGGCGCCGATGACGAGCATCACCGTCGCGATCGCGGTGCCGTAGCCCACCTGGGCGAACTTGAACGCCTCCTGGTAGGCGAGGATCGGCAGCGTCGAGCTGTCGGTGCCGGGGCCGCCGCCCGTCATCACGTAGATCAGCGTGAAGACGGACAGGGTCTGGAGCGTCGTGAGCATGAGGTTGGTGGAGATGCTGCGGCGGATGGTCGGCAGAGTCACCCAGACCAGGCGCTGCACGGCGCTGGCGCCGTCCACCGTCGCGGCCTCGGTGATCTCCGGGGGCACCTCGGAGATCGCGGCGGAGTAGACCATCATCGAGAAGGCCGTCCCGCGCCAGACGTTGGCGAGGATGACGGCGAGCATCGGGTGCTCGAAGAGCCAGTCGGGGCCGGCGATCCCGACGCTCCCGAGGAGCGAGTTCATCGTGCCGTCCGCGTGGAAGAACGCGTAGGCGGCGAACGCGGCCACGATCTCGGGAAGCACCCACGCCGTCACGACCAGCGTGGAGACGACCGCCCGCACCGGGCGCACGGCCGAGCGCATGAGCATCGCGAGCGCCAGCCCGGCGACGTTCTGGCCGATCACGGCCGACGCGATGACGAACAGGACCGTCAGCCAGATGGCCTTCGGGAAGTTCGGGTCCGAGAGGAGCTGGAGGTAGTTCTCCAGTCCCACCCACTCGGGGTTCGCGGCGTTCGGTCCCGTGAGCGCGGCGTTGGTGAACGAGCCGTAGAAGGACCAGACGACGGGCCCGAGCATGAACAGCGCGAGCAGGGCGGTGGCGGGGACCAGGGGGACGAGGCGGCCGGCCGTGCGGCGCGCCGGGGTCCGCCGGGGCCGCACGGGCCCCGCTCCCCTCGCCCCCGCGGGGGCGAGGGGCGCGGTCACGGACGTCATCCGGCCGTGGTGTTCTCTTCGCCGACCAGGCCGATCACGGCCTCGTCGTAGACGGCGGCTGCCTCCTCGGGTGACTGCTGCCCCGTCATGACGGACTCCATCGCCACCTGGATCGCGTTGGAGATCTGGGCGTAGTCGGACGTCGCCGGCCGGAAGTGCGTCACCTCGACGAGGTCGGAGAAGAACGGCACCGTCGGGTTGGCCTCGGCGTAGGACGGTTCCTCGGCGACGTCGGTGCGCACCGCGATCTGGCTGTTCTCGATCGCGAAACGCAGCGCGTTCTCCTTGTCGATCGCGTACGTCAGCACGTCGAACGCGACGTCGGGGTTCTCCGTGCCGGCACCGATCGCCATCGTCCAGCCGCCCGACATGCTCACCGCACCGGGCTCCTGACCGTGCTGCGTCGGCATGGCCGCGGTACCCATGACCTCGGTCCACTCGGGCCACGGCGCCGCACCGTCGTCGAGCCAGGTGCCCGGCATCCAGGACCCGTCGAGCGCGATGCCCAGCTTGCCCTGCGGGAGCCACTCTGCCGAGACCGTGTTGCCCACGTTGGGGTCGAGCGCCTGCTGCGGCGTCGGTGCCAGGCCCTCGGTGTAGATCGTCTCGATGAACTCGAGGGAGTCCACGAACTCCTGCGACCCGACGACCCAGCGCGACGACTCGACGTCGTAGAGCGTGCCGCCGGTGCCGTACAGGAGCATCTCGAAGCCCTGCATGGAGGACGCCTCGCCCATCGGCTTGCCGGAGTACACGTTGAGCGGGATGACGTCCGGGTCGGCCGCCTTGATCGCGCGTGCGGCCTCGAGCAGCTCGTCCCAGGTCGTCGGCGCCCAGTCCTCGGGCAGGCCGGCCTTCGCGAGCACCTCCTTGTTGAACCACAGGCCTCGCGTGTCCGTCCCCAGCGGCACGCCGTACGTCTTTCCGTCGTCACCGAGCCCGGCCTGCTTGGCCTGGTCGACGAACTGGTCCCAGTCGTCCCACCCGGCGAGGTGGTCGTCGAGCGGCAGCAGGTAACCGGCCTCGACGTCCGACTTGATCATGAAGGTGTCCTCGTACATGAGGTCCGGGGCCGTGCTGGGCGACCGGTTCATGAGCGCGAGCTTGGTGAAGTAGTCGTTCTGGCTCGCCTCGATCGGCACCAGCTCGATGGTGACGTCGGGGTTGTCCGCCTCGTAGGCGGCCTTGACGTCCTTGAACAGCTCGTCGGCCTGGGTGAAGTTGCCGAACTTCTGGTACGCGATCTTGATCGTCGCGCCGTCGTCACCCCCGCTCGAGCCGGAGCCGCAGGCGCCGAGGGCGAGGACGAGTGCTGACGCCGCGGTACCGGCGGCGAGGGGTCGTGCCAGTCGCATGGTGCTCCTTTGCCACGTGCGGGGCCCGGCGACGGCGCCGGGCGGCTGACGCGACTAACTCAACCGAATGGAGTTAATGCTGTCAAGGCTCTGGCCGGATCACCGCGGGAGCGCCCTACGGCCCTGCGGGGCGGGTGACGCTCGCGACCAGACCGGACGGGCGGGGCGTGAAGGTGTCGTCGAGCACGAGGCTCGCGGCGCCGATCGCACCCACGTCCTCGCCCACCGCCGAGCCGAGCACCTCGACGGGGTGCATCTCGCGCAGGGTGGCGTGCTCGGCGAGCTCGGCGCGGATCCCGCGGATGAAGGCCGGCGCGAGGCGCTCCCAGCTCGGTCCGCCGAGCACGACCGCGTCGGCGTCGACGAGGTCGGCGACCGTGGTGATGCCGCGCGCGACCCGGCGGGCCGCGGTCCGCAGGATCTCCGCCGCCCTCGCGTCACCGTCGGCGGCGGCCGCGCAGACGCGGGTCAGCGCTGCGTCGAGCTCTCCCGGAGAGCCCTGGGGCGTGGAGGGGTCGAGCACCCCCCGCGCCACCGCCTGGGCGACCAGGGTCGCCGGGGCCGCGGACACCCCGATGCACCCGCGGTTCCCGCAGTCGCACGGCGGGCCGTCACCGTCGACCATGAGGTGACCGATCTCCCCGGCGTTGCGCGAGCTGCCCGCGAAGAGCTCGCCGTCGTGCGCGACGGCAGCCGCGATGCCGAACCCGACGTAGACGAAGATCGAGGTGCCGCGCAGCATCCGGTTGCCGCGCCACAGCTCTGCGACCATCGCCGCGCTGACGTCCTTCTCGAGGATCACACCGAACCCGGTCGCCTCGGCGAGCGCGTCGCGCAGCGGCACCTCGGACCAGCCCTCCAGGAGCGGGGGGTGGATGACCAGGCCGTTCGCCATGTCGATGGGGCCGGGGGCCGCGACACCCAGCCCGAGCACGGCCTCGCGGGGGACGTCCGCCGCCTCGAGCATGGTTCGCGTCGCCGCGGCGACCGCGTCCACGAGAGCCGCCGGGCCGGTCGGCGTCGCGATCCGGCGGCGTTCGACCCGCTCGCCGTCGAGGTCGACCAGCACGGCCGTGACGACGACCGGGTCGACGTGCACGCCGAGCGCGTAGGCGCCGCGCGGGTCGAGGCGCAGCATCCGCGGCGGCTTCCCGCGGCCCTCCACCCGGCGCTCGCCCTCCACGACCAGGCCGCGCGTCACGAGCCGCGCCGCGATGTTCGACACCGTCTGCAGGGACAGCCCGGTGCTCCGGGAGATCTCGACGCGGCTCACGCCGTCGGCGGCGCGACGGATCTGGTCGAGCACGACCATCTGGTTGAAGTCCCCGACACGCGGCAGGTTGGTCCCGCGTCGCACGGCGCCCCTTCCTCGACGCGGGCGCGACACCGACGTCGTGCGCCGCGGACGCAGCTTCGCTTGCAGTGACCCTCAGGATAGTGGCTCGCGCGGACCCGGCCCGTCCCGGGACCGTGCCGGGGCTACCCTTCGGGCGGACACCGCAGTCACGACCCGGAGGACCCGATGGCCCAGTTCGACCTGCCGCTCGAGCAGCTCGAGACCTACACGCCCACGATCGACGAGCCCGCCGACTTCGACGAGTTCTGGACGACCACCCTGGCCGAGGCCCGCGGGTTCGACCCCGCGCCCGTGCTCGAGCGCGTCGACGCGGGCCTCACCGAGATCGTGGTCGACGACGTCACGTTCCCGGGGTTCGGGGGCCACCCGGTCAAGGGCTGGTTCGTGCGCCCCGCGCGGGCCGAGGGCCCGCTGCCCACGGTGGTCGAGTACCTCGGCTACGGCGGCGGCCGCGGCCTGCCGCACGAGCGGCTCGGGCTGGCGGCGGCGGGCTTCGCGCACCTCGTCATGGACACGCGCGGCCAGGGCTCGGGCTGGGGCTCCGGCGGCGAGACGCCCGACCCCGTGGGCTCGGGCCCCGCCTCCCCCGGCTTCATGACGCGCGGGATCCTGGACCCGCACGAGCACTACTACCGCCGGGTCTTCACCGACGGGGTCCGTGCGGTCGACGCCGCTCGCCTGCTTCCCGGCGTGGACCCGGCGCGCGTCGCCGTCGGCGGAACGAGCCAGGGCGGCGGCATCTCGATCGCGGTCGCGGGCCTGGTGCCCGACGTCGCCGCCCTCGTCGCGAACGTGCCCTTCCTGTGCCACTTCCGGCGCGCGGTCCAGATCACCGACAGCCACCCGTACGGCGAGATCACGAAGTACCTCTCGGTCCACCGCGAGCACGCCGACGCCGTCTGGCGCACGCTGTCCTACCTCGACGGCGCGTCGTTCGCCCGCCGTGCCCGGGCCGCGGGACTGTTCTCGGTGGCGCTCATGGACGACGTCTGCCCGCCGTCGACCGTCTACGCCGCCTACAACGGCTGGGCCGGCACCGAGAAGCACATCGACGTCTACCCGTACAACAGGCACGAGGGCGGTCAGGAGTACCGCTTCGCGCCCACGCTCGCCTGGCTGCGCAAGCACCTCTGAGCCGGGTCAGGAGAGCAGACGCGCACCCTGGGCGGGGCCGGTGGTGCACCACACGGTGTCGGCCGCGCCCTCGGCCGTCCACGTCGCGGCGATCGCGAGGGCGTGCTGCCGCGACCGCGCGAGCGCCGCGACGGTCGGCCCGGACCCGGACACGACGGCGCCCAGCGCCCCGCCCTCGCGCGCCAGGGCGAGCGTGCGCTCGAGCTCGGGACGCAGCGACAGCGCCGCCGCCTCGAGGTCGTTGTGCAGCGCGGCGCCCAGGGCGTGCGGGTCCCCGGCGCGCAGCGCGTGCATGAGCGGCGCCTCGTCGGCCAGCTCGACGTCGTGCTCCTGGCCGGCCATGAGCTCGTCGAAGCGGCGGTAGACCTCGGGGGTCGCGAGCCCGTCGTCGCGCACCGCGAAGACCCAGTGGAACTCGCCGCGCGTCATGGCGGGCGTCAGCAGGTGCCCGCGCCCGGTGCCGACGGCCGTGTGTCCCAGCAGGGGGAACGGGACGTCGGAGCCCAGCTCGGCCGCGACGGCGGCGAGCTCGGTCCTCGGCAGGCCGGTGTCCCACAGGGCGTCGCACGCGATGAGCGTCGCGGCGGCGTCCGCCGACCCTCCGGCCATGCCTCCGGCGACCGGCACGCCCTTGGTCACGTGCAGGGCGACGTCGGGCTCGACGCCGGTCCGCGTCGCGAGCGCCTCGGCCGCGCGCCACGCGAGGTTCGACTCGTCGAGCGGGACGCGGTCCGCCTGCGGCCCGTCGACCGTGATCGACACGCCCGAGCCGGCGGGAACCTGCGTCGCGCTGACCTCCTCGTAGAGCGCGACCGCCTGGAAGATGGTCACGAGCGGGTGGTAGCCGTCCTCCTGGACCGACCCCACGCGCAGGGAGAGGTTCACCTTGCCGGGCGCGCGCACGCGCACCGACGGCTGCGGTGCGGCGGCGAGGTAGGAGGTCACGCCTCCACCGTGCCAGCGCGACCGCCCTGCTGCACGGCGGACGCGGGCAGCTGCTCGGCGATGCGCGCGAAGTCGACGACGCCGAGCCGCTCGCCGCGCAGGGCAGGGTCGACGCCCGCGGCGCGCAACGCGGCCTCCGCGACGGCTCCCGAGCCGAACAGCCCGGACAGCGCCGCGCGGAGCGTCTTGCGGCGCTGGGCGAACGCGGCGTCGACGACGGCGAACACCTGCGCGCGGGTCGCGGTGGTCGACGGCGGCTCGCGCCGCTCCATGGCGACGAGCGCGGAGTCGACGTTGGGCACCGGCCAGAAGACCGTGCGGCTGACGTTCAGCGACCGGCGCACGTCGGCGTACCAGGCGGCCTTGACCGACGGCACGCCGTACACCTTCGAGCCGGGCTCGGCCGCGAGCCGGTCGGCGACCTCGGCCTGCACCATCACCAGCACCCGCTCGAGGGACCCGAACCGCTCGAGGAACGTCAGCAGCACGGGCACCGCGACGTTGTACGGGAGGTTGGCCACGAGCGCCGTCGGCGCGTCGCCGGGGAGCGAGGAGACGTCGAGCGCGTCGGCGCGGACGACCTCCAGGTCGGCCCCCGGCAGGTGCGCCTCGACCGTCTCCGCGAGCTGACCGGCGAGCACCGGGTCGATCTCGACGGCGACGACGGACGCGCCCGCCTCGAGCAGCCCGAGCGTGAGGGAGCCGAGGCCCGGCCCCACCTCGACCACGCGGTCGCCCGGACGCACCCCGGCCGCGCGCACGATCTTGCGGACCGTGCCGCCGTCGTGCACGAAGTTCTGGCCGAGGGTCTTCGTGGGCCGGACGCCCAGACGCCCTGCCAGCTCGCGGATCTCCGCGGGGCCGAGCAGGGCGCCTGGGGTGTCGGTCATGACAGGTGAGCCTATAGCCCGGCAGGGGGCCGGCGGCTCGGTGTCAGCGGCTGGGTGTCAGCGGC
>JAPSLQ010000176.1 GCA_031180595.1 Isoptericola sp. | reverse complement strand
CGTCGTCGCGGTGCGCGACGTGCCGGTGCCCGACGTCCCGCCCGGCTGGGCCCTCGTCGAGGTCGCCTACGACGGCATCTGCGGGACCGACCTCGCGATCGTGCACGGCAAGCACCCCCGCGCCGAGAAGGGCCTGGTGCCGGGGCACGAGATCGTCGGCACGGTCGTCCGCGCCGGTGCCTCGGGTCCCGCCACCGGGGCGACGGTCGTCGTCGAGCCGCTCATCTCGTGCGGTCGCTGCCGCGCGTGCCGCACGGGCGCGACCCACGTGTGCCGGGACCTGAAGCTCTACGGGATCGACGCGCCGGGCGGGCTCGCGCGCTTCGTGGCGCTGCCGCCCGAGGTGCTGCACGAGCTCCCGTCGCACGTGGACCCGCGCGTCGGTGCGCTCGTCGAGCCTCTCGCCGTCGCGGTCCACGCGGTCACCACCGCGGGCGTCGCCGCCGGCGACGTCGTCGCGGTCGCCGGCGGTGGGCCCATCGGCGTCCTCACGGCGCTCGTCGCCCGCCACGCCGGCGCGGCCCGCGTCGTCGTGAGCGAGCCGTCGGAGTGGCGGCGGGGCGTCCTCGCCGACCTCGGGCTCACGGTCGTCCCCGTCGGCCGGACCCTCACCGAGGTCGTGCTGGAGCTCACGGACGGCGAGGGCGCGGACGTCACGTTCGACGCCGCGGGCCACCCCGCCGTCGCGCCGGAGCTGACGACGGCCACGCGCGTCCTCGGCACGGTCGTCGTCGTCGGCGTGCACAAGGCGCCGGCTCCGGTCGACCTGCGCGACGTCTGCTTCAAGGAGCTCGTCGTGCGGGGCGTGCGCGTGTACACGCGCGACGACGTCGTGCGGGCGATCCAGCTCGTCGCCGACGGCGCGCTCGGGCTCGAGGCGCTGCCCACGCGGGCGTTCCACCTGACCGACGTCGCCGCGGCGGTCGCGGCCGCGGCGGACGGCAGGGGCGCGCTCAAGGTGCTCGTGACGCCCGACGCCGACAAGGCGGACCGCGCATGAGCCCGTTCTCGCTCGAGGGGTCGACCGCCGTCGTGACCGGTGGCGCCCGGGGGCTCGGGGAGGGGATCACGCGCTCGCTGCTCGACGCCGGCGCGGACGTCGTCGTCATGGCGCGGTCCGGACCCGGCGAGGCGCTGACGCGGCACGCGGACGGCCTGGGCCGCGAGCTGCGGTTCGAGCCGGTCGACCTGGGCGACACCGCCTCGGTCGAGAGCGCGGCCGAGCGCGTGCTCGCGGCGTCCGACGTGCACGTGCTCGTCAACAACGCCGGCACGCAGCAGCGCCACCCGGCGGTGGACTTCCCGCTCGAGGACTGGGACGCGGTGCTGCAGGTCAACCTGCGGGCCGTGTTCCGGCTCTGCCAGCTCTTCGGCCGCCCGATGCTGGACCGAGGCGCGGGCAAGATCGTCAACGTCGCGTCCCTGCTGAGCTTCCAGGGCGGCATCACGGTCCCCGCGTACGCGGCGAGCAAGGGTGCGGTGGCGCAGCTGACCAAGGCGCTGTGCAACGAGTGGGCCGGCCGGGGCGTCAACGTCAACGCCGTCGCGCCGGGCTACATGGCCACCGACATGAACACCGCGCTGCTGGCCGACCCGGTGCGGTCGGAGCAGATCTCCGCCCGGATCCCGGCCGGCCGGTGGGGCTCGCCGGACGACCTCGGGGGCGCGGTCGTGTTCCTCGCGTCCCCGGCCGCGGCGTACGTGCACGGCCAGGTGCTCGCCGTCGACGGAGGCTGGCTCGCCCGCTGACGGCCGCACGGCTCAGATCGCGCGGGCGTGCTCCACGAGCCGGTCGAAGCCGGCGTCGAGCGCGGCGTCGACGTGCTGGGCCTCGGGGTGCGCGTCGTACCACGCGACCTGCTCGACGGCGCCCTGGTCGTACGTGATCGTGGTGCCGAACTCCGGCACGAGGGTCTGGAGCCTGGCGCAGTCGAACACCATCGAGTGCGCCTTGTCGCCCAGCAGGCCGGGCCCGACGTCGGGCAGCACGCGGGCGATCGTCTCGGAGGCGACGTGCACGAGCTCCGGCCCGTCCACGCCGGCGGCGCGCGCGAGCCACGTGTAGACCTGGTCCCACGTGGGCGCGTGCGTCCCCGTGATCTGGAACGCGTCGCCGACGGCAAGCGGGTGCCCGAGCAGCCCCGTGAACCCGACCGCGAAGTCCTCGGTGTGCGTGAGCGTCCACAGGCTCGTGCCGTCGCCGTGCACGACCACGGGCCGCCCGGCGCGCATCCGCGCGACGTCGGTCCAGCCGCCGGTGGTGGGGATGAGGGTGCGGTCGTAGGTGTGGCTCGGGCGGACGATCGTCGCGGGGAACCCGTCCGCGCGGTGCGCGCGCAGCAGGACCTCCTCGCACGCGATCTTGTCGCGCGAGTAGTGCCAGAACGGGTTGCGCAGCGGCGTCGCCTCGGTGACCGGCAGCCGTGCCGGCGGCGTCTGGTACGCCGACGCGGACGACACGAACACGTACTGGCCGGTGCGCCCGGTGAACCGCTCGACGTCGTGCGCCACGTGGTCGGGGGAGAAGGCCCGGAACTGGGCGACCACGTCGAACTCGCGCCCGCGCACCGCCGCGTCGACCGCGGCGTCGTCGGCGACGTCCGCGACGAGCGTCTCGACGTCGTCGGGGAGGGGGCGCGTCGTGGAGCGGCCGCGGTTGAGCACCGTGACGCGGTGGCCGAGGGCCACCGCCCGCGTCACGGAGGCGGCGCTGATGACGCCCGAGCCGCCGATGAACAGGATGTCGAGCGGGTTGCGTGCGCCCTGGGCCGTCATGGGAGCCATCGTGCCCGACGGCGGCGGGTCACGCCGAGGGGATCGTCAGCCCGGCGGGCAGGTGGGCGGGCAGGACGTCGCGCAGCGCGGCGACGCGCTCCGCACGGCCCTCGCCCGTGAGCCGCTCGGCCGGTGCGGTGATGGAGACGGCCGCGACGGGACGCCCCGCGCGCAGCAGGGCCACCGCGACGCACGCGATCCCGGCCTCGTTCTCCTCGGTCTCGGCCGCGACGCCGGTGCGGTGCGCCTCGGCGAGCACGTCGCGGAGCCGGGCCGTGGACGTGTCCGAGCCCGCGTACGCGGCGAGGGTGGCCTCGTCGGGCGTTGCCTCGTCGGGCGTGGCCTCGTCGGGCGTTGCGTTCTCGGGCCGGACGTCCCGGAGCGGCCCGGCCGCGAGCAGCGCCCGCCCGAGCGCGGTGGTGGCGGCGGGGCGCCGCCGTCCGACCGCGGACCACACGCGCACGGCGCGCTGCGGCTCGACCTTGTCGAGGTAGACGACCTCGCGGCCCGCGAGCACGCCGAGGTGGACGAGCTCGTCGACCTCGGCGCACAGCGCCTCGAGCGCCGGCCGCAGCAGTGCGGGGAGGTTCTCCTCGGCGAGGAACGCGCTGCCGAGGGCCAGCACGGCGGGCCCCAGACGGTACGTGCCGTCGTGGGCCTGCTCGGCGTAGCCGCGGTGCCGCAGGGCGGCGAGCGTGCGGTGCAGCGTCGACTTGTTCGCCCCGACCTCGGCGGCGAGCGCGGCGAGGGACACCCCCTGCGCACCGGCCCGCGCGAGGGTGTCGAGCGTCAGCAGCGCCTTGTCCACGCTGCCGAGCGGGCTCGCCGCGTCCGCCGGGCCGGCTTGGGTCACCGTTCCTCCGTGGGGTAGATTGCGTTCCGTTCTGAACAACTGGCGTTCACCATAGCGAAACGGAGCCTCGATGTCATCCCCTGACACCGTCCTCGAGACCTTGGCCGCGCACCGGCTCGTGCCCGTCGTCGTCGTCGACGGCGCCGAGCAGGGCGCCCGCCTCGCCGACGCGCTGGTCGCCGGCGGCCTTCCCGTCGCCGAGATCACGCTGCGCACCGCCGGCGGGCTCGACGCGATCCGCGCGGTAGCCGCCAACCAGCCCGACGTGATCGTGGGCGCGGGCACCGTGACCACCGCGTCGCAGGTCGACGACGTCGTCGCAGCGGGCGCGCGGTTCGTCGTCTCGCCGGGCCTGTCGGAGGCCGTGGTGCGGCGCTCGCAGGAGCACGGCATCCCCGTGCTGCCGGGCGTGGCGACGCCGACCGAGATCATGGCCGCGCTCGACCTGGGCGTCGAGGTGGTCAAGCTCTTCCCGGCCTCCGTCGTCGGCGGGCCGTCCGCCATCAAGGCGTTCGCCGCGCCGTTCCCGCAGCTGCGGTTCGTGCCGACCGGCGGGGTCAACGCCGACAACCTCGGCGACTACCTCGGCCTGAAGCCGGTGCTCGCCGTCGGCGGCTCGTGGATGGTCGAGAAGTCGCTCGTCACCGCGGGCGACTGGGACGAGATCACCCGCCGCACCCGCGACGCCGTCGCCCTGACCCAGAAGGAGACCACCCGATGAGCAGCCCGTCCCTCACCGTCCGTCCCGCCGCCGAGTGCCGGTACGACGTCGTCGCGCTCGGCGAGGTCATGCTCCGGCTCGACCCGGGCGATCGCCGCATCCGCACCGCGCGCACCTTCGACGCCTGGGAGGGCGGCGGCGAGTACAACGTCGCGCGCGGGCTCCGCCGCTGCTTCGGCCTGCGCGGCGCCGTCGTGACCGCGCTCGCGGACAACGAGGTCGGCCGCCTCGTCGAGGACTTCATGCTCACGGGCGGCCTGGACACCTCCTGGGTGCAGTGGCGCGACTACGACGGCATCGGCCGGTCGGTGCGCAACGGCCTCAACTTCACCGAGCGCGGCTACGGCGTGCGCGGGGCGGTCGGCGTCAGCGACCGCGGCAACACCGCGATCGCGCAGATGCAGCCCGACGACGTCGACTGGGACGCGCTGTTCGGCTCGGGTGTGCGGTGGCTCCACACGGGCGGCATCTTCGCGGCGCTGTCCGAGTCGACCGCCGAGGTGGCCGAGGCGGCGATGTCCGCGGCCCGCCGCCACGGCACGATCGTGTCGTACGACCTCAACTTCCGCCCGTCGCTGTGGAAGGGCATCGGCGGCGTCGAGCGGGCCCGCGAGGTCAACCGCCGGCTCGCGTCGCACGTCGACGTCATGATCGGCAACGAGGAGGACTTCACCGCCTCGCTCGGCTTCGAGGTCGAGGGCGTCGACGAGAACCTCACCGACCTCGACACCGGTGCGTTCCGCGCCATGATCGGCACGGCGGCGGAGGCGTACCCGAACTTCCAGGTGATCGCGACGACGCTGCGCGGGGTCAAGACCGCCTCGCGCAACGACTGGGGCGCCATCGCCTGGTCGCGCGCCGAGGGCTTCGTCGAGGCGACGCACCGGCCGGACCTCGAGATCTTCGACCGAGTCGGCGGCGGCGACTCCTTCGCGTCGGGCCTCGCGTACGGGCTCATGGAGCTGGGCTCGCTGCAGGAGGCCGTCGAGTACGGCGCGGCGCACGGTGCCCTGGCGATGACCACGCCCGGCGACACCACGATGGCGACGCTCGCCGAGGTCGCGAAGCTCGCCAAGGGCGGCAG
>JAPSLQ010000175.1 GCA_031180595.1 Isoptericola sp. | reverse complement strand
GCTTGATCCGCTGCAGGCGGGCGTCCCAGGTCGACCCCACCGTGGCCAGCTGCTCGGCGGCCCGGGCGAGCTGCGCGTCGTCCACCCGGTACCGCTTCTCCCGGCCCGCCGGCGTGGCTCGGACGAGCCCGACGCGGTCGAGGACGGCCAGGTGCTTGGCCACGGCCTGCCGCGTGACCGGCAGCCGCTGGCCGAGCGAGGTGGCGGTGCCCTCGCCGTCGATAAGGAGCAGGTCGAGCATCCGGCGGCGGGTGGGGTCCCCGATCGCCGACCAGAGCTCGTCGTCGACCTGCTCGGCCACCGCGGCGGTGCTCACGGCCGGACCTCCAGTGCCGCGACGTACCGGGTCAGGCGCGGCAGGAAGTAGTCCCAGCCGGTGACGTGGCCCTGGTACTCCTCCTCGAGGACGGCCGCCTCCCAGCCCATCTCGCGGAAGCCGGTCTCCGTCATGCGGAGCAACGTCCCGTCGCCCGACGGCGTCAGCTGGAAGGTGACGAGCAGCGAGTTGCCCTCAGCCGCCGTCTCGCCGGTCGGGTGCGTCCAGCGGAACGAGAACGTCCGCGGTGGCTGCGCCTCGACCACGGTGAGCTGCTGCGCCACCCCGCCGGCGTCCGGGTCCCCGAAGACGATCTCGCCCGAGGCGCCGGGCACCGGGTCGTAGCGGGCCTCGTCAGGCCACCACTGGCTGACGTGGTCGGGGCTGCTCACCACCTCGAAGACGATCTCGGGCGGCGCGTCGACGTAGATCTCTCGCTCGAGGGTCCCGAGCTCCATGGCGTCCTTCATCGCATCCTCCTGCAACGTTTGGTTGCACATGAGGATAGCCCGCCGGCGCTATAGACGCAACCATCGGTTGCGCAACCGTCGTCAGCGGACGAAGCCGCTCGGGAAGAACACCTGCCGTGCCACGTGCATGAGGAGCAGGAGGTCCTGGCGCCTGCGCTCGAAGTCGCTCTGCTCGACGAGCCCCCGCTCGTAGCGGCGGTGCAGCATGGCGAGCTCCGTCGCGGCCTGCTGGTAGTCCCGCATCGCGCGCTCCGGCCCGCGGCCGAGGTTGTCGTGCGCCCACCTCCGGGCCTGCCTGCGGCCGGGGAGCGTCGAGAGCATGCGCAGGTCGGCGTCGGTGACGACGCCGGTACGGGCGTACTGGGGAAGGTGCTGGCCGATGAGCGCGACGATGCGGCGACGGTCGGCGAGCACGACGCCGAGCAGCCCCAGCAGCACGAGGAACCCGATCCCGTACGCGATCACGAGGCCCCCGAAGCCGAAGATCGTCATCCCGTTCCACACGGCGTGCAGCAGCATCGCGCCGAGCAGGCCGGCCAGGACGGGGCCGACGCGGCCGCGGCCCGGCTCGCGGAGCGCCGCCGTCGCGACGCCGACGCCCGTGAGCGACGTGCACAGGGGGTGGACGAGCGGCGTCAGGATCCCGCGCAGCACGAACGTGCCGGCGACGGCCTCCGGATCGGCGGCCATGTAGTAGCTGATGTTCTCGATCGTCGCGAACCCCAGGCCGACCATCGAGCCGTAGATGATGCCGTCCGTCGGTCCGTTGAGCTCGTGCCTGCGGAACCAGAGGAACCCGAGGAGGACCAGGCCCTTGAGCGTCTCCTCGACGACCGGCGCCACGACCGTCGCGGTGACGAAGAAGCCCTGGTCGTCGCCGAGCAGCGGCGCCCAGACGAGCACGAGACCCGCGGTGTTGAGCAGCATCGCGAGCAGCACGGAGATGCCCGCGCCCCAGAGGAACGCGAGCAGCAGCGCGTCGGGCGGCTCGGGCTCGAGCCGGTCGAGGGCGAGCACGCCGGCGAGCAGCAGCGGCAGCGGCAGCATCGCCAGCACCAGCCCGACCGCGAACGACGGTCCGTCGAGCGCCAGGTACCCGAGCACAACGAGGAGCGCGAGCGAGGACACCACGATCGTCAGGATCGCGCCCACCGAGGCGCGGCCGGGCGTGCGTCCGGCAAGGATCGCCTTCGGGTCGAGTGACGCCATGGGCCGATCCTAGGGACCAGGGCCCCCGCCGGCCCGCCGGGTGCTCCGCACCGGCCGACGAGTTCACGCTCCCGCGACCGTCTACCCGTCCGACGTCCCCTCGAGAAGGAGCAGCACCATGGCACGGATCATCTCGACCCTCTTCATCGCGCTCGACGGCGTCGTCGAGCCCGACGAGACCTGGCACTTTCCGTACTTCGACGAGAACATGGGTGCCGCCGTGTCGGAGGACTACGACGCCGCCGACACGCTGCTGCTCGGCCGCGTCACCTACGACAGCTTCGCGGGGGCCTGGCCCGACCGCGAGACCGCGGGAGACGAGGACGCCGAGTTCGCCAAGATCATCGGCGACATGCGCAAGATCGTGGTGACGCGCCAGGCGCTCGAGCCGGGCTGGCGCAACACCGAGCTGGTCTCCGGCGACCTGCTCGACGCCGTCAAGGCCCTCCGCGCCGACTCCGCGACCAAGGGTGTGCTCATCCCCGGGTCCATCTCGGTGGTCCGGCAGCTGCTCGCCGCCGGGCTGCTCGACGAGCTGCGCCTGCTCGTGCACCCCGTCGCGGCGCGGTCCGGGATGCGGCTGTTCGACGAGGGTGACGGCGTGCACCCGATGCGGCTGCTGCGCTCGGAGAGCTACCCGACCGGCGTCGTGCGCCTGGTGTACGCACCGGAGCCGTCGGCCGGGTAGCCGAGCCGAGCCGTCAGGAGCGGTGCCGGCGGTAGTACCGGATGAGCGCGGCGGTCGACGAGTCCTGCGACTCGAGCGCTGCGTCGTCGCCAGAGACGGCGGGCGCGATCTCGAGCGCGAGCTTCTTGCCGAGCTCGACGCCCCACTGGTCGAACGAGTCGATGCCCCACACGACGCCCTGGACGAACGTGATGTGCTCGTACAGGGCGACGAGCTGGCCGACGACCGACGGTGTGAGCGCGGGCGCCATGATCGACGTCGTCGGGCGGTTCCCCGAGAACACCCGGGCCGGGACGATGTCCTCGGCGGTGCCCTCGGCACGCACCTCGTCGGCCGTCTTGCCGAACGCGAGCGCCTTGGTCTGCGCGAAGAAGTTGGCGAGGAACAGCTCGTGCACGTCGGCACCGGGCTCGACGGTCTTGCCGTCGCCGTCGGAGTCGGTCAGCGGGTAGGCGGGCGTCGCGACGGCGATGAAGTCCGCCGGGACGAGCCGCGTGCCCTGGTGGATGAGCTGGTAGAACGCGTGCTGACCGTTGGTGCCGGGCTCGCCCCAGAACACCTCGCCCGTCTGGGTCGTCACGGGAGAGCCGTCCCAGCGCACCGACTTGCCGTTCGACTCCATCGTGAGCTGCTGCAGGTAGGCGGGGAAGCGGTGCAGCTGCTGGGTGTACGGGAGCACCGCGTGCGTGTGCGCGCCGAGGAAGTTCGTGTACCAGACGTTGAGCAGGCCCATGAGGACGGGCACGTTGGACTCGAACGGCGCGGTGCGGAAGTGCTCGTCCATCGCGCGGAAGCCGGCGAGGAGCTCGCGGAACGCCTCCGGGCCGAACGCGATCGCGAGCGACGTGCCGATCGTCGAGTCGACCGAGTACCGCCCGCCGACCCAGTCCCAGAACCCGAACGCGTTCGCCGGGTCGATGCCGAACGCCTCGACCTTGTCGAGCGCGGTCGACACGGCGACGAAGTGCTGCCCGACGGCGGCCTGCCGCGCCTCGTCGGTGTCCTCGATCGCGCCCGCCGCGACGAGGCGCTCCCACAGCCACGCGCGCGCGAGGCGTGCGTTGGTCAGCGTCTCGAGCGTGCCGAACGTCTTCGACGCGACGATGAACAGCGTGGTCTCGGGGTCGAGGTCGGCCGTCTTCTGCGCGACGTCGGTCGGGTCGATGTTGGAGACGAACCGCGCCTCGAGGCCCTCCTTCAGGTAGGGCTTGAGCGCCTCGTACACCATGACCGGGCCGAGGTCCGAGCCGCCGATGCCGATGTTGACCACCGTGCGCACGGGCTTGCCGGTGACGCCGGTCCACTCGCCCGACCGGACCTTGTCCGCGAACGCGCTCATCTTCTCGAGCTCCGCGGCCACGTCGGCGTCGACGTCCTGGCCGTCGACGACGAGCGGCGGCTGCGTGCCCGGCGCGCGGCGCAGCGCGGTGTGCAGCACGGCACGGTCCTCGGTCACGTTGATGTGCTCGCCGGTGAACATCGCCTCGATGCGCTCGGGCAGGTTGACGTCGTGCGCGAGCCGGAGGAGGAGGGCCAGCGTCTCGTCCGTCACGAGGTTCTTGGACAGGTCCACGAACAGGTCGCCCGCCGTGTGGCTCAGCCGCTCGGCCCGGCCCGGGTCCGAGGCGAACCAGCCGCGCAGGTCGCCGCGGAACACCTGGTGGTGCGTCTGGAGCTCGCCCCAGGCCGGGGTCGTGGTGGCGTCGACGGGGGAGGTGGTCATGCCTGCTCTTCCTTCGTGCGGACGGGTGCGCCGTCGAGCGTCCGACGGCGGTCCCTACGGTAGTGACTTCGGCCTGCGGCCGCGCGGACGTCCCAGCTCGCAGGCCCGCGACGGCGGCCGGGCGGTCAGGGCCGTCGCCCTGCTCGCGAGAGCCGCAACCGCCCGTCGCCGGTCGTTGACTCCGCGTCGCGGTGCTGGTGGGGTGGCGGCGTGAGCACCCCGCCCTCAGTCCCGCAGCAGCCGACTCCCTCGCCCGACCGGCCACGCCACCAGGTGGTGGCTGCGGCGTCGGCGGTCGTCGGGGTCATCGCCGTGGCGCTCGCGGTCCTGCTCTGGTCCCGTGCCCGGCCGTCGTTCGGGTGGTTCGCCTACGCCCCGCTGTCGGACACCACGTTCATGCCCGCGGCGTACCCGACGCTGGTGACGGCGCTCGTGGTCGGAGCGCTCGGGCTGCTCCTGGTGGGGGCGGCCGTCGGCATCGTGGTCGGGCGTCGGCTGCGCTGACCGACCTCGTCACGCCGGGTGCCAGCGGCTCCCCAGCGGCGGGTGAGACGACCGTCGGAGGTCACGGCGAGCTGCGCGGCACGCGCGCGGACGGCGTCGGCGACGACGTGGGCGGCGTCGTCGGTGTCCGCGGTGAAGCGCACGGTGATGCGCGCCTGCCCGCGCACGACGCCGACGTCCGCCGCCTCGACCGTGGCCAGCGCCCGGGCCGCGTCGGCCGCGGCGGGCAGGACGGTCGCGGGGTCGACGCCGGGCCGCAGCGTCCCGACGGCGAGGCTCACGCGGTAGGAGGGCACGCGGCGATCCTGCCAGCCCTTCGCGGCGGTGCTGGGCCGGACGCCCGGATGAGAGAGCTCTCATCCGGTTCACCTCGGCGTCTCATGTGGGCCCCGCAGGCTGGTGAGCACCAGGCCGGTGGAGCACCACCGGGCACGACCACCAGGGAGAAGCCATGAAGCCGTCCGTCACCAAGCGCTGGGTCGTCGTCGGGACCGCCGCCGCCCTCGGGGTGGGCGCCGTCGGCGCCTCCGCGATC
>JAPSLQ010000174.1 GCA_031180595.1 Isoptericola sp. | reverse complement strand
TCGCCCGCGATCGTGGCGGCGTGGCGCGCGACCACCGGCATGTCACCCGGTGCACGGGCCGCGACCCACACCTCCCCCGGTCGCGGGAGCTGGGTGGTCGTCCGCAGCAGGGCGGCGTGGAGCGCGGCCAGGTCGGCGACCGCGGCGAAGGGCCGCAGCTCGCCCGGAACGACCCCGACCACCGAGGCCACCGTCACGGGCAGGCGGCTGCCGGCCGTCGTGAGCTCGAAGCCGTGGCCGGGGGCGAGGCCGAGCGCGTCGGCGAGCGGCGCGGACACGGCCACGGGCACGGGCTCGGCCGAGCCCTCCCCCGGCACCAGCCGCACGCGTGCCGCCTGGGCGTCGGCGGGTCGCAGGGCGACGCCCGGCCCGTCCTGCGCGACGTCGGCCTCGAGCGTCCGCGTCGTCACGCCGGGTGCCGACGACCACGAGGTCCCGCCGAGGTCGACGGGAGCCTCGCCGCCGGGCGTGCGGGCCGTGACCGCGTCGACGCGCGCCGCGACGACGAGCGGCAGGGGTGCGCCGGAGACCTGCAGGTCGATGCCGGCCAGCGACCACTCGCGAGGAGCGCCCGCGGGAAGCTCGACGTCGAGCCGGTGGGTCGTGGGCGTCGGTCCGACCGGGAGGCGGCCGTCGCCGTCGGCGTCGAGGTCGTAGTCGAGCGTGCCGCCGTCGAGGAGCGCGAGGGTCCCGTCGGCCGCGGCGAGCCACACG
Source organism: Isoptericola sp. (assembly GCA_031180595.1). Taxonomy (GTDB): domain Bacteria; phylum Actinomycetota; class Actinomycetes; order Actinomycetales; family Cellulomonadaceae; genus Isoptericola. Next base: position 4,736 of record JAPSLQ010000174.1, on the reverse strand, counting down.
CGGACACCGAGCGAGCGGCCGTCCTCGACCTCGGTCAGGAGCGGCCGCGCGATGTCCAGGCCGAGCGTCTCTCGCTCGGCCTCGTCGACGGCCGCGCTCGCCGTCACGGCGACGGTGAGGCCGGTCACGCCCGCGGGCAGGGCCGGCCCCATGGCCGCGTCGCCCGTGTCGAGCCCGCGCGCGAGCGTGCCGACGTCGGTCGTCCCGGCGGGTGCGCGCACGACGTCCGGCACCGACCCCGCCGGGATCCCGACGAGCGCCACGGGCTCGGAGTCGACCGTCGTGTCGAGCGTGAGCACGGGCGCGGCCGCCGTGGCACCCTCGATCGCCGCGTACGCGGCGGCGTCGGGTGCCGGCACGCCGACGTCGAGAGGCCCCGACGGGGCCAGCCCAACCCGCACGTCGGTGCCGGTGCGGAGGGTCGCGGCGTCGGTCCGCAACCCCTGCGACGTGCCGGCGTACGACGCGGCGAGCACGCTCGCGCCCGACGCCAGCACGAGCAGCACCACGGGCACGACGAACACGACCAGCCTGCGCGAGACATGGCGTGCGGCGAGCACCGCCGTCGCTCCCCTCCCGCGCGCGGCGCCCGCCGCCCAGGCGCGGGCGACCGGGCCGGTGACCGCGAGGACGACCACGGCCAGGGAGGCGAGCACGAGCGCGGGGGCCGCGGTCGCGAGCGGGTCCGTCCGGACGCCGTCGGGCGTCGTGACGAGCGGTGAGCCGTACCGCCGCAGCTGCAGGAGACAGACGGACGCGAGGACCAGCGTGAGCAGCACCGTGCCGAGCGCCGCGGCCTGCCGCGCACGCCCGGACCGGTCGGTGACCTGCCGGCGTGCGGCGGCGCGCACCTGCAGCCCCGCCACGACGCCGAGCGCACCGATGGCGAGGACCGCCACTGCGGCGCCCGTCAGGGCGACCGTGCGCGCGGTGCCGTCCAGCTCGCCGCGAGCGGCCAGGATGCCGGCCGCCGCGGCGGAACCCGTCGCGGCGGCGGCCGCGGCGAGCAGCGCGGCCTCGAGGACCGCGGCGGCGGTGACCTGCCGGGCCGAGGCACCCCGGGACACGGCCAGCCCGACCTCGGGCTCCCGGGTCGCCGCGAGCAGCCGGGCGACCTGGACGAGGGCGACGAGGCTCACGAGCCCGAGCAGCGTCACGGGCACGCCCGCGACCGCCTGCGCGGCGCGCAGCGCCTCGTGCGCGGCCGCGGCCGTCTCGCCCAGCGTCCCGTCGACCGTCAGGCCCCGGACCGCGACCGCGTCGTCGTCGTACAGCACGGTGCGCAGCCGCTCGGCCCCGCCGGCGACGACGCCGAGGTCTGCCGGCCCGACGGCCTCGGGGAGCGGCGCCAGGGTCCACGTGACGAACGGCGTGCTCGACGAGTCGTCCGGCACCTCGGTGCGCGTGACGTCGAGCGGCACGCCCTCGAAGAGGGAGCCGACGACCTCGCGGACGCGCGCGTCCTGGGCCGCCGGGTCGCCGGCGAGCCGCGTCGTGACGACGAGCGTGCGCGCCGGCTCGGCGACCTGCTCGAGGGCGCCGCGCGCGCCGTCGACCGCCGTCGACTGCACCGAGCCGAGGGTCACGCCCGCGGTGGCCGCGACCGCCGCGACGAGCACCGCGACGAGGGTCAGCAGCCCCCGGTGCGCGGCGGCACGCCGCCTGAGGAACCTCGCCCGGCCCACCTCGTCATCCGCCGAAGAAGCCGCCGAACCGCGAGGCGTTCGCGTTGTCGCCCAGCGAGCCCGGGGTGGCTCGCTGGGCCGGCGGCTCGTCGCCGACGTGCAGCTCGACGATCTCCTCGCCCAGCTCCGCGAGGAGCCTGTGCCGCTCCTCGCGACGCCGCCGCTGCTCCTCCGGCTCGGGCACGGGTGCCGCCGCGAGGAGACGCTTCGTGTACTCCTCGCGCGGGTTGTGGAGCACCTCCTCGCGCGGGCCGTGCTCGACCACGCGACCGTCCTGCAGCACGACCACCTTGTGGGCGAGCAGGTCGATGACGGCCAGGTCGTGGCTCACGAAGAGGCACGCGAACTTGTACCGCGCCTGCAGCGCGGTGAACATCTCGAGCACGGCGGCCTGCACCGACACGTCGAGCGCCGACGTCGGCTCGTCCGCGACCAGCAGCTCGGGCTCGAGCGTGAGGGCGCGGGCGATCGAGACACGCTGGCGCTGGCCACCGGACAGCTCGTGCGGGTACCGGTTGTAGTACGACCGCGGCAGCTCGACGGCGTCGAGCAGCTCGTAGACCCGGGCCTGGCGCGACGCCGCGTCCCCGACCTGGTGCACCACGAGCGGCTCGGCGATCGACTCGCCGACCGGGAGCCGCGGGTTGAGCGACGCCGCCGGGTCCTGGAACACGACGCCGATGCGCTTGCGCAGGTCCTTGAGCTGCTTGCGTCCCAGCGTGCCGTAGTCCTGCTCGAGGATCTTGACCGACCCGGAGACTGCCGGGACGAGCCCGAGGGCGCACTTGCCGATGGTCGACTTGCCCGACCCGGACTCGCCCACCAGCCCCACGATCTCGCCCTGGGCGACGGTGAAGGACACGTCGTCGACCGCGCGGAAGGGCGGCTTGCCGAGGCGGTGGTACTCGATCACGAGGTTGCTCAGCTCGAGCGCCGGGACGGGCGTCTCCTCGACCGCGGCCGGCGTGGCCTTCCCGAGCTGGCCGGGCCCCTCGCCGAGGTGCGGCACGGCCGCGAGCAGCCGCTTGGTGTACTCGTGCTGCGGGTCGGTGAGCACCTGCTCGACCGTGCCCATCTCGACGAGGTCGCCCTTGAGCATGACCGCGACCCGGTCCGCCATGTCCGCGACGACGCCCATGTTGTGGGTGATCAGCAGGATGCCCGTGTCGAGCTTGTCCTTGAGCGAGCGCAGCAGGTCGAGGATGTCCGCCTGGACCGTGACGTCGAGCGCCGTCGTCGGCTCGTCGGCGACGATCACCTTGGGGTCGCACGAGATCGCCATCGCGATGACCACGCGCTGGCGCTGCCCGCCCGAGAGCTCGTGCGGGTACTGCTTGAGCCGCCGCTCCGGCTCGGGGATGCCCACCATGCGCAGGAGCTCGGCCGCGCGGGCCATGGCCTGCCTGCCGTAGGCGATGCCGTGCAGCTGGAGCGCCTCGGTGAGCTGGTCGCCGATCGTGAGCACGGGGTTCAGGGCCGTCATCGGCTCCTGGAACACCATCGCGATGTCGTTCCCGCGCATCCGGCGCAGCCCGGCGCCGTCGAGCTCGCCGACGACCTGGTCGCCCACCCGCACGACGCCGGACACGCGCGCGTTGCCGGGCAGGAGGCCGAGCGCCGTCATCGACGTGACGGACTTGCCCGACCCGGACTCGCCCACGAGCGCCACGACCTCGCCGGGCCGCACGTCGAGGCTGATGCCCTTGACCGCGTGGACGTCGCCGAACTCGGTGCGGAACGTGACCTCGAGGTCCTCGAAGGACAGGACGGCGTCGCCGGTCGACCGCGCCGTCTCGCTGCTGGTGATGTCGAGGGTCGTCATCAGGCCTTGGTCCTGTTCTGCCGGGGGTCGAACGCGTCGCGCAGACCGTCGCCGATGAAGTTCACGCACAGGGCGATGGCCAGGATCATCAGGCCGGGCCACCAGAAGAGCCACGGGCGCGTGGTGAACGCCGTCTGGTACACGGAGATGAGCCGGCCCAGTGACGTGTCCGGCGCCTGCACGCCGAAGCCGAGGAAGCTCAGCGACGTCTCGAGCAGGATCGCGGCCGAGATGGTGAGGGTGGCCGAGACGATGATCGTGCCCACCGCGTTCGGCAGGATGTGCTTGAAGATGATCCGGCGCGATCCCGTCCCGACGGCGGTCGCCGCGACGACGAAGTCGCGCTCGCGCAGCGAGAGCACCTCGCCGCGGACGAGCCGCGCGAGACCGGTCCACGTGACGATGCCCAGCATGACGGTGAGGCCCCAGATCCCGGCACCGCTCGCGATCTTGCCGAGGACCGCCGCGAGCACCAGCAGCGGCACCACGATGAGCAGGTCCGTCAGCCGCATGAGCAGCGACTCGATCCAGCCGCGGAAGTATCCGGCGAGCGCGCCGACGACCGTGCCGATGAGGGTCGAGATGATCCCCACGCCGAACGCGATGATGATCGACTTCTGCGTCCCGAGCATGACGAGGGCGAAGTAGTCCTTGCCGATCGTGTCCTGCCCGAAGGGGTGCGTCCACGTGGGCGCGCCCGTGCCGATCTTGTCGTACTGCATCGTGGGATTCTTGTCCCACCAGCCCGGGAGCGGGCCGATCCCGATCGAGCTGAACGCGACCAGGATGACGAGCCCGAGGATGATCATCGAGATGATCGCGCCCCGGTGGTGGAAGAACCGGCGCCGGACGAGCTGGCCCTGGCTGTACGACCGGTCCTCGGTCGGCGGGGACGTCGTGTCGACCCGCGCTCCGACGCCGCCCTGGGCGTCGACGCCGTGCGCCGTGGGGAGGGGCTCGAAGTCCTCGCCCTGCGGGTCGGTGTTCCTGATGTCGCTCATGGGGTGCTCCGGCGGGTGCGGTCTGCGGCGGTGGTGGTCGTGCTCACGGGGATCACCGCCGGATCCGCGGGTCGAGGTAGGCGTACGCGATGTCGGCGAGCATGTTCATGACCACGGCAGCCGTGCCGGTCACGAGGAAGAACGCCATGACCGGTCCCGGGTCGACATGGTTGAGGCCGTCGGCGAACATCGCGCCCATGCCCTTCCAGCCGAACACGCGCTCGGTGA
>JAPSLQ010000173.1 GCA_031180595.1 Isoptericola sp. | reverse complement strand
GCCGGCGGCATGGAGCGTGCTCGCCGCCGCGAGGCGGCCGCGCTCGTGATGCCGTCGCTCCTGCCGATCCTCGTGCTGAGCGTCGCGCCGCTCGTGATCGGCGTCGCGCTGGCGTTCACGGACGCGCGACTGGTCCGGCGACCCGAGTACGAGCTCGTCGGCGTGGACAACTTCGTCCGCCTGGCGGGCAACGCCTTCTTCTGGGACTCCTTCCGCATCGGGATGATCTGGGCGGTCTCCGTGACCCTGCTCCAGCTCGTCGCGGCCCTCGGGCTGGCGCTGCTGCTCAACTCGGGTCTACGGCTCCAGGGGCTCACCCGCGTGCTGGCGCTGATCCCCTGGGCGATGCCGCCGGTCGTCGTGGCGATCATGTGGCGGATGATCTACTCGCCCAACGCCGGGCCGCTCAACGCCGTCCTGGGCACGTTCGGCCTCCCGGACGACATCAACTGGCTCGCCGACTTCTCGACCGCGCTGCCCGCCGTCGTCGTGGTCGGCGTCTGGGTCGGGATGCCCCAGACGACCGTGACGCTCTTCGCGGGTCTCCAGCAGATCCCCGCGGAGCTCAACGAGGCCGCCGCCGTCGACGGCGCCGGCGCCTGGCGTCGGTTCACCGCCGTCACGTGGCCGAGCCTGCGGCCGATCGTCACGTCCATCACGTCCCTGAACTTCATCTGGAACTTCAACTCGTTCTCGCTGGTCTACGTCCTCACGGAGGGCGGGCCAGGCGGCCGGACGATGCTCCCGATGCTCTTCACGTACCTGGAGGCGTTCAAGAACCGCAACATCGGCTACGCCGCCGCGATGGGCGTGGTCCTCGTCGTGGTGGTCGTCGTGCTGCTCGCCCTCTACCTGCGGTCGCAGTTCCGTGAAGACCGCACCGAGCGGAAGGTGTGACCCGTGCGCGCACTCGTGCGGCCCGCGCAGTACCTCGGACTTGCCGCCTACATCCTCTTCCTCGGCTTCCCCTTGCTCTGGCTGATCTCGGCCTCGGTCAAGTCCTCGGGCGAGCTCAACTCGCTGACCGTGAGCCTCCTGCCCGAGCAGTGGCACTGGGACAACTACTCCCAGGCGCTCGCCCGTCAGGGCCTGGTGCGCTCGAGCGTCAACAGCGCCGTCGTCGCGCTCGCGTCCACCGCGCTCGTGATCCTCGTCGCCCTGCCGGCGTCGTACGTGCTGGCGCGGCTCAAGGGCGTCGTCCGCGCGGCGGGGGTGGGCTGGATCCTCGTGAGCCAGGTGTTCCCCGTGATCCTGATCATCCTGCCGCTGTTCCTGATCCTGCGGACGATGGGGCTCACCGACAGCCTCGCGGGGCTGACCCTGGTCCACACGACCTACACCATGCCGTTCGCGCTGTGGATGCTGCAGGGCTACGTGTCCGGCATCCCGGTGGACCTGGAGGAGGCGGGCGCGATGGACGGGGCGAACCGCCTCGCGGTGCTGCGGCGGATCGTCTTCCCGCTGCTGGCACCCGGCGTGGTCGCGACGGCGATGTTCAGCTTCGTCTCGTCGTGGAACGAGTTCTTCTTCGCGCTCGTGCTGCTGCAGTCGCCCGAGAACTACACCCTGCCGATCACTCTCTCGACGTTCATCGGCGGCGAGGGGAAGGTCGCCCTGGGCCCGCTCGCCGCGGGCTCGGTCCTCGCCGCGGTCCCGAGCATCGTCTTCTTCTCGATCATGCAGAAGAGGCTCACCGGCGGCCTCCTGGCCGGGGCGGTCAAGGGATGAACCCCTCCGCCACAACCCGAAAGGTAGACCCATGAAGACCCGTGGAGTATCCATCGCCGCATGCCTCACGGTCACGGCCCTGGCCGTCGCCTCGTGCAGCGGCGGCGCCGGGGGCGAGGCCGAGGAAGGCCCGGTCACCCTGGAGTTCCAGTCGCTGTCCGACCAGCCCGCCGCGATCGAGGCGACGGAGTCGATCGTGTCCGCCTGGAACGAGGCGAACCCCGACGTCCAGGTCGAGATCGTGCCCGCAGGCTGGGACGGCATCTACGACAAGCTGATCACGCAGTTCAACGGTGGCGCGGCCCCCGACATCATCCACTACGAGGCCGCGAGCATCGTCCCGTTCGCCCAAGACGGATATCTCGCCGACCTCTCGGAGCACATGTCGGACGAGCGACGCGCCGACATCCCCGAGGGCGTCCTCGACTCGGTCACGGTCGACGGCCAGGTCGTCGCCTACCCGACCGAGCTGCAGTCCTACGTGGTGTTCGCCAACCGCACGCTGCTCGAGGAGGCGGGGATCGAGATCCCCACCGGCGAGACCATGTCGTGGGACGAGCTGCGCGAGATCGCGCGGGCGACGACCCAGGGCGACGTGTACGGCCTCGGCTGGGGGCTCGCCAGCCCGACCGCCGCGTTCATGACCATGGCCCCGCAGTTCGGCGGCACCTACTTCGAGGGCACCGGTGCGGACGCGTCGCTGACGGTGGGAGAGGGCGAGATGGCCCTTCCGGAGCTGGTCGACGCCATGGCGCACGAGGACGGTTCGATCCTGCCGGTGACGCTGACGCAGTCCGGCTCGGAGACGCTCGCCTCGTTCTACGCCGGCCAGGTCGCGATGACGGTCCAGGGCTCGTTCCAGGCCGCGAACATCGCCAACGACGCCCCGGAGGGCTTCGACTGGACGGTGCTCCCGCCGCTCGAGGGCCCCGAGGGTGCCGGCCAGGCCGCCAACCCGCAGACGCTGTCGGTCAACATCGACTCCGAGCACGTCGAGGAGGCGGCGCAGTTCATCGAGTTCTTCACCGACACCGAGAACCTCGCCGCCCTCAACGAGGCCGACGCCCTGATCCCGGCGACGACGTCGGCCCAGGAGCACATGGCCTCCGAGCTGGGCGAGGAGAACGGGTGGAGCACGATCCTGGACTCCGGCCAGCACTTCACCTCGGCGCCCTACCTGTTCGTCGACACCTACGCCCAGTGGAAGGACACGGTCGCCACCCCGGCGTACCAGCGGTTCCTCGCGCAGGAGATCGACGCCGCCCAGCTCGCCGAGCAGCTCCAGAGCGGCTGGGACGAGATCACGATGTGACCCCGGGCGGGGTGGCCGCGCCGCCGGCGGCGGCCACCCTGCCCACGGGCACCCACCGTGACGACTACGACGACGACGGGGAGAACACCTGTGACCTGGCTGGAGGACCGTTCGGTGGCCGTGATCACCGGCGCGGCGGTGGGCGATGCGCTCGGCGGCGCGACGGAGGGCTGGACGCCGGAGCAGATCGAGGAGCGGCACGGCGGCCGGGTGCGGGGGATCGTCGGTCCGTGGTACCCGAACTGGCGCGACGCCCGCCCGATCGCCCCCTACCACAAGGGTGACGGGCACATCACCGACGACACCCTCATGACCCGCGCCCTCGTCGAGGTCTACGCCAAGCGCCGGGCGCACCTCGACGCGTACGCGATGGCCGAGGACCTGGTCCCGCTGATGATCGGCGAGCCCCGGTGGATCCCCGAGCTGGAGAGCACGGCGCTGCTGCTCCAGCGGGTGTTCCTCGCCGAGAAGTGGATCGTCGCGCGGTTGCACTACGGGCACGTCGACCCGCGGGAGGCGGGTGTCGGCAACGTCGTGAACTGCGGTGCCGCGATGTACGTGCCCCCGGTCGGCGTCGTGAACGCCGGCGACCCGCACGGCGCGTACGCCGAGGCGATCGACCTCACGGGCGCGCACCAGTCGAGCTACGGGCGCGAGGCCGCCGGGGTCTTCGCAGCGATGGTCGCCGCGGCCGTCGCGCCCGGCGCGACGCTCGACGGCGTGGTCTCGGCGGCGCTCGCGGTGGCGCACGACGGGACCGCGCACGCGCTGCGCGCGGTCGTCGACGCGCTCGACGGCTGGGGCCCGCCGCCGAGCTCCGACGACGAGGAGCGCGAGCTCGCGCGCCACGTGCGGGCCACGGTCGCACCGTTCGACTCGGTCGGCCCGGAGTACCGGCAGATGTCGATGGACGCCCGGCGCCCGTCGCGGACCCGGTCGATCGAGGAGCTCCCGGCAGCGCTCGGCCTCGTCCTCGGCCACCAGGGCGACTACCGGGGCGCCGTGCTGGCCGCGGTGAACTACGGCCGGGACGCCGACTCGATCGCCGTCATGGCCGGCGCGATCTGCGCCGGCCTGGGCGGCAGCGACGTCGTGCCCACGGTGTGGCTCGACGCCGTGGAGTCGGCCAGCGAGATGGACGTCCGCGAGACCGGCAGGCTCCTGGCCGCCGCGGCCGCGGACATCCTGGCCGCCGACCGTCGCCGCGCGCGGCGACGCCTCGAAGAGCTCGACGCGATCGACTCCGCACCGGTGGACGCCGGTACGGCCGGTCTCGTGACGGGGGAGCGGCCGTGAGGCTGACCTGGGCGCAGCCGGAGGACCTCCTCGCGCACGAGCTCGTGCAGTCCGCCGACGAGGGCAAGGACGTGCGGGCGGTGCGCGACCGGTGGGTCGCGGCGGGCGGCGACCCGGTCCCCGCCGTCAGCGGGGCGGGAACCGCCCCGGCGTCACCGGCCCTGCGAGAGCTCGCGCGTGAGCTGCTCACGGACCTGCGCCGCCTGCCGGCGCCCCCGGCGGAGCGCGAGCCGGACGACTGGGACGCGATCGTCGCGCTCCTGCCCCCGGTCCCCGGCCTGCCCCGGCGACCGGCGTCGCCGCCCGGGCGGGGCGGCGACCCGTACGCGGCCCGCGTCCTCGGCGCGTGGACGGGCCGCGCGGCCGGGTGCCTCCTCGGCAAGCCCGTGGAGAAGATCCCGCGCGAGGGGATCGAGCAGATCCTCCGGTCGACCGGCCGGTGGCCCCTCGACCGCTGGTTCACCGCGGTCGGCCTGCCGGACGACGTCGCGGCGCGCTGGCCGTGGAACCGCCGCTCGGCGCCGACGTCGCTCGAGGAGAACATCCACGGCATGCCCGAGGACGACGACCTCAACTACCCGATGCTCGCCCTCGAGCTGCTCGAGGAGAAGGGTCGGGACTTCACCACGGACGACGTCGCCCAGCTGTGGCTGGACAACCTGCCGGCCGGCCGGACGTTCACGGCGGAGCGGACCGCGTACCGGAACGTCCTCGACGCGCGTCCGGTCCCGGAGACCGCGACGCACGACAACCCCTTCCGCGAGTGGATCGGTGCGCTCATCCGCACCGACCTGTTCGGGTGGGTGGCGCCGGGGGACACCCGGCAGGCGGCCCGCCTCGCCTGGACCGACGCGCGCCTGAGCCACACGCGCAACGGCGTGTACGGGGCCATGTGGGCGGCGGCGCTCGGCTCGGCGGCGATGGTGTGCGACGACGTCGAGTCGGTCCTCGACGCCGCGGGCACCGCCGTCCCGCCGGGCAGCCGGCTCGCGGCCGCGATCGCGCTCGGACGCGCGCTCGGCGCGCGGTGCGACGGCAGCGAGCCCGCCGTGCGGGCGGCGCTCGACCGACTGCACGCCGAGTACGGCGGGCTGCACTGGGTGCACGTGCTCAACAACGCCGCGGTGATCGCGTTCGCGCTGAGCGCGGGCCGCGGTGCCTTCGGCGCCAGCGTCGCGCTCGCGGTCACGGCCGGGTGGGACACCGACTCGGCCGC
>JAPSLQ010000172.1 GCA_031180595.1 Isoptericola sp. | reverse complement strand
CGCCGCAGGGTTCAGCGTTGCAGGGTCGCGCGCCGCAGGGTTCAGCGTTGCGCGAGCCCCGCGGCCAGGCCCGCCGTGACCGACTCCGTGAGCGACTCGAGCTCGCCGGGGGAGTAGGGCGTGGGCGTCCGGGCGTACCGGGCGGTCTCCGCCGCGTCCGCGAGGGCCACGAGGTCCTCGAGGACCTCCTCGGGCAGGGGTGCGCCGAGGCGTGCCTCGACCTGCGCGGCGATGACGTCGGGCGCCTGCCGCAGCGTCGTGGGCGGCGGGAGCTGGATCCCGCCCGCGGCCAGCGTCCCCACGAGCCGCTGCCACGCCCGCTCCGGGTCGAGCAGCGGGCCGACCGTGCGCCGCCGCACGAGGAGCAGGACCGCGCCGGCGAGGACGCCGGCGCCCACGACCCCCGCGAGCACCCACGTCCATCCGGGCAGCCCGACGTCCGCGGTGCCGATGCCGGCGCCCGGGGCCGCCGTGGCGGTGGCCGGCTCGTCCTCGGGGCGGTCCGGTGCGACCGGTTGGTTCGGCGGGACCTCGGCACCCGTCGGCACGGGCAACGGCGCGTCCTGGCCCAGCGCAGGGTTCGTGTACGTCGGTGCGACACCCGTCTGGACCGCCGGCGTCGGCTCGAAGCGCACCCAGCCGGCGCCCTCGAAGTACAGCTCCGGCCACGCGTGCGAGTCCTGGCCGCGGATCTCCCACGTGCCCTCGTCCACGTCGGTGCCGGGCAGGTGGCCGACGGCGAGGCGCGCCGGGATGTCGAGGGAGCGCGCCATGACGACCATCGTCGTCGCGAACTGCAGGCAGTACCCGGTGCGGTGGTCGAGGAAGTCCCAGACGGGGTCGCCCGTCGCGCCGCGGGGCAGCTCGGTGGCGTACGTGAAGGTCGCGGGGTCGCGGAACCACGACTGGAGCGCGACCGCCTGGTCGTACGCGGACTCGGCCGAGCCGACCACCTCGCGGGCCAGCCGCGCGACGTCCTCGGCGTGGGTGGTGCTCGGCAGCTCGGTGTACGCGGCGTCGATCTCGGGTGCCGGCGCCGCGCGCAGCAGGTCGGGCGAGAGCTCTCGCGTGCGTACCGCGATCTCGTAGACCTGACCCGGGTCCGTGCGGTCGCCGACCACCTCGTCACGGATCTCGTCGTATCCCCACGAGCCGTCGACGGCGAGCTGGCGCGGCTCGACCGGCAGCGGCAGCTTGTCGTCGCGCAGCTCGCCGATCGTGACCGTGACCGCGCCGGGCCCGGAGGTGGAGGCCGTGAGGCCTTCGGGCCAGAGCACCTGTCCGGCGTCGAAGTCGCGGCCGGCGCGGTCCGCGCCGCGCTGCCACCGACGCCCGTCGAACCCCGTCGCCGTGTAGCTGCGGAAGGGACCGATGTTCTCGCCCGTCTCGGTCCGGTAGGTCAGGACCACCTGGTTCGACCGCTCGGTGAGGCTGCGCAGGATGTCGAGGTCCTCCGAGAGGCGGATCGTGTCGCCCGTCGTGGTGAAGGCGCGGTACCAGCCGCCCGCGACGCCGGGGAGGGCGCTCGACGCCCCGCCCACGAGCAGGGCCGCGACGGCCACGACGGCCGCGGTGCTCGCCGTCACGACCGACCGGGCGCGCTCCGCGCGGCGCACGGCCGGGTCCGGCCGCTCGCGGCGGCGGCGGGCTCGGGCGCCGACCGGGCCGTCGAGGGTGAGCAGGAGCAGGAGCGCGCCGACCGTCACGACGAAGACCGCGCCCGGCACGCGTCCCGTGAGCACGAGCGGCGGGGACCACAGCGCCAGCATCGGGGCACCGGCCAGGGCCGGCCGGCGCAGTCCTCCGGCGAGCGCGTCGGCGAGGAGGAGCACGAGGAGCGTGCCGCCCACCGCGAGCAGGGTCACGGGCAGGGAGCCGGGCACGGGCGCGACCTCGGAGCGGATGATCTCGCCCGCCTCGCCCACGCGCTCGAGCGTGCGGCGCACGTGCTCGCCGCCGACGACGACGTCGAGGCCGCCGGTCGGGGACCCGAACCGTGCCAGGACGTACCACAGGGCGACGAGGCACCCGGCCAGGGTCGGCAGCACGGAGCCCGAGCCGTCGTCGCCGCGCCGGTCGGAGCCGCGGCGGCGCCGTTCCACGACCTCGCGCACGACGGCGGTCACCGCGGCGACGAGCCCGATCCCGACGAGCCCGGTGCTGACCCACGCGCCGGGGAGGATGACGCTCGTGAGCGCCAGCATCGACGCCGCGACGGCGACCGCGACCAGCACGGACGTCGCGACGAGGCGGATGGTCGGGCTGCTGTGCGCGGGGATCACTCGGCACGCTCCTGGAGCAGGGCCCACGCCCGGTCGAACGGGGTTCCGGGCGGGCAGGTCGCGACGCGCCAGCCGGCGGTGCGCAGCTCGGTGACGGTCTCGGCGGCGTCGTGCCCGTAGCCGACCGAGCGCGGGGAGACGACGATCGCCCAGCACACGCCCTCGGCGGCGAGCGACGCGAGGTCGTGCCGGGCGGCGGCCGCGACCGGACCGAGGAGCGCGACGGTGATCTCGCCCTGACCGCGGGCGAGGCGCAGGGAACGGACCGTGGCGGTCAGCGCCCGCTCGGTCTCCGACGCGTTGCGGTGTCCGTGCAGGTCCACGGTGGTGTCGAGGATCGTCGGCCGCCCGGCCGTGACCCCTGCCACGAAGCGGGCGGTCACGCCGTGCGTGACGACGCTCGTGGGCACGAGGCGTGCCGGGTGGCCGGCGCCCAGGAACGAGACGGCGATCGAGGCCGCGAGCTCGACGGCCCACTCGCCGTCCTCGAGCGCCTGCACGGACCGCTGCGTCGGCCACGCCCCGGAGCGGGCCTCGACCGGGGCAGGCAGGAGGCCCCGGTCCAGCAGGACCGTCACGGGGCGCACGCCCGAGCTCTCGTCGGCGCGCACCATGAGCCGGCCCTGGCGCGCGGAGCCCGCCCAGTGGACGCGCCGCGGGTCGTCGCCGGCGACGTACTCGCGCAGCACCGAGTCGTCCGTCGACGCGAGCCGGGCCCCCGTCGCCGCACGGTCGACGTCTCCCCGCACGCGCGTGCGGGCGGGGAGCTCGGTCGTCTGCGGCCAGACCGCGACCGACGTCGGCTCGCCGAGCGGCTGCGTCGTGCGCACGAGGCCGAACACGTCCGTCCGCGTGGTCAGCAGCGGTCCCAGCGCCCACCGGCCCCGGCGCACCGGCGTGAGGGCGTAGCGCACGGCGACGCGGTCCGGGTGCGCGGAGACGGTCGCGCGGATCCCGGCCGGGCCGGCGAGCTCGTGCGCGGCCTGCTCCGACAGCCGGAGCCGCGCCAGGCGCTCGTACGCGGCGCCCGTCCGTGCGCGCGCGGCCACGAGGAGCCGCGCGTCGGCGGTCTGCCCGCGCACGACGGGGTTCGGCGAGATCTGGCGGGCGACGACGAGCGCGCCGCGTCCGGCGTCGAGCCGCTGCAGGCCCATGGCGATCCAGGCCGCGCCGACCGCGAGGGCGGCAGCCGCTCCGAGGCCGACGACGTCGGGCAGGGAGAGCACCACGCCGACGACGGCGAGCACCGCGCCGGTGCACAGCAGGGACACGCCCCGCGGGGTCAGGCGGACACGTGCGATCCGCCGGACCGCCTGCCGGAACGTGCTCTCGTCGGCAGCCACGACGGGTCCGTCAACGACGGCCGGCGGCCGCCGGCACGGGGGTGCGATGGACGATCTGGTCCACGAGCTGCTCCGCCGAGGTGCCCGCGAGCCGCGACTCGGTGCTCAGGATGAGCCGGTGCGCGAGCACGGGGCGGGCGAGCGACTGGACGTCGTCGGGCAGGACGTGCTCGCGGCCCGACATCGCGGCGAGCGCCTTGGCCGCGCGCAGCAGCTGCAGCGAGGCCCGCGGCGACGCGCCGAGGCGCAGGCCGTCGTGCCCGCGGGTCGCCGCGACGAGGTCGAGGACGTACTGCTTGACGGCGGGGGCGGCGTGGACCGTGCGCACGAGGGCGGCGTACCGCGTGATCGTCGCGCCGGTCGTCACGGGCCGCAGGTGCGCGAGCGGCGTGGCGGCCTCCTGGCGGTCGAGCATCCGCATCTCGGCGTCGTTGTCCGGGTAGCCGACCGTCAGGCGGGCCATGAAGCGGTCGCGCTGCGCCTCCGGCAGGGGGTAGGTGCCCTCCATCTCGACCGGGTTCTGCGTCGCGACGACGAGGAAGGGGCGCGGCAGCGTGTACGTCGTCCCGTCGACGGTCGTCTGGCCCTCCTCCATGCACTCCAGCAGCGCCGACTGGGTCTTGGGGGAGGCGCGGTTGATCTCGTCCCCGATCACGATGTTGTTGAACACGGGGCCGGGGCGGAACTCGAAGTCGTGCGTCGCGGTGCGGAAGATGTTGACGCCCGTGAGGTCGCTCGGCAGCAGGTCGGGCGTGAACTGGATGCGCCCCACGTGGCAGTCGATGCTGCGCGCGAGCGCCTTGGCGAGGGTGGTCTTGCCGACGCCGGGCACGTCCTCGATCAGGAGGTGGCCCTCGGCGAGCAGCACGGCGAGGGTGATGTCGGCGAGGGCGGGCCGTCCTGCGACGACCGACTCGATCGACTCCCGGACGCGACCGGTGGTGGCCACCAGCTCCTCGAGGACCTCGGAGAGGGTCTCCGGGCCCGGACGGCCTCCGGCACCTACGGGGGGCCGGTCCTCGGTGAGCGCGGGCGAGGCGGGTTCGGGCTCCACGTGCGACCTCCGGTCTGCGGTGCGTCGGGTCGGGCCGGCGCCGCAGCCGCGCGGAGCCCGTCCAAGAAGCGTAGTGGACCGCGTCCTCGCGCGTGGCGCTCGTCACACGGGGACGCGGCAGTGGCCGGGGTGTGTCGCCCTCCACCTCCCTCCACCAGGGGCCCACCTCCCTGACCTGGGAGGACGTGCGGAGAGCGGGTGAATATGGGGAGTTCTACCCATGATTTCCCGCGCTGTGTGGAGGAAAGTGGAGTAGCGTGGAGGGCACGGGAGCGCGAGGGGAGGTGCGGGCCGTGGCAGAAGGACTTCCGGGGACCGGGCTTCTGCTCGGCACGTACACCCCCAAGCTCGACGAGAAGGGCCGGCTCATCCTCCCCGCGAAGTTCCGCGCCCGACTCGCTCCCGGGCTCGTGATGACCAGGGGCCAGGAGCGGTGCCTGTTCCTCCTGCCCATGGACGAGTTCTCCCGCATGTACGAGCAGGTCCGGCAGGCGCCGGTCACCAGCCGGCAGGCGCGCGACTACCTGCGCGTGTTCCTGTCGGGGGCGAGCGACGAGGTGCCGGACAAGCAGGGCCGCGTGGTCATCCCCGCGGCGCTGCGCGAGTACGCCGGCCTCGACCGGGACGTCGCCGTGATCGGCGCCGGCACCCGCGTGGAGGTCTGGGACGCGCGGGCCTGGGAGGCCTACCTGGCGGAGCAGGAGTCGTCGTACTCCGACGTCGCCGAGCAGATCCTCCCCGACCTGCAGTTCTGAGACGACAACGACACAGCAGAGGCAGCAGCACAGAGGCACCCGGCCCCGCACGGCGAGGCCTCCTCCCGCGAGAGTCTGGCGCACTTCCCCGGCGCCAGAACGACGCGGAGGGAGACCTGGTCGGGCGGCGCCACCCGACCCGAGACG
>JAPSLQ010000171.1 GCA_031180595.1 Isoptericola sp. | reverse complement strand
GACGTCGATCGCACGCAGGAAGGCCGACGCCGCGGGCGACGCGCCGAGCCTGCTCCACACGACGTGCTCGACGCGCTGCGGAGCGTCGGAGACGGGGATCGTCGCGACGCCGCCGAGCTGCGGCGCGAACGCCGCCGGGAGCATCGCCACACCGAGGCCCTGACGGACGAGGCGGATCATGAGGTCGACGGCGCTGACCTCGAACGCGACGTCCCGCTCGAGCCCGGCCGCCGCGAAGGCCTGGTCGGTCTGCGCCCGGCCGGCCGTGCCGGCCGGGAAGTCGACGAACACCTCCTGGCTCAGCCGGGCCAGGTCGGTGCGCGTCGCGGCGGCGAGCTCGTGGCCGGGCGCGACGACGGCCACCAGGTCGTCGCGCGCCAGGACGCGCGAACGCACTCCCTCGGGCCGCGCGGACGTCGGCAGCCCGAGCAGCGCGACGTCGAGCTCGCCGTCGCGCACCTGGGCGACGAGGTCGCCGCTCGCTCCGGTGCGGAGCGCGACGCGGACCTCGGGATGCCGGCGGCGGAACCCGTCGAGCACCCCCGGCACGTCGATCGCCGCCACGGTCGGGATGACGCCGACGGCGAGCCGCCCACGGACGACCCCGGCGACGGCGGCCACCTCGGCGGCCGCGTTGTCGGCCGCGGCCAGGCACTGGCGCGCGACCGGTACGAACGCCTCTCCGGCCTGCGTGAGCCGGACCCGGCGGCTCGTGCGCTCGAAGAGCCGGGCTCCGAGCTCGCGCTCCAGCTTGGCGACCTGGTGGCTCAGGGCCGACTGCACGACGTGGCAGCGCTCGGCGGCGCGCGTGAAGCTGCCGGTCTCGGCGACCGCGACGACGTACCGCATCTGCTGCAGCTCCATCGGTCTATCGTGGAACGCGATCGGTGCTGTGACAACCATGTGTTGGACTCATGACTGGCGCCCGGCGAACACTGAGGACATGAACGCGAACCTCGCTCGCGGCACGGTGGGGCTGATCCTGGCCACCGCGCTCGCCCCCGCCGTCTGGGGCACCACCTACGTCGTCACGACCGAGCTGCTGCCCGCCGGGCACCCGCTGTTCGCGGGGCTCGCCCGGGCCCTCCCCGCCGGCCTCCTCGCGCTCGCCCTGACCCGCACGCTGCCACGAGGTTCGTGGTGGTGGCGCGCCGCGGTGCTCGGGACGCTCAACATCGGTGCGTTCTTCCCGCTGCTCTTCGTCGCGGCGGAGCGGCTGCCCGGCGGTGTCGCGGCGACGCTCGGCGCGGCGCAGCCCTTGCTGGTCGCCGCTCTCGCCGTCGGCCTGCTGCGCGAGCGCCCGTCCACCTGGCGGTTCGCGTGGGGCCTGGTCGGGCTCCTCGGCGTCGCGCTCGTGGTCCTCGGGCCGGCCGCCGGGTTCGACTCCGTCGGGATCGTCGCCGGGCTGGCCGGCACCGCGTCGATGGCCCTCGGCGTGACCCTGACCAAGCGGTGGGGCCGCCCGGTGGGCGTCGGGCCGACGGCGCTCGCGGGGTGGCAGCTCACCGCGGGCGGACTCGTGCTCCTGCCGGTGACGTTCGCGGTCGAGGGCATGCCCGAGGCCGTGGACGGCGGCGCGATGCTCGGGTACGGCTGGCTCGGCCTCGTGGGCGGCCTGGCCGCCTACGTCCTGTGGTTCCGCGGCATCTCGCGCCTGCCCGTGGCGTCCGTCGCCGTGCTCGGCCTGCTCTCACCGCTCGTCGCGGCCACGCTCGGCGCCGTGCTGCTGGACCAGGCGCTCGGCGCCGTGCAGCTCGTCGGGTTCGCCCTCGCGCTCGCCTCGATCGTGGCCGGGCAGGTCGCCCCGCGCCGGCCGGTGCTGCCGGCGAGCGCGGTCCCGGCGACCGCGGTGCGCTAGCCGGTGCTGACCGAACCTCAGCCCGTGGCGCACGTGAGCCGCGCGTCGGCCCAGTCGGCGTGGTCGAAGTTCTTGCCGTCCGGACCCTCGTGCGCCTCGAGACGGAGCCGGTGCACGCCCGCCACGTCGACGTCCAGCTCGACCACCGGGTCGTGGTTCGTCAGCACGTCCGTCTCGGCGAGCAGGACGTCGTCGCCGTAGACGCGGAACCGCACCGACCCGACACCGGACTCGCCCGGGGTCTCGAGCACCTCGTCGTCGATCCCCACGAGGGCGCGGAACGCGGTGCACGTGCCACCCAGCCAGGTGGTGAGCGAGCCCGTCGCGTGCATCCCCACGCCCTTGTCGTACACGACGTCGTGCATCTCGAGCGGGCGCCCGTCACCGGCCGCCGCCTGGCCGTTCGACATGTCGCGCTCGATCGGCCCGTACCCGTTGCTCTGCGCCAACCACTCGAGGTCCGAGACGAAGTGCTCGCCCCGCAGCGGCGGCGGCGTGACCCACACGGTCGACTGCGACTCGGCGGCGTAGCGCTCGCCACCGACGCGGTAGCGGCCGGTCACGGGGAGCTCCACGGTCCCCGTCGCGCCGTCCGCGGGCACCGTGACGGACCACGTCGCCTCGACGGTCCTCCCCGCGGCGACCCGCCGGACCACGTCGGCCCCGCCCTCGGCGGTCCATCCCTGCGGCAGCTCGAGCTCGAGCTCGACGTCCGCCACGTCGCGGTCGGCGATCGTGAGCGCCGCCGTGACCTCGACGGTCGCCCCCGGGACGACGTCGGCCTCCTCCGGCTCGACGCTCAAGGTGGCGGCGGGCCACGGCTCCACGGGCTCGAGGCACGTGTCCCGGCCCGGCTTGGCGGTGCACACGACCGCCGCGAAGCCGCCGTTGTTCGCGGTGGGCACCGACAGCGTGTCGGTGCGGTCGGCGCGGACGGTGCTCCGCGCCGTGGACGACCCGTCGGTCCCGTC
This sequence comes from Isoptericola sp., assembly GCA_031180595.1. Classification (GTDB taxonomy): domain Bacteria; phylum Actinomycetota; class Actinomycetes; order Actinomycetales; family Cellulomonadaceae; genus Isoptericola. Next base: position 2,773 of record JAPSLQ010000171.1, on the reverse strand, counting down.
GTCGGTCAGCAGGTCCACCAGGACCTTGCCCCCCAGCCCCGAGCCGCGGAGGCTGTCGAGCGGCAGCTCGAGCGGCTCTCCGCTGCCGGCACGCATGCCGGCGACGAACCAGCGGTCACCCGAGCGACGCGCCAGGACGGCGTCCTCGCCGGGCGTCCCGCCGACGAGCCGGGTGTCGTCCCAGTGGGCGGGGATGTTCTGCAGGAACGCCTCGGCGTCCGGCTCGGCCGCGTACGCCTCGGGCTTGTCGGAGAAGTGCTGCCAGCCCGACTCGTAGGCGATGCCCATCGCCACCTCGTGCGCCTTGGAGGAGTTCCCGCTCCCGCGCGAGAACGTCACCGGCGTCCAGTCCATCGAGCCCACGACGTTCCGCGTGAAGGGCACGATGAGGCTGCGCTCGGGGTTGATGCCGTTCTCGGCGCCGCGCACCGACTCGTAGCTCATGATGTGCGGCCACGTCCGCTGCATCCCCGTGGGCAGGGACGAGCCGTGGAAGTTGATCATCAGCCGGTGCTTCGCGGTGTCCGCCGCGATGGCGTCGTACCACCGGTGGATCTCCTGGCTGTCGGTGTCCATGAAGTCGACCTTGATGCCGCTGACGCCCCACGACGCGATGCGGGGCAGCCACTCGTCGCGCTGCTCCTGCGTGCGCAGGTCGCGGCTGTGGAACCAGATGATGACGTCGACGCCCTTGGTGTGGGCGTACCGCACCGTGCGGGGGACCCAGCTCTCGTCCCAGCCCTCGTCGAGCAGGACGTACTCCCAGCCGTTGCGCGCGGCCAGGTCGACGAAGTCACGCTGCCGCGCCTCGTCCCGCGGGCTCGACCAGTCGGTCAGCCAGCTCCAGCTCGACCGGCCGGGCTTGATCCACGACGTGTCGGCGTCCTCGAGCTGGTTGGGGGTGGCGAGGTCGTCGACGAGCGTCGACCCCACCACGTCGTCGAGCCCGCCGACGATCGCGACGCGCCACGGAGTGGTCAGCGGCCCCGAGGAGACGACCGGGCGGCCCTCGAAGAGGTCCACCTGGTACGTCAGGGCGCCGGGCGAGTGCGTCAGGTGCGCGCCCGAGTAGTCGCCGTGGACGTCGGACTCGCTGAGCAGGACGTAACGGTCACCCTGGCCGAAGAGCACCGGGAACCCCACGGCTCCCGACCCGTTGCCCGCGCTCGCGGTCGTGCTGTCCCACTCCGCCTCGTAGTTCACCGCGTAGGAGCGCTGCATCCACGCCGGGCCGTCGTCGGGCAGCGTCCACGCACCGGACTCGTCGTCGACCCGGTGCTCGCCCTCGCCGTCGAGCAGGTAGCGGTAGGCCACGCCGTCCTCGGCGGCGCGCACGGCCAGCCCGATCCGCCGACCGTCGGCGTTCTCGAACGTGAAGACCGACTCGGTGTGCACGTACGAGCGACGGTCACGCTTGCCGGTGGTCATCCGGTACTCGTCCGAGACGACGGTCTCGGTGCGGTCGACGAGGCTGAGCCCGCGCCGGAAGTCACCGTCGCTGCCGACGAGGCCGAGACGCGTCGCCGTGGCGATGGTCTCGCCACCGTCCACGACGTCGAGGGCCACGCGACCGTCGGAGTCCAGCCGCACGACGGCGCCCGTCGCGCCCTGGGGGGCGGCGACGTCCCAGCGGGCCACCTCGGTCGGCGGCTCGGGCGCCTGGTCCGCGCACACGAGGCGGGCGTCACCCCAGTCGGCATGGTCGTAGTTCTTGCCGTTCGTCGCCTCGTCGGCCACGAGGCGGAGCACCTCGACGCCCGCGACGTCGACGTCGAGCGGCGCCGCCGGGTCGTCACCGGTCAGCACGCCGGTCTGGGCCAGCAGGTCGCCGTCGCCGTAGACCTCGAACCGGACGGTGCCCACGCCGGTCGTGACCTCGTCGTCGAGGCCGACGTCGGCGAGGAAGCGGCTGCAGTTGCCTCCGAGCTCCACGGAGAGCCCTCCGGTGGCGTGCATCCCGATGCCCTTGTCGTAGACGACCCCGTTCACGGTGAGCGGCCGGCCGTCGCCGGCCCCTGCCTCGCCGTTCGACATGTCGCGCTCGATCGGGCCCCAGCCGTTCGACTGAGCCAGCCACGGCAGGTCCGACACGTAGACCTCCCCCACGGGCACGTCCGCCCGCACGGGTGGTGCAGCGGCGACCAGGCCGCCGCCGGCCACGGCGAGGGCGGCGGTGAGGGACACGACACTGCGCGGCGCGGCGGCACGCGAGACAGGGAACGGCACGAGGTCTCCTTCGACGTCGGTAGCCCGGGGCGAGCACCGCCCGTCCGCCACGGTAGGGCTGTCCGACGACAAGGGTCAACGGACTGATCGAATCCATCAGCAGCTGCCGGGCACGACGAAGGCCCGCACGGCGGGTGCCGTGCGGGCCTTCGTCACAGGTGGAGCTGCCGGGAATCGAACCCGGGTCCGGTGGCGCTTTCCCAGGACTTCTCCGGGCGCAGTCTGCTGTGATTTTCTCGGCCCCCGCACTCACGCAGACAAGGTGCGGACGGGCCCAGTCATCTAGATGTCCCCGTAGCCCCGATGACGAGGACTACGAGCAGTGGCTCTCTAGTTGACGCCGGCTAACCGGGGCGAGAGCGTCCCCGGGCCGACGGACTACGCAGCTCGCTCAGGCGGCGAGGGCGAAGTCGGTGCGCTTGTTATCGGCACCTATAGGTTTGCAGGCAACGCGTTTACGAGATGAGCCTGCATCCTCGGCCCGCTTCCCCTGGAAGCACGACCACCGTCGAAACCGATCAGCCCCTGTGGTGTTGTCAATCTGTGC
>JAPSLQ010000170.1 GCA_031180595.1 Isoptericola sp. | reverse complement strand
CGCGGTCGGTGGCGGGTGGGAGGCTGTGCCCATGAGCCTGATGCTCCTCGACACCGCGAGCCTCTACTTCCGCGCGTTCCACGGCCTGCCGGACACGCTGCGCTCCCCGGACGGCAAGCCCGTCAACGCGGTGCGCGGGCTGCTCGACATGATCGCTTTCCTCGTCACCGAGCACCGGCCCGACCGGCTCGTCGCCTGCTGGGACGACGACTGGCGGCCGGCGTTCCGTGTCGCGGCTATCCCGTCGTACAAGCAGCACCGCGTCGCGCAGGAGACCGAGCCCGGGGTGCCCGACGTCGAGGAGGTGCCCGAGGCGCTCACGCCCCAGGTCCCGGTCATCGTCGAGGTCCTCCGGGCGCTCGGGATCGCCCGCGTCGGGGCCCCGGGCCACGAGGCGGACGACGTCATCGGCACGCTCGTCGAGCGCGAGATGTCGCGCACGGTGCCCGACGGCGGCACGCGCCGCGTCGACATCGTCACCGGCGACCGGGACCTCTTCCAGCTGGTCGACGACGCCGCGGGCGTGCGCGTGCTGTACCCGGCGCGCGGGGTGCGCGACCCGGACGTGGTCGACCAGGCGAGGCTCGCCGAGAAGTACGGCGTCGAGACCGGCGCCGCGTACGCCGACATGGCGATCCTGCGCGGCGACCCGTCCGACGGCCTGCCCGGCGTCCCGGGCATCGGGGACAAGACGGCGAGCAAGCTCGTCGCGGCCTTCGGCGACCTCGCGGCGATCCGCGCCGCGGCGGCCGACGGCACGCCCGGGCTCACTCCGTCCCAGCGCACGCGGCTGCGCGAGGCGGGCGACTACCTCGACGTCGCGCCCGTCGTCGTGCGCGTGGCCAGGGACGCCCCCGTGGCGGACGCCGACGACGCGCTCCCCCGGGCCCCGAAGGACCCTCAGGCGCTCGACGCGCTCGTGGAGCGGTGGGGCATCCGCTCGAGCGTCGACCGCGTGCTGAGCGCGCTGGAGCGCCGCTGGTCATGACGCCTCCGGCCGCCGCGGCGGACGGGCATGGCAGCCGCACCCGTGCTGAACTGGGAGCAGGCGTCACCGTCAGGCCTGGAGGACAGCATGCCCGCACGCGGAGACATACCTGAGGGCGCGCCGGTCTGGGTCGACCTCGCCGCGCGTGACCTCGACGTCGCGATCACGTTCTACACGGGCCTGTTCGGCTGGCACCACGTGCACTTCGCCGAGGAGTACGGCGGCTACGGGCAGTTCTCGCTCAACGGCACGCCGGTGGCCGGTGTGGGACCGCTGCAGGACGCCGACCAGCCGGCGGCCTGGGGCGTCTACCTGTCGACGGCCGACGCCGACGCGACGGCCGTGCGCGTCAGGGAGCACGGCGGCACGGTGCTCGACGGCCCGCGGGACGTGCCGGACCAGGGGCGCTTCCTGATGACCGTGGACCCCACGGGTGCCCGGGTTGCGTTCTGGCAGGCCTACGGCAACCCGGGTTTCACCACCGTGCGCGAGCCGGGCGCCCCGACCTGGTTCGAGCTGTGGACGAACGACCACGAGACCGCGGTCGCGTACTACCGCGACGTCGCCGGCTGGGACGTCCATGACCTGCCGAACGACCAGGGCTGGCGGTACGCCACGCACGGCAAGGGCGACGACGCGCGCGCCGGCATCTACGACGCGACGTCCGAGCTCGGCGAGCACGGCACGCCCACGTGGGTGGTCTACTTCGGCACGGACGACGTCGACGCCTCGCTCGTGCGGGCTCGCGCGCTCGGCGTCACGGTCCACGAGGTCCCGAAGGAGAGTCCCTACGGCCGGCTGGTGGGCGTCCAGGACCCGAACGACACCTGGTTCCAGCTGATCTCCGTCTGATCGCTCCTGCCGGCGCGGCTCAGCCCGTGTTCTGCAGACCCGCGCTCACGCCGTTGACCGTGAGCAGCAGCAGGTGCTGCCAGCGGTCCTTGTACCCGCCGTCGACCCACTCGCCGGCGTCGGTCGTCAGACCTTCGCTCGCACCCTCGGTGCGCAGCGCCCGCAGGGCGCGGACCTGGAGCAGCGACAGCGCGTCGACGTAGGGCGAGCGCAGCTGGACCGCGCGGCCGAGCACGCGCCGGTTGGCGAGCGGCCAGGGGTTCCCGGTCACGCGCAGCACCCACTCGCGCGTCAGGCGCAGCTCGTCGAGGACCATCTGCGCGAGGTCGTCCCGGTCGCCCAGCTCGAGGTACCGCGCGGCGATGCGCTCGTCGGTCTTGGCGAGCGACATCTCGACGTTGTCGAGCAGGGTCATGAACAGCGGCCACTCGCGGTAGGCCGCGCGCAGCTCCTCGACGCGCTCGGGGCTGTCGCCGAAGTCGCGCAGCGCGGTGCCCAGCCCGTACCAGCCGGCGAGGTTGATCCGGGCCTGCGACCAGGAGAACACCCACGGGATCGCCCGCAGGTCGTCGAGCGAGTTGACCGACAGCCCGCGCTTGGCCGGGCGCGAGCCGATCGGCAGGAGGCCGACCTCCTCGAGCGGGGTCACCTGCGCGAACCACTGCGGGAAGCCCTCGGACTTCACGAGCGCGTGGAAGCGGGCGCGCGACGACGCGTCGAGCGCCGCGGCGACGTGCGCGAACCGCTCGGCGGTCGCGGCGTTGCGCTTCTCGGTCGAGGGTGCCGAGGCGAGCAGTGTCGCGGCAGCGACCTGCTCGATGTGGCGCGCCGCGATGGTCGGGTCGCCGTACCGGGCGAGGATGACCTCGCCCTGCTCGGTGAGCTTGAACCGGCCGTCGACGGAGTGGGGCGGCTGGGCCAGCACCGCGCGGTTGGCGGGGCCGCCGCCGCGGCCGAGCGCGCCGCCGCGGCCGTGGAACAGCGTGAGCGTGATGTCGTGACGGCGCGCCCACTCGGCGATGCGCGACTGCGCCGAGTGCAGCGCGAGCGTCGCGGCCACAGGGCCGACGTCCTTCGACGAGTCGGAGTAGCCGAGCATGACCTCGACCCGGCGGCCGTTCACCGCGAGACGCCGCTGCACCTGGGGCAGCGCGAGCGCGGCCTCGAGGATGTCGACGGACGCCTGGAGGTCCGCGAAGGTCTCGAACAGCGGGATCGCGTCGACCACGGGGACGTCGTCGGCGTCCTCGAACGCGAGCTCGGCCAGGTGGTACACGGCCGCGAGGTGCTCGGGCGCCTGGGTGAACGACACGATGTACCGGCGTGCGGCGCGCTCTCCGAACCGGCGCTGCACGGCACCGAGTGCGCGGAAGGTGTCGAGGACCTCGCGCGTGCGGTCCGACAGGTCGCCGTGCAGGCCCTTCTCAGCGATCTCGTCGAGCGCGGCCGCGTGCACCTGCGAGTGCTGGCGGACCTCGATCTCGGCGAGGTGGAAGCCGAACGTCTGCACCTGCCACACGAGCTTCTGCAGGTCGCCGTACGCGGCGCGCGGTGCCCCGGCCTCGACGAGCGAGTCCTGGACGACACGCAGCTCGGACTCGAGCTCCTCGGGTCGCCGGTAGGCGAGGTCGGCGTCGCGACGCCGCGTGGCCGCGATGCGGCCCGCGATCGCGAGCACGGCGGCGCGGTGCGGCTCGCGCGGCGAGTCCGCCGCTGCCTGCGTGGTGAGCTCCTCGGAGAGCTGGCGCAGCCGCTGCCACAGGGCCTTGAGCGCGGCCGACGCCGGGGTCCCCGTCTCGTCGAGCGTGAGCTTGCGCCCCGTGGCGCGTGCGGCCTCCTCGAGCGCCGCGAGGGCGTGCTCGGCCGCGAGCGTGGCGGCCTGGCGGGTGACCTCCGCGGTGACGTTCGGGTTGCCGTCGCGGTCGCCGCCGATCCACGACCCAAGGAAGACGAACGGCCGCGCGACCGGCGCGGCGCGCCCGGCGTCGCCGTCGAGCAGCCAGTCGTCGAGCCGCCGGTAGACCTCCGGGAAGGTGTCGAACAGCGTGGCGTCGAAGACGCCCATCGCCGTCTTGACCTCGTCGAGCACGGTCGGCTTGGCCGCCCGGATCGGGGAGGTGCGCCACATGGTGTCGATCTCGGCGAGCAGCCGGCGCTGGTTCTCGACGAGCGACGTGCCGCCGGGACGCATGGTGTCGCGCTGGGCGAGCAGGTCCGAGATGCGCCGCACGGCGCCGGACACGGCACGTCGGCGGGCCTCCGTCGGGTGCGCGGTGAGCACCGGGCGGAACTCGAGCTCGCGCAGGCGGCGCAGCGCCTCGTCGCGGCCGACCTCCTCGGCCAGCTGCGTGAACGCGTGCGGCACCGACTCCTCGACCGCGGCGCCCGCCTCGGACTCGCGCTGGCGCAGCACGCGCACGCGGTGGTACTCCTCGGCGAGGTTCGCCAGGTGGAAGTAGCACGTGAACGCGCGCGCGACCTGCTCGGCGCGCTCGAGCGAGAAGCCGGCGACCAGGTCGGCGGCCTCCGCGAGCGCCGTACCGCCGTCGTCGGCGCCGTAGGCGCGGATCGTCAGCTCGCGCAGGCGCTCGACGTCGTCGAGCAGCTCCTGTCCGCCGGCCTCCCGCAGCACGCTCCCGAGCAGGGATCCGAGCAGGCGGATGTCGTCGCGCAGCGGATCGGGCATCTCGTGCCGGGCGACGACCCGCTCGCTCGCTCCCGTGGTCGCGGGTGCGGGCTCGGTGACGACGCCGGTGGGCTGTCCCTGGTTCTCGCTCACGATCCAAGAGACTAAGCCGAACGCGCCCCGGACCGAGCATCGCGTCCGATCGGTGGTCCTGCCCGACGGCGGCAGGGCGCCCTGCCTCGTGGGCCGGGCGCGCGGGTGTCAGGATCGAGGCATGACGCCATCAGCACCGCCGCAGCGTGTCGTGGTCACCGGGGCGAGCGGCCGGCTCGGTCCCGCCGTCGTCGAGCACCTGGCCTCCCACGGCTGGGACGTCGTGGCGACGGACCGCGTCGCTCCCCCGCCGGGTCTGCCCGGGAAGTTCGTCCGGGCCGACCTGGGCGAGCTGGGCCAGGTCGTCGAGCTGCTCGCGGGAGTCGACGAGTCCGGGCCGGCCGACGCCGTCGTGCACCTCGCGGCCGTCCCCGCGCCCGGGATGGCGGCCAACGCGACCACGTTCGCCAACAACGTCCCCGCCACGTACAACGTGTTCCGGGCCGCGCAGGTCACGGGGATCCGCAACGTGGTGTGGGCGTCGAGCGAGACGGTGCTGGGCCTGCCGTTCGACGTGCCGCCGCCCTACCTGCCCGTGGACGAGGAGTACCCGCCGATCCCGCAGACGACGTACTCGCTCGGCAAGACGCTCGAGGAGGAGATGGCGCAGCACCTCACGCGCTGGGACCCCAGCCTCAAGCTCGTCGCGCTGCGGTTCTCGAACGTCATGCTGCCCGAGGACTACGCGCGCTTCGCGAGCTGGCAGGACGACCCGGCGGCCCGGCGCTGGAACCTGTGGGGCTACATCGACGCGCGCGACGGCGCGCAGGCCGTGCGCCTGGCGCTGGAGGCGACGTTCACGCGGTTCGAGGCGTTCATCGTCGCGAACGCCGACACCGTCATGGAGCGCGACTCGGCCGAGCTCGCCGCCGCCGAGTTCCCCGGCGTGCGGCTGCACCGCCCGCTGCAGGGGCGTGAGACGTTGCTGAGCATCGACAAGGCGCGCCGGATGCTCGGCTACGAGCCGCAGCACTCCTGGCGGGACCAGGTCTGAGGAGCC
>JAPSLQ010000169.1 GCA_031180595.1 Isoptericola sp. | reverse complement strand
CCGGGCCGCGTCGACTCGCCGCCGACGTCGAGGATGTCCGCCCCCTCGGCGAGCAGGTCGAGCCCGTGCTGCACGCCGGCGTCGGGCTCGAACCACTCGCCGCCGTCCGAGAACGAGTCGGGCGTGATGTTCACGACGCCCATGACGAGGCAGCGCCCCGTCCCGGACAGCTCCGGCAGGCCGGCGACGTCGGCGTCCCGCGGGTGCACGCGCTACTTCCCGAGGATGAGGCTCATGGCCTCGGCACGCGTGGCGGGGGCGTCCTGCATGATGCCCCGCACGGCCGAGGTCACGGTGCGCGACCCCGGCTTGCGCACCCCGCGCATCGACATGCACAGGTGCTCGCACTCGACGACGACGATGACGCCGCGCGGCTCGAGGATGCGCACGAGCGCGTCCGCGACCTGGGTCGTCAGGCGCTCCTGGACCTGCGGCCGTCGCGCGTACACCTCGACGAGGCGGGCCAGCTTCGACAGCCCCGTGATGCGTCCCTCGGCGCTGGGGATGTAGCCCACGTGCGCGATGCCGTGGAAGGGCACGAGGTGGTGCTCGCACGTCGAGTACACCTCGATGTCCTTGACCAGCACCATCTCCTCGTGGCCGATGTCGAACGTCGTCGTCAGGACGTCCTCCGGCTCCTGGCGCAGGCCCGCGAAGATCTCGCGGTAGGCGCGGGCGACCCGTGCGGGGGTGTCGCGCAGACCCTCGCGCTCGGGGTCCTCGCCGATCGCGACCAGCAGCTCGCGCACGGCCGCCTCGGCCCGCTCGGCGTCGTACGGCGGGACCTCGGCGGCCGGCCGCACGCCGACCGCCAGGGCGCTGAGCGGGAGGCTCCGCTCACCGTCCGCGGGGACGTCGGTCACTCGGGCACCTCCCCGATGCGCTGGGGCGGCAGCTCGTCGGCAGCCTTGGCCGCCTCGTCCTGCGGGATGACCGGGTGCCCGTTGCTGGTCGCCCGCTCCCGGTCGGTCATGACCGGGCCGCGGGTGTGCACCGTGCGCTGGTCGCTGCTGAGCCAGACGTCGCGGGCGGGGCGCTTCTCGACCGGCGCGAAGACCTCGGCGAGCTCGGCCTGGTTGAGCGTCTCCTGCTCGAGCAGGCGCAGCACGAGGTCGTCCAGCACGTCGCGGTACTGGGTGAGGACCTCCCAGGCCTCGTCGTGCGCGGCCTCGACGAGCTTGCGGACCTCCAGGTCCACGGTGCCCGCCACGGCCTCGGAGTAGTCGCGCTGGTGGCCCATCTCCTTGCCCAGGAACGGCTCGCTGGCACCGGAGCCGAGCTTGATCGCGCCGACCTCCTCGCTCATGCCGTACTCCATGACCATCTTGCGGGCGATGGCCGTGGCCTTCTCGATGTCGTTGCTCGCGCCCGTCGTCGGGTCGTGGAACACGATCTCCTCGGCGACGCGGCCGCCCATCGCGTACGCGAGCTGGTCGAGCAGCTCGTTGCGCGTGGTGGAGTACTTGTCCTCGGTCGGCATGACCATCGTGTAGCCGAGCGCGCGGCCGCGCGGCAGGATCGTCACCTTGGTCACGGGGTCCGTGTACCGCATGGCCGCGGCGACGAGCGCGTGCCCGCCCTCGTGGTACGCGGTGATCTTCTGCTCCTTGACCTTCATGACGCGCGTGCGCTTCTGCGGGCCGGCCACGACGCGGTCGATCGCCTCGTCGAGCGCGCGGTCGTCGATGAGCTGGGCTCCGCTGCGCGCGGTGAGCAGCGCGGCCTCGTTGAGCACGTTGGCCAGGTCGGCACCGGTGAAGCCGGGCGTGCGCCGCGCGACCGCGGTGAGGTCGACCTCGGGCACCATCGGCTTGCCCTGTGCGTGGACCTTGAGGATCGCCTCGCGGCCCTTGAGGTCGGGCGCCTCCACGGCGACCTGTCGGTCGAAGCGACCGGGGCGCAGGAGCGCCGGGTCGAGGATGTCGGGCCGGTTGGTCGCGGCGATGAGGATGACGTTCGTCTTGACGTCGAAGCCGTCCATCTCGACGAGCATCTGGTTGAGCGTCTGCTCGCGCTCGTCGTGCCCGCCGCCCATGCCGGCGCCGCGATGACGACCGACGGCGTCGATCTCGTCGACGAAGATGATGGCCGGCGCGTTCTGCTTGGCCTGCTCGAACAGGTCGCGCACGCGCGAGGCGCCCACGCCGACGAACATCTCGACGAAGTCCGAGCCGGAGATCGAGTAGAAGGGGACGCCCGCCTCGCCCGCGACCGCGCGCGCGAGCAGCGTCTTGCCGGTGCCGGGCGGGCCGTAGAGCAGCACGCCCTTGGGGATCTTGGCGCCCACCGCCTGGAACTTGGCGGGCTCGGCCAGGAACTCCTTGATCTCGTAGAGCTCCTCGACCGCCTCGTCCACCCCCGCGACGTCGGCGAACGTCACCTGCGGCATGTCCTTGCTGATGAGCTTCGCGCGGGACTTGCCGAAGCCCATGACCCGGTTCCCGCCGCCCTGCATCCGCGACAGGATGAACCAGAAGACGAGGCCGATGATGAGGAACGGGATGATGAACGACAGCATCGAGCCCAAGAAGCTCGGCTGCGGCACCTCGGAGTCGAACCCCTCGGGCAGGTCTGCCGCGGCGACGGCGTCGGCGACCGCGTCGCCCTGCGGCTCGACGTAGAAGAACTCGACCCGCGTGCCGTGGTCGGTCTCCTCGTCGGTGCCCGCGTCGCTCACGTAGGGCTCGCTCAGCTCGAGCTCGACCCGCTGCTGCCCGTCGACGATGAGCGCGTGGTCGACCGTGTCGCCCTCGAGGAGCTCGATGCCCTGGTGCGTCTCGACCCGGGAGACGCGCTCCGTGTTGAACGCGCCGAAGGCGAGCGTGACGAGGAGCAGGCCCACGACGATCCAGATGATCGGGCCACTGAGGATCTTCTTGATGTTCATCGGCGACGGGGACGGAGCCCCGCATCCCTTCCGTCGGGCGGTTTGCCGTTAGAAACTACACGGTGCGCCTGAAAGTTCCGTGACTGTTCGCCCAGGGCGCGACGTCGCCCACGGACGCCACCCCGGCGTCAGCTGTAGACGTGCGGCGCGAGCGTCCCGACGAACGGCAGGTTGCGGTACCTCTCCGCGTAGTCGAGGCCGAAGCCGACGACGAACTCGTTGGGGATGTCGAAGCCCACGTACTTCACGCCGACGTCGACCTTGGCCGCGTCCGGCTTGCGGAGCATGGTCGCGATCTCGACCGACGCCGGGCCGCGCGAGCGCAGGTTGGACACGAGCCACGACAGCGTGAGACCGGAGTCGATGATGTCCTCGACGATGAGCACGTTGCGCCCGGTGAGGTCGCTGTCGAGGTCCTTGAGGATGCGCACCACGCCCGAGGACTTGGTGCCGGAGCCGTACGACGACACCGCCATCCAGTCCATCTGCACCGGGTGGTGGAGACGGCGGGCCAGGTCGGCCATCACCATGACGGCGCCCTTGAGCACCCCGACCAGGAGCAGGTCCTTGCCGGCGTAGTCCGCGTCGATCTGCGCGGCGATCTCGTCGAGCCTGCTGGCGATCTGCTCCTCGGTGAGGAGGATGCTGGCGAGGTCGCCGGCGACGTCCGACTGGTCCACTGGTCACTCCCGGGTGGTGGCGGTGGCGGGGGGAACGCGGTCCCGGCCCGCTCGGGCGGGGGCCAGGAAAAGCCTGCCACACCCACGCCACGCTCGTGCGTCGCCCGGCAGGTGGGCCGGACCCTGCCCGCTCCACGAGACGACGAGGGCGTCGAGCGCGTCGACGTGCCGGGCCGTCGTCGCCTGCGCCGGGCAGCCGGCCTCGAGCGCCGCCGCGCGCAGGGCGCGCCGGCGCAGCGCCGGCGGGGCGTCGGCGAGCACCGCGACGTCGAGCACGAGCGCCGCGGCGGCGCCGTCCTCGTCCGCGGCGTCGCCGTCGTCCACCGCGTCGCCCCCCGCACCCGCGGCGCGGGCGGCCGCGAGGAGGTCGGCGGCGAGCGCCTCGAGCAGGTCCGCGTCGTCGCGCAGCAGGTCCGCGCTGCGGGCGAGCGCCTCGACGGCGCCCGGGCCGAGGACCTCCTCGAGCACCGGTACGACGGCGCCACGGACGCGGGAGCGCAGCGGTGCGGACGCGTCCCCGGTCGCCAGGTTCGTGGGGTCCGTCCAGTAGTCGAGGCCGAGGGCCGTGCACGCCCGCTCGGTCTGGGCGCGGCGCAGGCCCAGGAACGGACGCCGGTACCGCCCGCGGCGACGCGGCATCCCCGCGAGCGACCGGGCCCCGCTCCCCCGCGCGAGCCCGAGCAGCACGGACTCCGCCTGGTCGTCGAGCGTGTGCCCGAGCAGCACCGCGGCCGCCCCGGTCTGGTCGGCGACGGCGTCGAGCGCGGCGTAGCGCGCCTCGCGCGCAGCGGCCTCGAGCCCGGCGGCGCCCCGCCTACCGACCTCCACGCGCCGCACCACCACCGGGTCGAGCCCGAGGTCCCGGCAGCGCGCCGCCGCACGCTCGGCGACGTCGTCGGACCCGGTCTGCAGGCCGTGGTCGACGACGACCGCGCCCGCGCGCACGGCGTGCCCGCGCGAGCGCACCGAGCGGCCGACCCGCCTTGCCTCGTGGGCCGTCGCGGCGGCGAGCGCGAGGCTGTCCGCCCCGCCGGAGCAGGCCACGAGCACGAGCTCGTCCGGCGCGAGGTCCGCCAGCTCGGCGCGCACCGCCGTCCGGGTGGCCGCGAGCGCCGGGTCCACACGAGCCATCAGGTCGCTCCCGTACGACGTCCCACCGGGTCCACCCTCCTGGGCCACCGTCAGCCGTGGACGCGGCGGACCCAGGCGCGGGCGTCGGCGATCTCGCGCGCCGACGGCAGGTTCCCCGGCGCCGCCCACACGGCGTTGAGGCCGTCGCGGCCGACCCGCTCCTCCACCGCCCGGACGAACCGGGCGCCGTCGCGGTACTGCGCGAGCTTGGCGTCCATGCCGAGCAGCCGCCGCAGCAGGAGGTCGAGCGGGGGCGCGCCCTCGCCCTGGCGGCGCTTCTCGAACCGCTCGCGGATGGTCTTGACCGACCGGACGACGCGCGGTCCGACGGCGTCCATCATGACGTCGGCGTGCCCCTCGAGCAGGGCCATGACGGCCGTGATCTCCTCGAGCTCGCGGCGCTGCTCGGGGCCGAGCACTCCGTCGAGCGGCGACCGGCCGTCGCCCCGCAGCACCCGCACCAGCGCGCGTGCGGTGAAGGCCACCTTCTCGTGCAGCGGTGCGCGGGCCAGGCCCAGCGACGAGCGGGTGACGTCCTGCAGGAGGTCGCCGAGCCGCCCGCGCAGGTGGCCGGCCAACCACGGCGCGGTCGCGAACTGCAGGGCGTGCGTCTGCTCGTGCAGGCACACCCAGAGCCGGAAGTCGCGCGGGCGCACCCCGAGCGAGCGCTCGGCGGCGAGGACGTTCGGGGCCACGAGCAGCAGCCGGCCACTGTCGGTGCCGTACGGGTCGAACTGTCCGAGCACCTTGGTCGAGAGCAGGGCGAGCACCGTGCCCACCTCGGCCGCCCCGCCGAGCCGCGCGGCGCTCGACGTCGGCGGCGCGTCGGGCCCCAGCGCCTCGGCCACGGGTGCCGTGAGCGCCCGCATCGACTCGACGTTGGCGCGGGTCCACGTGGCCCGGTCGACGACGCGGACCGCCCCGAGGCCCGTCGCGCCCGGGTCGC
>JAPSLQ010000168.1 GCA_031180595.1 Isoptericola sp. | reverse complement strand
GAGCGGCTCGCTCTGGCGGCCGACGAGTCCCGCGGCGCGCGAGGCGTCGGGGCGCGCCCGGAAGTCCGCGGCGCCGACCTCCGGGTCGGGCATGGCCGGTCCGGTCACGCGGACCTGCCTGCCCAGCTCGCGCCAGAAGAACGTGAGCGAGGCGTGCGGGTTCGCGGCGAGGTCGCGGCCCTTCGGGCTGTCCGCCCGCCCGGCGAACCACCAGCCCTCGGCGGTCACGTCCTTGCAGATGAGGGTTCGTGCGTGCACCCGGCCCGCGACGTCCGCCGTCGCGAGCGTCATCGCGTGCGGCGCGAGCAGGCCGGCGCCGACCGCGTCGTCGAACCAGGCGGCGAAGAGCTCCTGCGGAGAGGCCGGCAGGGCACCGAGGTCGCTCACGTCGAGCACGGGGAGGTGCTCCGGGAACACGGGCAGGCCCCGCAGCCGGTCGCGGAAGGTCGTCACCGGCCGGCCTCCGCCCGCAGCAGGGCCGCCATGCCGCGCACGGCGGCCCGCATGGCGTCCGGGTCCCCCGTGGCCCGGGCGAGGACGTACCCGCCCTGCACGACGGCGACCGCGGCGTGGGCGCGGTCGCGCGCGTCGGCGTCGGGAAGGCCGGCCTCGGCCAGGACGCGCGCGAGGGCGTCGACCAGCCGCGCGAAGTACGTGCCGACGACCGTCCGCACGGCCTCGTCGTCCATGACGGCCTGGTCGCTCGTGAGCCGCCCGACCTTGCAGCCGGCGAGCGCGTCGCGAGGCCTGCCGAGGTAGGCGAGGGCGCGCTCGAGGGCGGGCGCCTCGGCGGACAGCGCCTGGAGGCTCTCGGCGAGCGCGTCGTCGACCGTGGCGCCGACGGCGGCGAGCGCGAGGTCGTGCTTGGTGGGGAAGTGGTGGTAGAGGCTGCCCTGGCCGACGCCGCTCGCGGCGAGCACCTGGCGGGGGCTCGTGGCGCTCACGCCCCGGGCCGCGAACAGCTCCTGGGCGGCGGCGACGAGGCGGCCGCGGGCGTCCGTGGTCTGGGTCACGGGCGCCAGCATACCTACCTCCAGGTCTGCTGCGAACCCGGTCAGAAGTAGTCGCGCACGTGGACGTCGCGGCCGCGCCACAGCGCGTCCCACACGGCGTCGTACGCGGCGGGACCCGTCAGGTGGCCGGCGAGCCGGAGGTTCGCGGTCGACGCCGCGCCGGCGTACGCCAGCGCGAGCCCCGCCGACGTGAACGTGGGCCGGTCTCGGGCGGGGTCGGCCGCCACGTCGCCGTCCGCCACCACGCCGTCCGCCATCACGCGCACGGCACCCTCGGACACCTCGAGCGTCCAGGCGCCCGCGATGTCGGGGGTCGTCGGGTCGGCGACCGCGAACGGCACGCTCGCCGTGATCGGAGCGAGCCGGGCGGCGCCCAGCGCGCGCGGCACGTCGAGGACCCGCAGCATGTAGGGACGGCTGCGGACGCTGCCCGCGTGGTCCGGCAGGACGAACCGGCTCGGGTCGGCGCCCGTCCACCCGCCCGACGTCGCGACCTCCACGAACCCCGCGACCGCGGTGAACGAGCCCACCACGCGCCACAGCGCCCGCGCGGCGTCGGGCGTGAGCGCCACGAGGTCGTCGACCTCCACGGTGTTCGTCCGGTCGTAGCCCGCGCCGCGCGTCCAGCTCATGAAGCCGAGGACGTCACCCTCGGAGCCCGGGCGCGTCGAGACCGCGACGGTCACGCCCGTGTACCCCGAGCCGGGCCCGAGCATGTCGTCGGCGACCATCGCGAAGGGGTCCTCGGTGCGGGTGAGCGGCCCGTTCTGGGCGGACGCCCAGGCGCGGTAGACGTCGCGGACCGCGGGCATGTCGGCCGGCGCGGCCCGGCGGGTGCGCACACCCTCGGGCGCGCGCACGGAGGCGAGCGCCGTGACGGGGATGCGCACGTCGTCGTAGGAACCGACGACCTCGTACCCGAGGCCGCGGTAGATACCGGCGGAGCTCGGGTAGAGCGTCGAGACGGCCGCACCCCGGGTCCGCGCGTCGTCGAGCGCGGCCGCCAGCAGCGGACGGAGGGCGCCCTCGCCGCGACGCTCCGCGGCGACCGTCACGCCGGCGAGACCCGCCGTCGGGACCTCGGAGCCGTGGAACCAGGACGTGAACGACCGCACGAGCGCGCGGGCGACGAGCTCGTCGCCGTCCCACGCGCCCCACGGGGTCCCGCCGGCGGGCGGCCACTCCTCGGCCTCGGGCTCGGGCGGCGGCGTGGGCGGCATGCCGAACGCCTCGAGGCCGAGTCGCTGGAAGGCGGGCGCGGATGCGAAGGGGACCGTGCGGACGTCGAGGCTCACGCCGTCACGCTAGCGGGGATCGTCCGGCACGGCGTCCGGCTCGGCCTGCAGGTCGCGCTGCATCCGCAGGACGTCGTGCCACGAGCCGAGCTTGAAACCGACCCGGCGCTCGACGCCGGACTCGGTGAACCCGAGCGCGCGGTGCAGGCCGACGCTCGCGTCGTTGGGGAGCGCGATGCCGGCGATCGCGCGGTGGTAGCCGCGGTCGGCGAGCGTCGCGAGCAGCCGCTCGTAGAGCGCGCGCCCGGCGCCGGTGCGACGTGGGGCGTCCGTGGCGAGGTAGACGCTCACCTCGGTCGACCAGCGGTAGGCGGGGCGGGCGCGGAACGGGGTCCCGTACGCGTAGCCGACGACGTCGCCGCCGGACGTCTCCGCGACGAGCCAGGCGTGCGTGGCGGACGCCGCGGAGATGCGCCCCGCCATCTGCGCGGGGGAGGGCGGGACGTCCTCGAAGCTCGTGGCCGTCCCGGTCACGTAGGGCGCGTAGACGGCGGCGCACGCGGCGGCGTCGGCGGCCAGGCCGGCCGCGTCGAGGCGCGCGGGGCGGATGGTCGGTGTCACAGGGCGACCGTAGCCCCACGGCCCGTGCTCGTGGCGGCCGGGCGTGCCGGCACGTGTCCGTGCGCGGAACGGCGGCGTGTGGGACGGTCGCCCCATGGTGGCCTTCATCTCGCACGTCACGATCGACTGCCGGGACGCCTACGCCCAGGCGCAGTGGTGGAAGCAGGTCCTCGGCTACGTCGACGACCCGGACGAGCCCGGCCGGCCCGGCGACGACGAGGTCGCGATCGTCGACCCCGACGGCGACGGCCAGTCGCTGCTGTTCGTCCAGGTGCCCGAGGGCAAGACGGTCAAGAACCGCATGCACCTCGACCTGCGGCCCCGCGAGGAGCGGCGCGACGACGAGCTCGCGACGCTGCTCGGCCTGGGCGCGACCGTCGTGGCCGACCACCGGGGGATCGCCGGCCCGGGTACGGGGTGGGTCGTGCTCGCCGACCCCGAGGGCAACGAGTTCTGCATCCTGCGGTCGCTGGCCGAGATCGAGCAGGCGTCCGGCGCCTGACGGGACAGGCTGCGGACGGAGCCGGCCGGACGGGGCCGCACGCTCAGAGGGGGAGCTTGAAGCCCTCGTGGGACTGGGCGTAGCCGAGCGAGCGGTAGAACCGGTGCGCGTCGGGACGCTGCTTGTCCGACGTCAGCTGCGCGAGCGCGCACCCGCGCTCGCGTCCTCGGTCGTGGGCGTGCTCCATCATGAGGCGGCCGATCCCGAGCCCGCGCAGGCGCTGGTCGACCCGCACCGCCTCCACGTGCAGCCGTCTCGCGCCGTTGCGGGCGATCCCCGGGATGAACGTCAGCTGCATGACGCCGACCACCTCGCCCTCCAGCTCGGCCACGACGAGCTCGTCGTTGGGGCTGGCCTCGATCGCCTCGAACCCGGCCACGTGCGCGGGACCGAAGACGCCCGTGCGCGCCGCGGCGACGGCGTCGTCGGCGATGAGCTCGACGACGCGCGGCAGGTCGTCGCGGGTCGCGGAACGGAACGTCACGGCGGGCAGGTCTGCGGAGGTCACGGTCGCAGACGCTAGCAGCGTGACCGCCCGCCCGGTCGCCGCCGCGAGGGCACGCCGGTGGTCGCCGAGGCACGCGGGGCGCGCATCCCCGTCTGCCGGTCGCAGAACGTCTTGCGCCGGGAGCACCCGGCCGGGGACCGTGGCCGCATGAAGCTCCTCGTCCTGGGCGGAACCGTCTTCCTCTCCCGTGCCGTCGTGGCGGCCGGGCTCGCGCGCGGCCACGACGTCGTCGCCGCCAACCGTGGCCGCTCCGGCACCGTGCCCGACGGCGCGCGCCACGTCGTCCTCGACCGCGCGGACGGCATCCCGCCGGACCTCGCGGCCGAGCAGCCCGACGCCGTCGTCGACGTCTCGCGCACGCCGTCGCACGTCCGCACGGCGGTCGCCGCGCTCCCGGGTGCGCACTGGGTCTTCGTCTCGAGCATCAGCGCGTACGCGGACGACGCCACGCCGCACGGCGGGCCGGGCACGCTCCCGCTCCATCCCCCGGAGCACGACGACGTCGACCTCCGCGCCCGGCCCGACGCCTACGGGCCGATGAAGGTCGCCTGCGAGCAGCTCGTGCGCGACGGCGCCGCGAGCTCCGTCGTCGTGCGCCCCGGGCTGATCGTCGGACCGGACGACCCCACGGGCCGGTTCACGTACTGGCCCGCGCGCCTGGCACGGCTCGCCGACGGCGGCGCGCCCGACGTCCTCGCTCCCGGCGACCCGGGCGACCTCGTGCAGGTGATCGACGTGCGCGACCTCGCGGACTGGATCGTCACCCTCGCGGAGGCGCGCACCCAGGGGGTGCTCGACGGCATCGCACCGCCTGTGCCGATCGGCACCTTCCTCGACGACGTCGCGTCCGGGTGCGGCGTCACGCCCCGCTGGCGCTGGACGGGCCACGAGCAGCTCGAGCGGCTGGACGTCGCGCCCTGGATGGGCGAGCGGTCCCTGCCGCTGTGGCTGCCGCGGCCCGCGTACGACGGGATGATGTCGCACGACGCCGGCCCGGCGCTCGCGGCGGGCCTCGCGCCCCGGCCCCTCACCGAGACCGCGCGCGACACGCTCGCCTGGTGCCGCTCGGACCCCAGCGCGACCCTCACCGGCCTCACCGTCGAGCAGGAGGCGGAGGTCCTGGCCGCGCTCCGGTGACGGTCACCGCGTGGGGTTGCACCGCGCGGCCAGCACGGCGACGAGCCCGACGTCGGGTCGCCACGGCTCGAGGTTCCAGGTCGCCTTCTGGCGGGCGCCGACCCCGTGGCAGACGAGCTGGTCGCGCATCGTGGCGACGTCCAGCGACGGGTCGGCCGCGACGAGCTCGGCCCAGGCGAGCGTCCAGCCCGCCTCACCGGCCGCGCGCGCCCAGGCGGTCGGCTCGACGGCGAGCGAGCGGCCGCCCTCCCGCTCGCCCCACGCGGTGCTCGCCACGGCCGAGGTCCCGAGCGTGGTCGTGGTCGTGGTCGTGGTCGTGCTCGTGGTCGCGGTCGTTGCCGGCGGCCGGCTCGCGGCGGCGCCCGTCCCGGCGGGCGCGGTGACCCGCACGCTCCGCTCGTCGACCCGGACGAGGGCCGCACCACCCGTCGGCGGGGTGAGCCCGCCGACGGGGGAGCCGCCGTCGTCGAGGATGGTGACGCTGCCGTCCGCGTGGGGGACGAGCTCACCCCCGGACGTGAGCGTGAGCGTCGGCCGCGCCTCCCGCGTGCCCGTGAGGTCGAGCGCGATCTCGGCCGTGCCGGCGCGCGCGTCGGCGGACGCACGGACCCGGGCGTCCTGCGGCGCGCCACCGGGCACGGTCACCGTCAGGGTGACGTCGCCCGCCGTCACGTCCGTCCCGGCCGCCGCGGACGCGAG
>JAPSLQ010000167.1 GCA_031180595.1 Isoptericola sp. | reverse complement strand
AGTGCGCCGCGTGCCCGAGGAGGATCCGGTCGGCGTCGTCGACGACCGCCATGATGACGGCCGGGTCGGTGCGCGGGTAGAGCTCGCGGTCCTCGCGCGTGCAGACCCGTGTCCAGCCCGCCTGACGGACCGCGGTCGGCGCGCCGCACCGCGGGCAGTGCGCGTGGGCGGCGTGCCACTGCGCGAGGGCGACCGCCTCGACGACGAGCCCCTGCTCGAGGTCGTCGAGAGCCGTGAGCTCGCGCAGGCCCGCCCACCTCCCGTCGTCGGCGGTCCCCGGCCCCGCCGTGTCGGGGATGCCGCCGTCGGGCAGGGCGAGCGCGAGCAACCCCGCACCGTCGTGCTCCCCGAGGAAGAGCCACGTGCCGTCGTCGCCGCCCGCGTCGCGGGCGGGGGCGGGCGCGAGCACCGGCCTGCGAGGACCTGCGGACCCCGTGACCTCCACGCGGGCACCCCGGAGGCGGAGCACGCGGGTGGCCGGGTCTCCCCGGAGGCGGTCGACCAGCCCCGTCTCGGTCCGACGGTGGGCAGCGCGGTCGTGGACGCTGCGCATGAACGGCAGGTCGAGCGGGGACGGCACCCCCTGACCGTAGCCGCTCACGACCGTCGGGGCGCCGCCGGAGCGGCCCGCAGGACACGCCCGGCGCGGGCGCCCGCCGCGGGGGTCCCGCGCGGACTACGGTGGTCGCGTGCCACGCAGTCCGCTCGCCCTCGCCGCCCTCGCGACGGCGGCCGTGCCGGGTCTCGACGCCCGCTCGGTCCGCCCCGAGGACGTCCCCGGCGACTACGACGTCGCCGTCGTCACCGCGCACGACGGCGAGGAGTGGGTCGTCCGTGCGCCGCAGAACACCATCGCCGGGGCCGCCCTCGAGGCCGAGGTCGAGCTGCTCGAGGCGCTGCACCTGTACGTCGACGCGGGCGTGCTGCCGTTCGTCGTGCCGCGCGTGGCGGGCTTCGCGCTGCTGCCCGAGGGCGGCCGCGCCGTGGTCCACCGGAGCATCACGGGCACGCCGCTCGACGTCGACTCGCTGCGGCCCGGCCCGGGGCTCGCGGCCGACCTGGGGCGCACGCTCGCGGCGGTGCACGAGCTGCCGCCGTCGGTCGTCGAGTCGTGCGGGCTGCCTTCCTACACCGCGGCCGAGTACCGCGAGCGCCGCCTGGTCGAGCTCGACGAGGCGGCGTCCACGGGCCGCGTGCCGCCCACCCTGCTGCGCCGCTGGGAGGCGGCTCTGGAGGACGTCGCGCTGTGGCGGTTCCAGCCCGTCGTCGTGCACGGCGACCTCGCACCCGACCAGCTCCTGGTGAGCAGCACCCGGGTCACCGCGATGAGCGGCTGGTCCGACGCTCGCGTCGCCGACCCGGCCGACGACCTCGCCTGGCTTCTCGTCGCCGCGCCGCCCGAGGCCGTCGACTCGATCATGGAGGCGTACCAGCTGCGCAGGACGGAGCTGAGCGACCCGCGCCTCGTCGACCGGGCGCTGCTCGTCGGCGAGCTCGCGCTCGCCCGCTGGCTGCTGCACGGCGTGCGTCGCGGGCTGCCCGACGTCGTCGCAGACGCCGAGTCGATGCTGGCCGACCTGGACGAGGCGACGCGCGAGGACACCGCACCGGTCTGAGCCGGCGCACCGCTCAGCCCGGCCCGCGACCCAGGACGAGCGCCTCGAGCTCGTGCTCGTCGAGCAGGCGCGACGGCCGGACGGTGACGCCCGTGGCGACGTAGCAGAACGCCGCGCTCACCTTGTCGAGCGGCAGACCGGTCCAGCGCGACCACGCGAGCCGGTAGACGGCGAGCTGCACCTCGCGCGCCGCGCGCGCCTGCGGGTCCGCCGGCTCCCGCCCCGTCTTCCAGTCGACGACCACGACGGCGCCCGGCTCGCCCGGCGCCGGCGGCGGTGCGTCGGGGTCGGGGAACACGGCGTCGATCCGCGAGCGCAGGAGGATCCCGCCGACCGGGGTCTCGACGTCCTGCTCGACGGCGACCGGGGTGCGGCCGGCCCACTCGGAGGCGAGGAACCGCTCGCGCAGCTCCTCGAGATCGGCGTCGGACGGGAGCTCCGCGTCCTCGGCGCCCGGCAGGTCCTCGACGTCGACGAGCGACGACGACGTGAAGTACTGCTCGACCCACTCGTGGAACCGGGTCCCGCGGCGCGCGTGCACCGTGGGCTCGTTCGGCACGGGCCGGCGGAGCTGGAGCGCGAACTCGCCACGGTCGGTCGCGAGGCGCACCAGGCCCGACGCCGACACGTGCGCCGGCAGCTCGACCTCTCGCCCGCCGCGCTCGTCGCGCTCGGCCAGGAGCGTCCGCGCGAGCTCCACGAGGTCGTTGCCCGCACCGTCGGTCAGCACCCCCGCGGGTGCCGTGAGTGAGCCCGGGCCGGGCGCGGTGCCCTCGGCGAGCCGGTCGCGTGCCGCCCGCCCGACGAGCGACGCGGTGGCGCGAAGCACCTCCCGCGCGGATCCCGCGGGCGCCTCGTCGGCGGCCGGCCACGTGCCTGACGTCTCGAGCGCGTCGCGCGGGTTCTCGCCCGCAGGGTCGGGCTCGCCGGCCCACCCGTCCGCGGACACGACACCGGCCTCGGCGAGCTCGCGCAGGAACGGCGAGACCCGCCGCGGCCGGGAGCCGGTGCCCCACCAGTGCGCGGTGAGGAACAGCTCGCGCCGCGCCCGCGTGAAGGCGACGTAGGCGAGCCGGCGCTCCTCGGCGAGCTGGTGCTCGCCCGCGTCCAGCTTGAACTCGTCGCGGCGCGCGGCGAGGTCCTTGGTGTCGGCAGCGAGGTCCCAGCGGAACGCGGGCAGGTCCTCGGCGTCTCCGCGGAGGTGGTACGGCAGCGCGGTGACGTCGGTGAGCCAGCCGCTGTCCGTGCGGCCGGCGCTCGTCTCGGCCTGGCTCGGGAACACGCCGTCGACCATGCCCGGCACGGCGACGACGTCCCACTCCAGGCCCTTCGACGCGTGGGCGGTGATGACCTGGACGGCGTCCGGGTCGGGCTCGCGCACGGGCATGTCGAGACCACGCTCCTGGTCGCCCGCGACGCCCAGCCACGCCAGGAACGCGCCGAGCGTCGCGACGTCGGCGGACTGCGCGAACGACGCGGCGACGTCGCGGAACGCGTCGAGGTGCTCCCGCCCGCGCAGGCTCACGCCCTCCGCGGCGCCGCCGAGGCGGTCGGCCAGGACGTCCGCCGTCGCGACCTCGACGTCGAGGCCGAGCGCGCGCTCGGCCTGCACGACGAGCTCGGGCAGCGAGAGGTACGTGAGCCCGCGCAGACCACGCAGGACCCGTGCCAGCGCGGTAAGGCGCCGGTGGCCCTCGGGCGACAGGACGCGTCCGTCGCGGGCCGGCTCCCCCGGCTCGGGCAGGTCGTCGAGCGCGTCGACGACCGACCGGTGGTCGACGACGTCGCCCTCGATGACCGCCTCGTCCAGCGGCGCCTCGTCGTCCGAGGCGACGCCGGCCGTCGGGCGGCGGCGCGGGTCGTCGGCGCGGGCGACGTCGGCCGCCCACGAGCCGAGCGCGTGCAGGTCGGCCGCCCCGAGGTTCACCCGCGGGCCGGTGAGCAGGCGCACGAGCGAGTCGCCGCGCGACGGGTCGTGCACCGCCTCGAGCAGCGCCACGACGTCGACCACCTCGGGCGTCGACAGCAGGCCCCCGAGACCGACCACCTCGACCGGCAGCCCTCGTCGGCGCAGCGCCACCTCGACGGCCGGGAACTGCGCACGGGCACGGCACAGCACGGCGGCCGTGACGCGGTCGGAACCGTCAGGCCGCGTCGCGCGCCGCCAGCGCGCGGCGATCCGCTCGGCGACGGCCTCGGCCTCCTCCTCGATCGTGGTGGCGACGTGCGCGGCCACGACACCCGGGCCCGCGTCAGGACGCAGGTCGAGCGGGGGCACCTCGACGCGCGTGCCGCGTCCCGACGACGGCTCGCGCAGCGGCGCCGAGGCCACGTTGGCCGCGGCGAGCACCGCCGCGTCGTTGCGCCACGACGTGCTCAGGTACCGCACCGCCGCGGGCGCGCCGGCCGCCGTGCGGAACCGCTCCGGGAACCGGGCCAGGCCGGACGCCGAGGCCCCGCGCCAGCCGTAGATCGACTGGTGCGGGTCGCCCACCGCGGTGACCGCGTGGCCGCCGCCGAACAGCCCCGCGAGCAGCTCCACCTGGGCGTACGACGTGTCCTGGTACTCGTCCAGCAGGACGACGCGGTAGCGGGTGCGCTCGTGCGCGCCGACCGCGGGCACGGTCCGGGCGAGCTCGGCGGCGAGGGCGATCTGGTCGCCGAAGTCGAGCGAGTCGGTCGCCCGCTTGCGACGCCGGTACTCCTCGACGAGGTCCAGGAGGCGCTCGCGCTCGGCGACGGAGTCGATGATCGCCTGCACGTCCTTGGTGCGGGCCTTCTGGCGCGGCCCGAGCGGGAGCGCGTCGAGGTGCACGACGAGCTCGCGCAGGCGCTCGCGCGCCTCGGCGACCGGCACGAGGTGCTCGCCCAGCGCCCCCGAGAGCGCGAGCACGGCGCCGACGACGGTGCTGACGGCCTTGTCGGTGCCCAGGTCGTCGGCCCACGACTCCACGACCTGCGCGGCGAGCTGCCACTGGTTCGCCTCGCCGAGCAGCCGTGACCCCGGCTCGATGCCGAGGCGCAGGCCGTGGTCCGTCACGAGCGAGGCGGCGTACGCGTTGTACGTCGCGACGGTGGGCCGGGCGAGCAGGTCGAGCGCCGACGCGCCCCGGCCCTGGGCACGGGCGAGCTGGGCGAGCCGGGACTGGACCCGCGCGGCGAGCTCGCCCGCGGCCTTGCGCGTGAACGTCAGCCCGAGGACCTCCTCCGGCTCCACGAGCCGGTTCGCGATGAGCCACACGACGCGCGCGGCCATCGTCTCCGTCTTGCCCGAGCCTGCACCCGCGACGACGAGGACGGGCTCGAGCGGCGCCTCGATGACGGCGGCCTGCTCGTCGGTCGGCGCGTGCCTGCCGAGCAGCTCCGCGATGTCGCGCGCGGACAGCTCGGGCTCGGGCGCCGCCGGGGCCGACGTCCCGGGGTCGAGCTCGGGGAACCCGAGCGCCGCGTCCCGGGGCACCTCGAGCGCGGCCCAGACGTCGTCGAACAGGCTCAGGCCGTCGTCAGGCCGGTCGTCGGGGCGGGGTGCGGGCTCGGTCACGCGACCACGTTCCTTCCCTCGGGCTGCACGGGGCACGAGCGTCGCACGGGGCACACGGCGCAGAGGTCGTTCTCGCGCGCGGTGAAGCGTGCGGCCGCCATGGTGTCGGCGGCGCCCTCGACGAGAGAGCGCGCCCAGCTCGTGCCGTCCGGCTCGGGTGCCAGCGCGGGCTGTGCCCGCACCGTCGGCGAGACCGTCGGCGTCCCCAGGTAGACGAGCTGCGCGCCGGCGCTGCGCGTCCCGGGCGGCAGGTCGAGCGCGCCCTCCTCCACGGCGAGCTGGTAGGCCCCGAGCTGCGGGTGCTCGGCGGCCCTCGCCTTCGACGGCGCGGTGCGGCCGGTCTTGAGGTCGGCCACGGTCACCGTCTCGTCGCCCGCGCGCTCGACCCGGTCGATCTTGCCGCGCAGCACCGCCCGGCCCACGGCGACCTCGAACCCGGGCTCGACGAGCACCGGCTCCCCCGCGCCGGCGTAGTACTCGGCGAGGCGCTCGATCATCCGCTCGGCGCGGCGGCGCAGCTGACGCGCCGGCCAGCCGTCCGGCAGCGCGAGCTGGGGCCAGCGCCGGTCGAGCTCGGCCCGCAGCTCGGCGAGCGA
>JAPSLQ010000166.1:1314-5809 GCA_031180595.1 Isoptericola sp. | reverse complement strand
CCCAGGTATGACCGTGCCCCCGGAACGCACCGGGCCCGGCGCGGGGTATACCCCGAGCCGGGCCTGGAGGTCCGTTGCGCAGGCGGTGCTGCCGGCGACGCGACCACGGTCACGCGCCGGGGCGGACCAGCCCCGTCTCGTAGGCCGTCACCACGGCCTGCACCCGGTCCCGCGCGCCCAGCTTGGCCAGGATGCGCCCGACGTGGGTCTTCACGGTCGCCTCCGCCACGTAGAGCTCCGCGGCGATCTCGGCGTTCGAGCGCCCTCGGGCCATGAGCACCAGCACCTCGCGCTCGCGGTCGGTCAGCTCGCCGAGCGCCGCGTGCTCCGCCGTGGGGACCTGGTCCGCCGGCAGCACGGTCACGAGGTGCTCGAGCAGCCGCTTGGTCGACGACGGCGCGATCACCGCGTCGCCGCGGTGCACCGTCCGGATGGCCGCGAGCATCTCCTCGGGCGGGGCGTCCTTGAGCAGGAACCCGCTCGCCCCGCTGCGGATCGCCTCGAGGACGTACTCGTCGAGGTCGAAGGTCGTCAGCACGATCACACGGGGAGCGTCCTGCGACGCCGTCAGCCGCGCCGTCGCCGACAGCCCGTCCAGGTTGGGCATGCGCACGTCCATGAGCACGACGTCGACCCGGTGCGACTCGAGCAGCCGCAGCGCCTGCGCACCGTCGCCGGCCTCGACGACGACGTCGAGGTCCGGCTGGGAGTCGATGACCATGCGGAACCCCGCGCGGACGAGCTGTTGGTCGTCGACGAGCGCGACGCGGACAGGGCTGGTCATCAGGCCTCCGTGCGAGGTTCGGCGGGCTGCGCGGCCGGGGCGGGCGGCGTGCCGGGTCGGTCATCGGCGTCGTGCGCCGGCGGCACCGGCATCGTGAACCGTACCCGCCAGCCGCCGCCGGGGCGGGGGCCCGCCGTCACGGAGCCGCCGAACACGGTCGCTCGCTCGCGCATGCCGAGCAGCCCGTAACCCGGGTCGGCCGGTCCGGCCGCGTCGTCGTCCGCCGCGGCCCCGCGCCCGTCGTCGGACACCTCGAGCTCGACGTCCCGCTCGGCCCACCGCAGGACGACCGTCACGCGGGGGTCCGGGCCGGCGTGCTTGCGCACGTTGGTCAGCGCCTCCTGGCAGATCCGGTGCAGGGTCAGTCCGGCGCCGGGCGGAAGGAGCCGCGGCGTGCCGACGCGCACGAGCGAGACGCGCATCCCGGCGTCGCGCGCCTGGGCCACGAGCGGCTCGAGGTCGGCGTCGTCCGGCTGCGGGGCCAGGGGAGCGGTGACCGACGCCGGTGCTGCGGGTCGCGCGGGCGTCGCGCGCGGCCCGGTCGTCAGCGCGCCCGCGGTGCTCCCGGGCCCCGGTCGGCCGACGGCGAGGGTTCTCGGCGCGTCGTCGAGGTCTTCGGCGTCGTCGTCGGCCCGCAGGACGCCGAGCAGGCGACGCATGTCCGCGAGCGCCGCGCGCCCGGTCTCGCTGATGATCCCGAGCGAGCGGACGGCGGCGTCGGGGTCCGACGCCGCCGCGTACCGGCCGCCGTCGGCCTGCGCGACGACGATCGACAGCGAGTGGGCGACGATGTCGTGCATCTCGCGCGCGATGCGGGCGCGCTCGGCTGCCGTGGCGATGCGTGCCTGCTGGTCGCGCTCGATCTCGAGCCGGCGCGCGCGGTCCCGCAGGGCGTCGAGCGTGACGCGTCTCGATCGCCGCACGAGCGCGAACGCCCAGACGACGAGCCCCGTCATGCCGCAGAAGATCGCCAACGGCAGGCCGTCGAGCACCGCCGTCGGGCTGCCCGTGCGGACCGCGAGGGCGACAGGGAGCAGGAGGCAGCCCACGAGCGTGGACGCCATCGCGACACGGTGCGACCAGGAGGGCCCGTGGACGGTGACCGCGTAGAGGGCGATCAGCACGGCGACGTCGCCCGGGAGCATGATCGGGTAGCCCGCGAGCAGGTGACCGAGCGCGACCGCGTACACGGCGACGGCGGACCCGACCGGGTGCGTGCGCCGCCACGCGAGGGGCACGCAGAGCCCCGCCGACCACATCATGATCGTCCCGCGGCCGGCCCACGGGTCGGAGCCCAGGAACACGTCGGTCGCCGCCGACACGGCGAAGAGGCCGAAGGCCGCCGCGAGGACGGCGTCGACGGCGAACCGGTGGTCGTCGAACCACCGGATCGTGCGGTCGTACCAGGACATGGGGCGAGGCTATGCGGTCGCGCCGTCCTGCCACGTCCGCCCCCGGGCTGACGTGGGCCCGGGGCGGCCTGCGTCCGTGGTCGTACGGTCGACCGCACGCGACGAGTTGGCAAAGAGACGCGGCGCAGGGGCGACTCGGGGACCAGGGTCGATACGGCTAGCATGGGGGAATGACCCACGTACTGCTGGCCGAGGACGACCCGGCGATTGCCGAGCCTTTGGCGCGAGCTCTCACACGTGAGGGTTACGACGTCGTGGTGCAAGGAACTGGTCAAGGAGCCGTCGACAACGCCGGGAACGCCGACATCGTCGTCCTCGACCTGGGACTGCCCGACATGGACGGGCTCGACGTCGCGCGCGAGATCCGCGGCAAGGGCCTTGCCGTGCCGGTCCTGGTGCTCACGGCGCGTGCCGACGAGGTCGACCTGGTGGTCGGCCTCGACGCCGGTGCGGACGACTACGTCACCAAGCCGTTCCGGCTCGCCGAGCTGCTCGCCCGCGTCCGGGCGCTGCTGCGCCGCACGCACGGCGAGACCACCGAGGACGAGGAGCTGCGCGCGCAGGACGTGCGCGTCGACGTCTCGGCGCACCGGGCGTTCCAGGGCGAGCGCGAGCTCCACCTGACGACCAAGGAGTTCGACCTGCTCAAGGTGCTCGTCGCCAACGCGGGGTCGGTCGTGCTGCGCGACACGCTCATGCGCGACGTGTGGGGGTCGGACCCGGTCGGCTCGACCAAGACGCTCGACATGCACGTGTCGTGGCTGCGGCGCAAGCTCGGCGACGACGCCAACTCCCCGCGGTACGTCTCGACCGTCCGGGGCCTCGGCTTCCGGTTCGAGCTCGGCCAGAGCTGAGACGTGCGCCGCCGCGTCCTGCTGGCGACCATCTCCGCGGTCGCCGTCGCGGTGCTGCTGCTGGGCATCCCCCTCGGCTTCTTCGCGGGCCAGCTCGTGCTGAGCGGCGAGTCGCAGCGCATCAACGACCGCGGCGCGGCGCTCGCCACCGCGGTCGACCGGGCGATCGAGCGCGACGAGCTCCCCACCGACGCCGTGCTGGACAGCGCCGTGGAGGGCCGCAGCGGCGACCTGCCTGCGCACGTGTCGATCAGCATGCCGGACGGGACCCAGATCGAGCACGGCGAGCCGGTCGAGGGACCGGAGCTCGAGTGGGGCATGACGACGCCGGCGCGCGCGGGCGTCGTGATGACGGCGTCCGCCGTCGGCGCGTACTTCAAGGTCGCGCAGGCCGTGGTGCTCGTGGTCATCGCCGCGGTCGTCGCCGTGGCCGCGGGCGTGGCCGTCGCCGTGTGGCAGGCGAACCGGCTCGCGGCGCCCCTCGTCTACCTCGCGGCGTCGGCCGAGCAGCTCGGCTCGGGCCAGGTGCGGCCCCGGCTCGAGCCCTCGGGCGTCGAGGAGATCGACCTCGTCGCGGCCGAGCTCGCGCGCAGCGCCGACCGGCTCGCGGGCCGTCTCGCCGCCGAGCGGCAGTTCACGCAGGACGCCTCGCACCAGCTCCGCACGCCGCTCACCGCCCTCACGATGCGGCTCGAGGAGATCATGCTCGCCTCGAAGGAGCCCGACGTCGTGGAGGAGGCGCGCATCTCGCTCGAGCAGGTCGAGCGGCTCGTGAGCGTCGTCGACGACCTGCTCGCGGCGTCGCGCCGCTCCCAGGGCGGCACGACCGAGGCCGTCGACCTGTGGGAGGTCATGCACCAGCAGGAGGAGGAGTGGCGGCCCACGTTCGAGCGTGCGGGCCGCCGCCTCGTCATCGACGTCCCGGACGACACGCGCGTCCTGGCGACGCCGGGCGCGCTCGCCCAGATCATCGCGACCCTGCTCGAGAACTCGCTCAAGTACGGCGACGGCACGACGACGGTCCGGTCACGCCCGTCCGGCCCGACCGGCGCGGTCGCGATCGAGGTCGCGGACGAGGGTCCGGGCGTGCCGGACGACATCGCGCCGAAGATCTTCGAGCGCGGCACGACGACGGGCGGCAGCACGGGCCTGGGCCTCGCGCTCGCGCGCGACCTCGCTGCGGCCGACGGCGGCCGGCTCGAGCTCGCGCAGCGTCGTCCGCCCGTGTTCGCGCTGTTCCTGGCCGGCCTGCCGCGCACGCTGGACCCGAAGGTCGTGCTGCCGCCGGGGACGACGATCTCCTCGCGCGGACGACGCCGCGGCTGGCTGCACCACGACTGAGCCGGAGGCGCAGCGGACGGTGGGGGCCGAGGGACGAGGCACTCGCCGGGAGCGGAGCCGCAGGCTCAGGCGTGCACGGAGGCGACTGAGCCGGAGGCGCAGCG
>JAPSLQ010000166.1:0-1214 GCA_031180595.1 Isoptericola sp. | reverse complement strand
GCGTCAGAGGTGCGAGCGCGGGCTGCCGGTGAAGACGAACCGCCGGTACATGACGTACCGGAACGCGGTGCCCAGCACGAGCCCGACGCCGTTGGCGGAGATGTTGTCGGCGAGCGGGGACGTCAGGTCGAGGACGTAGTGCGAGACCGCGAGGCACCCGACGGCGATGGCCATGCCTCCGGCGTTCACCAGCACGAACAGTCCCAGCTCGCGGCTGCGGCGCCGCGTGCGCTGCCGCGAGAACGTCCAGTACCGGTTGCCGATCCACGCGACGAGCGTCGCCACGGCAACGGACAGCACCTTGGCCGTGAGCGGCTTGTGCCCGAGCAGCTCGCCGGGGCCGAAGCGCAGCAGGTTGAACACCCCGATGTCGACCGCGTAGGCCAGCAGCCCTACCGAGCCGAACCGCGCCAGCTCGGCCAGGCGTCCGCCCAGCAGGCCCGCCCGTGGCAGGGCGGCGGTGCGCCCGGCGCGGGTCCCGGACGGCAGCGGGGGGCTCGGCATACGGTCACCCTATCGGCGGCGCTCGGCGCTCATGCGCCGGGGAGCCGCAGGGTGTGCACCGCCGACTGGATGGCGGTCGCGGCGGCGCCGCGCGCCCAAGCGACGAACCCCGAGTCGTCGACGTGCAGCGTGACGGGCGTCGCCTCCGGGTCGCGGTCGGCGGCGAGCTGCGCGCGGGCCGCGTCCCCGGCCACGTCCCACAGCCCGAGCCCCTCGCCCGACAGGACGATCGTGTCCACGAGCGCGAGGTTGGCGATGTACCCGAGCATCCGGCCGAGCGCCCGCCCGGCGGCGTCGGTCACGGCCACGGCCTCCGGGGCTCCCGCGGCCGCGAGCCGGAGCACCTCCGCGTAGGTCACGGGCCGGCCGAGCGCACGCGTGACCGAGGCCACGATGCTCGGTGACGCCAGCATCGCCGACGAGCAGCCCCGGTGACCCTCGAGGCAGCGCGGCCCGTCGGGGTCGAGCGGCACGTGCCCGCCCAGGCCGAGCCCGGTGTCCGGGGTGACCACGACCCGGTCGTTCACCACGAGCCCGTAGCCGACGCCCGCACCGACGGTCACGACCGCGAAGGAGCGCGCGCCGCGCGCCGGCCCGAACCACTGCTCCGCCGTGGTGAGCGCGGTGACGTCGTTCTCGACCGTCGTGGGCAGCGACGTCGCCTCCTCGAGCCGGTCCGCGAACGGCACGGCACGCCACCCGAGGAACGG
>JAPSLQ010000165.1 GCA_031180595.1 Isoptericola sp. | reverse complement strand
AGCCGGGCCGGGAACCCGTGCTCGGGCGGCAGCGGCTCGCCGTTCATGCCGATCGCGAGCAGCGAGGTCCGGTCCTGCTCGAGCAGCACCGCGAGGGGCGTGCCGGCCGTGAAGCCGTCGACGCTGCGCGAGAGCACCATGTCCGCGCCGGGCCGCGGGCGGGCGCGGGCGAGCAGGTCGCGGACGGGGTGGCCGAGCCACAGCGCGTTGCCGACGAGCGGGCCGCCGACCGGGTTCGACACGCACGCGAGCGTCACGTGGTGCTCGACCATCGGCAGGGCGAGCAGCT
Organism: Isoptericola sp.; assembly: GCA_031180595.1. Lineage (GTDB taxonomy): Bacteria > Actinomycetota > Actinomycetes > Actinomycetales > Cellulomonadaceae > Isoptericola. Next base: position 5,540 of record JAPSLQ010000165.1, on the reverse strand, counting down.
CGTCCCACGTGAGCGTGAACGGCTCCTCGACGAGACCGGTCACGGTGAGCGTCCACCCGGCCGGGTCGGGGGTCGGCACGCGCAGCGCGGTGTCGATCCGGTAGAAGGTCTCGTTGGGCGTGATGTAGGGCTCGGCGCGCTCGACGCCGAGGTCGGCACCCGGGGGCACCGGCGGCGCCGGCGTCACCGGGGTCGGCAGCCGCAACGTCTCGCGCGCCGCCTGCACCGCGCGGCTGCCCGCGCTCACGGCCCGCGACGCCGCGACGGCGACGAGCGCACCCGCGGCGCTCAGCCCGCTCCAGGCGAGGAACCGGCGCCGGTCGACCGTCGCCGACCCTGGCGCCGCCCGGCCCGGGTCGCCTGCGGGCGCGTCGGTCGTGCGCGCCGTGGGGAGGTGCGCGAGCAGCGCGCGCAGGAGGACGACGCCGGCACCCACCCCGACGACGCTCGGCACCGCCCAGACCGCGTTCGCCCCGGGACGCGCCGACGCGACCAGCCCGCCCACGACGCCGACGGCGGCGAGCAGCGCCGCCCCTGCCGGCGGCCGGCGGGCCTCGAGCCAGCCGGCGACCGCCGCCCCTGCCGCGAGCACGACGCCCATGGTGGCGAGCAGGACCGCCTTGTCGGCGGTCCCGAACCACGCGACCGCGAGGTCCTTGAGCCACGCCGGCACGGCGTCGACGACGGCGGCGCCCGCCGCGAGCACGGGTGAAGCGGCCGGGTCCACGAACGCGGCGACGAGCTCGGCCGTCGCGAGCCCCGCACCCGCGGCGACCACGCCCGCGAGCGCCGGCCACCGGCCCGCCGTCCTACCCATGGCCTCAGCGTCCCACCACGCGCGCGGCGGCGGCACCCGGGGCGCTCCCGTCGTGGGCACCCGTCCCGCGGCCCGCACGCGGGTGGGTGTGCCGGGAGGGAGTCAGGCGCCGGTGACAACCGGCTCGGGTCGAGGCACCTCGGCGAACACCGACTGACCCAGCCACAGCGGCACCTGCCGTCGCACGTGCGCCGCGCCCTCGACCAGCACCTCGCCCGTGCGCAGCGCCTGCGCCCAGGAGACGTCGCCGCGCCACAGGCGCGTCAGGGTGCGCAGCGCGGTGTCCACGACCGCGGCCGTGTCGAAACCGGGGTCGTAGTCGCAGACGTCGACCTGGCCGTCGTGCACGACGATCCACCAACGGCCCACGCGCGGCGCGACGTCGGACAGCCGCACCGCGACGACCGTGCGTTCGCGCGGCCATGCCTCCACGCGGATGGTGCGCCGCATGTCCCACAGCAGCAGGTGCGGGTCCAGGTCGGCGTCGCCGAGGCCCCCGACCCACCGGGTCCCCCACGCGCCGAGCGCCTCGACGATCGGGCGCAGCTCCTCGCCCGCCGGCGTGAGGTGGTACCGGGCGTGCCCCTCGCTGCCGGTACGCCGCACGATCCCGGCGCGCTCCAGGGTGCGCAGCCGCTTGGACAGCAGCGTCGGGGACATCTTGGGGTTGCCGCGCCGCAGCTCGTTGAAGCGGGTGCTCCCCGCCAGCAGCTCGCGCACGACGAGCATCGTCCACCGCTCGTCGAGCACCTCCATCGCCTTGGCGACCGGGCAGAACTGGCCGTACCCCGTCATGGCACCTCCCCGGGACGACCACACCAGTCAACGCCCGGGCGGCGGACCGCGACCAGTACAGATCTTGAACTTCATCCGGTCCAGATCCTGCACTGGAGGTCGTTCCGCGCCGGGACCGACGCTGGAGGTCCCACCGAGCGAAGGAGCCCACCATGAACGCCACCGAGACCGGCGCCGTGCCGGCCGACGTCCTCGACACGGTCCGCACCAAGCACCGCGCGCTGTGGGCGTCGGGCGACTACCCGGCCGTCGCCGCCGAGGTCATCCCGGCCCTCGGCCCGGCCTTGGTCGAGGCGCTCGACGTCGGGCCCGGCGACCGCGTCCTCGACGTCGGCGCCGGCTCGGGAAACGCGGCGATCCCCGCCGCGCTCGCCGGGGCGGACGTCGTCGCCTCCGACCTCGCGCCCGAGCTGCTCGACGCCGGACGCCGGCTCGCGGAGCAGCGCGGCGCCGAGCTGCGCTGGGAGACGGCCGACGCGCACGCGCTGCCGTTCGACGACGGCGCGTTCGACGTGACCATGTCGTGCGTCGGCGTCATGTTCGCGCCGTTCCACCGCCTCGCCGCCGACGAGCTCGTGCGCGTGACGCGCTCGGGCGGGCGCATCGGGAACGTCGCGTGGACGCCGTCGGGGTTCATCGGCGAGATGTTCTCGACCATGAGGCCGTACGCTCCCCCGCCCCCTCCCGGCGCGCAGCCGCCGCCCCTGTGGGGCGACGAGGCCCACGTGCGCGAGCTGCTGGGTGACCGCGTGCGCGACCTGCGCGCCGAGAAGCGGCTGCTCAGGGTCGACCGCTTCGCCGCGGGAGCCGAGTTCCGCGACTTCTTCAAGGCCGTCTACGGGCCGACGATCGCGACGTACAAGTTCCTCGACGACGACGCCGCGCGCGTGGCCGAGCTCGACGAGGCGCTCGCCGCGCTCGGCGACCGGTACCTGCGCGACGACGGCACCATGGACTGGGAGTACCTGCTGGTCGTCGCGACGCGCGCCTAGCCGTACTACGCTCGGGGCGGATCACGGGCCGCGACCTGGCCCGTCGGCGCGACCCCGCTCTGGGCCGCGGTTCCGTGAGACGCGAGATGGCGCGTCGTCCCTCGACCGTCCTCACCCCGCGGAGTCCTGCGCGTGCCCCGACGCTCCCGTCTGCCGTTCCTGCTCCCCCTCGCCCTGACGCTCGGCGCGCTCGCCGCCTGCTCGCCCGCAGGCGCCGACGGTGCCGGTACCGATACCGATACCGATACCGGTGCGGCACCGACCGGTGCCGCGTCGTCGTACCCGCTCGAGCTCGACAACTGCGGCTTCGAGGTCACGTTCGAGGCGCCGCCCGAGCGTGTCGTGACGATCAAGTCCTCGACCGCCGAGATGCTGCTCGCCCTCGGCCTCGGCGACCGCGTCGTCGGCTCGGCGTTCCTCGACGGACCCGTCCCCGACGCACTCGCCGACGACGCGGCGGGCACGCCCGTCGCCGAGCCGTTCAGCGACGAGGTCCCCGGCACCGAGGCGGTGCTCGCGCTCGAGCCCGACCTCGTCTACGCCGGCTGGGAGTCCAACGTCACCGCCGACGGCGCGGGCGACCGCGACACGCTCGCGCAGCTCGGGGTGAGCACCTACGTGTCGCCGGCCGCGTGCAAGGGCGAGGGCTACATGCCAGACCCGCTGACCTTCGACACGGTGTTCGCCGAGATCGCCGAGGTCGGCGCGATCTTCGACGCCGACGCCGCGGCCGAGGCGCTCGTGGCCGAGCAGGAGGCCACGCTCGCGTCGGTGACTCCCGACGACCGCGGCCTCACCGCACTCTGGTACTCCTCCGGCGACGACATCCCGTACGTGGGTGCGGGCATCGGCGCGCCGCAGATGATCATGGACGCCGTCGGGCTCGAGAACGTCGCGGCCGGCGTGCACGACACGTGGACGTCGTTCTCCTGGGAGCAGGTCGTCGAGGCCGACCCCGACGTCATCGTGCTCGTGGACGCGCTGTGGAACTCCGCGGACGACAAGATCGCCCGTCTCGAGTCCAACCCCGCGACGGCGGAGCTGACTGCGGTGCGCGAGCGGCGCTACCTGGTCGTGCCGTTCCCGGCGACCGAGGCGGGCGTGCGCAACGTCGACGCCGTCGTCGACCTCGCCGGACAGCTCGCCGACCTCGACGTCGATGGGTGAGGTGGGCGTCCCGGTGCGGCCGGGCCGCGCCGCCGGCCCGCAGGGAGCGGTCGCGGGAGCCGTGGCCGCGTCGGCCCTGGTGCTCTCGGTCGTCGTGGCCGTGACGATCGGCCCCGCCGCGCTCGCGGCGGGCGACGTGTGGCACGTCGTGGCGACGCGCCTCGGCGTGGGCGACGTGCTGGGCCTCACGACGCCGGACCGCCTGGTCGACGGCATGGTCTGGCAGCTGCGCCTGCCACGGGTGCTCACGGCCGCCGCCGTCGGGGCAGGACTGGCGGTGTGCGGCGTCGTGATGCAGGCGCTGACCCGCAACGCGCTGGCCGATCCCTACCTGCTCGGGCTCTCGTCCGGCGCCAGCCTCGGTGCGGCCTGCGTGCTGGTGCTCGGCGCGACGGTGCTGCTGCCGGTCGCGGCGTTCGTCGGCGCGACGGCGGCGCTCGCCGCGACGCTCGGCCTGGCGGCGGCGGCCGGGCGCGGGGCGTCCGGCGGTGGCGCAGGCGGGCTCACCCCGACACGCACGGTGCTCGCCGGGCTCGCCGTGTCGCAGCTCGGCGCGGCCGCGACGTCCTTCGTCATCTTCTGGTCGGCCAAGGGCGACCAGTACCGCGAGATCCTCTCGTGGCTCATGGGGTCGGTGGCGGGCGCGACGTGGACGTCCGTCGCGATCGCGGGGGGCGCCGTCCTGGTGCTCGGGACGCTGCTCGCGTCCACGGGATCGGTGCTCGACGCGTTCACGTTCGGCGACACGGCGGCCGCGGCCCTCGGCGTCCCGGTCGCGCGCGTGCGGTGGCTGCTCCTGGTCGGCGTCGCGCTGCTCACGGGCGCGCTCGTGTCGCAGTCGGGCTCGATCGGGTTCGTCGGCCTGATCCTGCCCCACGCCGTGCGCCTCGTCGTCGGTGCACGGCACCGCGCGCTGCTGCCGCTGTCCGCACTGTGCGGCGCGACGTTCCTGGTCTGGGCCGACACGCTCGCCCGCACGGTGTTCGAGCCGCGCGAGCTGCCCGTCGGCATCGTGACCGCCGCCATCGGCGCGCCGGTCTTCGCGCTGCTGCTGTGGAAGGGACGGAGTCGCGCATGAGCGCCACGGGTGCCCTCGTCGCGGAGCGCGTCCGCTGGGCCGCGGGCTCGCGGCTCGTCCTGGACGGCGTCGACGTCACCGCCCCGGCGGGCGCCGTCACGGGCCTGCTCGGCCCCAACGGTTCCGGGAAGTCGACGCTGCTGCGCGTCGTCGCCGGCGTCCAGCCGCCCGACGGCGGGCGCGTCGCCCTCGTGGACGCGGGCGCGGCGGCGGAGGACCTGCTCGCCATGCCGCGCCGTCGGCGCGCGCGCACGCTCGCGCTCGTCGAGCAGGACGCGAGCACCGACCTGCCCGTGACGGTGCTCGACGCCGTGCTGCTCGGCCGCACCCCCCACCGCGGCGTCCTCGCGGGCGCGTCGGACCATGACCGTCGCGTCGCGCTCGCCGCCCTCGACCGCGCGGGCGCCGTCGGCCTCGCGGGCCGCGACGTCGGCACGCTGTCCGGAGGCGAGCGCCAGCGCGTCCACATGGCGAGGGCGCTCGCGCAGGAGCCGCGCCTCCTGCTGCTCGACGAGCCCACGAACCACCTGGACGTCGCGGCCCAGCTCGCCACGATGCGGCTCGTCCGCTCGCTCGCGACGGACGGCGTCACGGTGCTCGCCGCGCTGCACGACCTCTCGCTCGCCGCCGCGACGTGCGACCACGTCGTGCTGCTCGCCCCCGGCCCCGACGGCGGACGCGTGGCCGCGGC
>JAPSLQ010000164.1 GCA_031180595.1 Isoptericola sp. | reverse complement strand
CCGTGCTGGTCGTCGTGGAAGACGGGGATGTCGAGCTCGGCGCGCAGGCGGGCCTCGATCTCGAAGCAGCGCGGGGCGGAGATGTCCTCGAGGTTCACTCCCCCGTACACGGGCGCGATGGCCTTGACGATGCGGATGATCTCCTCGGTGTCGGTGGTGTCGAGGCACACGGGCCAGGCGTCGACGCCGCCGAACTCCTTGAAGAGGGCGGCCTTGCCCTCCATGACGGGCAGCGCGGCGGCCGGACCGATGTCGCCGAGGCCGAGCACCGCGGTGCCGTCGGTGACGACCGCGACGGTGTTGCGCTTGATGGTCAGGCGTCGCGCGTCCTCGGGGTTCTCGGCGATGGCCAGGCACACCCGGGCCACGCCCGGGGTGTACGCGCGGGACAGGTCGCGGCGCGTCTTGAGCGGAGTCTTGGCGCGGACCTCGATCTTGCCGCCGAGGTGGAGCAGGAACGTCGAGTCGCTCCACTTGAGCACGTGCACGCCGTCGAGCGCCTCGATCGCCGCGACGACGCGCTCGCTGTGCTCGGCGTCCACGGTGTCGCAGGTGACGTCCATCTGCAGGCCCTGCGGCGTCGAGTGCGCGATGTCGACGCCCATGACCGCGGCGCCGGCGTCGGTCACGGCGCCGACGACCGTGCTGGTGGCCCGCTGGGTGGCGGGCACCTGGACGCGCATGGTGATGGTGTAGCTGGGGCTGGGCAGTGCCACGGTCCGTCCTTCCCGCGGGCGGCCGCACCGCCGCCCGATCGACTGGCGGAAGTCTTGCACGGCCGGCGAGGCGTGCAGGGCTCGCCTCACCGTGCCGCGGCGCGGCGCCCGAGACGCAGCACGGCCGCGCCGGCGAGCGCGAGGGCGAGCCCGCTCGCGGGCAGCGCGTGGCTGCCCTCGAGCCCCTGGCCGAACGCGGTGAGCCACAGCACGCCCACGACCACGGCCGCGTACCCGGCGGCGACCGGGCCGGTGCGGGCGAGCCGTGCCGCCCCGCGCGGCGTCCCCGCCACATCGCCCGTGCGGTCGCGCCCCTGTCGTGCCCGCCGCGTCGTGACGCGCGCCTCGAGGGGTCCGAACGCCGCCACGAGCACGCTCAGGACGACCGCGAGCGCCGCGACCCATCCGACCCGCCCGAGCCACCATGCCGCGGTGCGGGGGTCGGCGGGCGGCAGCAGCCCGAGGGCGTCGAGCGCGAACGCGCCGAGGAGTGCCGCGACGAGGTGCCAGAGGTAGACCGTGAGGGTGACGGTGTTGACGGCCACGACCACGGCCCACGGGCGGGGCCGGCGCAGCCCCGACCGGACGGCTCCGGACAGGAGCGCCGCGAGCCCGAGCTGGGCGGCGGCCAGGGTCAGGAGCGCCAGGGTGGGTGGCGACGGGTTCTGCATCGCCGCGCCGGGCACGGTCACCATGCTCACGGGGTACGGCCCGGGGCCGGTGAGGAGCACGAGGCCCAGGACGCCGCCGACCAGGAGCGCGGCGGCCTGGCCCGGGCCGCGCGGCAGGGTGCCGTCGCGCCACGCGAACCCGGCCTGGTGGACCGCGAGCCACCCGAGGGCGAAGCTGCCCGCGCCGGTGAGCTCCTGACCGGTGGTGAACCGCAGGAGGTCGCCGGCCGCGACGCCGGCGACGAGCAGGGCGGGCGCCGCGAGCCCGTAGCGCTCGTGCAGCCGGTACGTCACGGGCGTCAGGGCGGTCACGGCGAGGTAGACGACGAGGAACCACAGCGGCAGCGTCACCAGGGCGGTCGCCCGTCCGACCGCCTCGGGCGCGATCCCGGCCCACCGGGCGGCGAGCGTGCCGGCGGCGACCACGACGAGGAACGCGGTCAGCGGGGGCAGCAGCCGGGCGCTGCGGTCGAGCAGCCAGAGCGCCGCGGTCCCGCCGCGGTCGCGGCGCCGGGTCCAGGAGATGGCGTTGGCGGCGCCGCCGACGAGGAAGAAGACGGGCATGACCTGGAACAGCCACGTCAGGGGGTGCGCCCAGGTCAGTGCGGGAAGGGCGGTGTGCCCCACGAGCTCGCCGCCGGGGCCGCGCTCGACGGTCATCAGGATCCAGTGCCCGAGCACGACGGCACCGACCGCGGCGGCGCGCAGCAGGTCGAGGTCGCGTCTCCGGGTCTCGGGCGTGCGGCGGGCGAGCTCCAGCACGGATGCCGCGGCGCGTCGTGCGGGCCGTGCCATCGGGTCCTCCTACGCGCCGGTGTCCTCGGCGGGCACGACGGCGGCGCGGCCGGCCTCCAGGCGCGCCACGGGCACCCGGAACGGGGAGCACGAGACGTAGTCGAGGCCCACGTCGTGGAAGAAGCGGATCGACTCCGGGTCGCCGCCGTGCTCGCCGCACACCCCGCACGGCAGGCCGGGGCGGGCGGAGCGGCCGCGCTCGACGCCGGTGCGCACGAGCGCGCCGACGCCGTCGGCGTCGATGGTCTCGAACGGCGAGATCGTCAGGACGCCGTTCTCCAGGTACTCGGAGAAGAACGCGCCCTCGACGTCGTCGCGCGAGAAGCCCCACGTGGTCTGGGTCAGGTCGTTGGTGCCGAAGGAGAAGAAGTCCGCCTGGGTGGCGATGCGCTGGGCGGTGAGCGCGGCACGGGGCAGCTCCACCATGCAGCCGACCGGGACCTCGAGCGTCACGCCGGTCTCGTCGGCCACCTGCGCGAGGACCGCCCGGGCCTCCTCGCGCACCAGCTGCATCTCCCGCACGGAGCCGACGAGCGGCACCATGATCTCCGGGCGCGGGTCCCGCCCGGCCCGGTGCAGCCCGGCGGCGGCCTCGGCGACCGCGCGCACCTGCAGGGCGAACAGGCCCGGCACGGTCAGTCCGAGCCGGACCCCGCGCAGCCCCAGCATCGGGTTCTGCTCGTGCATGCGCCGCACCGCGGCGAGCAGCCGCTCCTCGTGCCCCGGCGCCTCGCCGCGCTCGGCCGCGAGCGCCACCCGGACGGACAGCTCGGTGAGGTCGGGCAGGAACTCGTGCAGCGGCGGGTCCAGGAGCCGGATCGTGGTCGGCAGGCCGTCCATGGCCTCGAGGAGGGCGGTGAAGTCGTCGCGCTGCAGCGGCAGGAGGGCGGCGAGCGCGGACCGCCGCTCGTCGTCGTCGGCGGCGAGGACGACCCGCTCGACGTGCACCCGGCGCTCGCCGAGGAACTGGTGCTCGGTGCGGCACAGCCCGATCCCCTCGGCCCCGCGCCTGCGGGCGCGCAGGGCGTCCTCGGCGGTGTCGGCGTTGGCCCGCACGCCGAGGCGCCGCACGGTGTCGGCGTGGGTCAGGAGCCGGTGCACGGCGCGCACGAGCTCGGCGGCGTCGTCGTCGGGTGCGGCGGCCAGGCCGGCCTCGAGCCCGTCCGCGACGTACCGCAGGACCGGCGAGTCGACGACGGGCACCTCGCCGCGGAACACCTCGCCGGTGGTGCCGTCGAGGGCGATGACGTCGCCGGGGCGCAGCACGGTCCCGTCGACCCGCACCTCGCCGCGCTCGTGGTCGACGTCGAGCGCCTCGGCCCCGACGACGGCGCACCGGCCCATGCCGCGGGCCACGACGGCGGCGTGCGACGTCTTGCCGCCGCGGGCTGTGAGGACGCCGACGGCGGCGATCATGCCGGCCAGGTCGTCGGGGCTGGTCTCGCGCCGCACCAGCACGACGTCCGCGCCGGCCTGCGTGCGCTCGAGCGCCTGGGCGTTGTCCAGGACGATCTCGCCGACCGCGGCGCCCGGCGAGGCGCCCAGCCCGCGGGTGAGCGGCGTCGCGGCGGCGGCGTCGAAGCGGGGGAACAGCAGCCGCCCGAGCTGCTCGCCGGTCACGCGCGCGAGCGCCTCGTCCGCGGTCAGGAGGTGCTCGTCGACGAGCTGGACGGCGATGCGGAACGCGGCGGCCGCGGTGCGCTTGCCGACCCGGGTCTGCAGCAGCCACAGGCGGCCGCGCTCGATCGTGAACTCGATGTCGCACAGGTCGCGGTAGTGCGTCTCGAGGCGCCGCATCGCCGCCAGGAGCTCGGCGTGGGAGCGGGGGTCGCGCTCGCGCAGGTCGTCCAGCGTCAGGGTGTTGCGCGTGCCGGCCACGACGTCCTCGCCCTGCGCGTTGGGCAGGTAGTCGCCGTAGACGCCGGGGCGGCCGGTGGACGGGTCGCGGGTGAACGCCACGCCCGTGCCCGAGTCGTCCCCGAGGTTGCCGAACACCATGGCGACCACGTTGACCGCGGTGCCGAGGTCGTCGGGGATGCGCTCGCGGCGCCGGTACAGGCGGGCCCGCTCGGTGTTCCAGGAGCCGAGCACCGCCTCGATGGCCAGGTCGAGCTGCTCGCGCGGGTCCTGCGGGAAGTCGCGGCCCGTCGCCGCCCGCACGATCGCGCGGTAGTCGTCGACGAGCGAGCGCAGGTCCGCGGCCGACAGGTCGACGTCGGCGGTGGCGCCGGCCGCGGCCTTGCGGGCCTCGAGCGCAGCGTCGAACGCCCCGGCCGCGACCCCGAGCACGGTGGCGCCGAACATCTGCACGAGGCGGCGGTAGGAGTCCCAGGCGAAGCGCTCGTCGCCCGAGGCGGCGGCCAGCCCCGGCACCGAGGCGTCGGTGAGCCCGACGTTCAGCACGGTGTCCATCATCCCGGGCATGGAGAACTTCGCCCCCGAGCGCACCGACACCAGCAGCGGGTCCAGCGGCGCGCCGAGCCGGCGCCCCAGGGCGTCCTCGACCTCGCGCAGCGCGGTGGTGACCTCGACCCGCAGGGCGGGCGGCACGCGCCCGTCCCGCATCGTCGCGCGGCACGCCTCCGTGGTGATGGTGAACCCGGGCGGCACCGGCAGGCCGAGGCGCGTCATCTCGGCCAGGTTGGCGCCCTTGCCGCCGAGCAGGTCGCGCTGCTCCCGGCCGCCCTCGTCGAACCTGTAGACGTACTTCGGCATCGTGGTCACCGTCGCCTCGCCCGTGCGCCTCGCGGCGCGCCTCCTCGCGCACCCTCGTCCCACGCTAACCCTCCGCCGTGCCGCTCTGCCGCCCGACGGCGCTCGGTAGCCTGGGGCGGGTGACGTGCGCACCGGCCCCGCTCGCGGCGCAGGACCTCGCCGTCGACCTGACGGCCGAGCCCTGGCGCTACCCCGGCCCGCCCGCCCCCGGGCCGGGCGTCCTGCTCGGCGACCGCTTCGCGGCCGTGGCCGACGACGACGGCACCCCCGACGCCACCGCCGCCCGGCTGGACGCCGTGCTGCGCCGGGCCGGCGCCCCGGGGCTCGCCGGACGGCACGCGGTCATGGCGGTCGGGTCGAACGCCGCACCCGGGGTGCTCGCCGCGAAGCTGCGCCGCGGACGCGCCGACGCCGTCGTGCCGCTGGTCCGGGGCCGCCTGTGCGACGTCGCCGTGGGGCACAGCGCGCACGTGAGCCGCGCCGGGTACGTCGCGGCGGCCCCGTACCGATCGCCCGGCGCCCGCACCGACGTCGTCGTGGCGCTGCTCACCGGTGCGCAGGTGCGCTGCCTCGACGCCACGGAGCCCAACTACGTGCGCCGGCACGTCGCCGGCGCGGCGGGCGTGACGCCGGCGCACGCGGAACCGTGCTCGCTGTACGTGTCGCGGCGCGGCGTGCTGTCCTGGCCGGGGCACGAGACGCTGCCGCTGCGTTCCCAGGCGCGGCTCTGGGCCGGCCTGCGCGCCTGCGGCGCCGTGCCGGACGCCCTGCCCGCCGACCACCGCGCGCTGGCCGCGACGCTCGCGGCCGACGCCGGGTGGCGCGCGCAGGTGCGCGCGCGGGTCCTGCGCCTCGGGCTCGTGCGCGACGCCGGGCTGGGGCCCCGGCCGTAGGCTCGGCACCGTGACCTCCACCGACGCCGCGACGGTCGCGGCGCTGCGCCGCTACCCCGT
>JAPSLQ010000013.1 GCA_031180595.1 Isoptericola sp. | reverse complement strand
GCCGCCGGCCGCCGTGGTGGTGTCGATGGTGGTCACTTGCGCACCTTCCTGATCCACTGGTCGAGCGAGACGGCGACGATCACGAGGACTCCCACGGCGAGGGTCTGGTAGAGCACGTCGAGGCCGGCGAGCGACAGCCCGTTGCGGAACACCCCGACGATCAGCGCGCCGAGCAGCGTGCCCCAGACGGTTCCGCGACCGCCGAACAGGCTGGTGCCTCCGATGACGACGGCCGTGATCGAGTCGAGGTTCATGTCGACGCCGACGTTCGGGCTCGCGGCGTTCGCGCGGCCGATCTGGATCCACGCGGCCAGGGCGAGGATCGCGCCGGCCGACAGGTACACGCTGAGCAGCACGCGGTTCACGCTGATGCCCGACAGGCGGGCCGCGTCCTTGTCGTCGCCCACGGCGTAGACGTGCTTGCCCCACGCCGTGCGCGAGAGCGCCAGCGCCACGAGCAGGTAGGCCACGAGCATGAGGACGACGCCGACGGACACGCGCACGCCCAGCACGGGGAACGCGTTGCCCGTCCAGGTCAGCACGGCGGGCATGTCGCCACCCCGCACGGTGGCGCCGCGCGAGTACAGCAGGGTGACCGCGAGGAAGACGTTGAGCGTCCCCAGGGTCGCGATGAACGGCGGCAGCTTGAGCCGGGTCACCAGGAACCCGTTGAGCCCTCCGGCGGCGAGGCCGACGAGCAGGCCGAGCAGGAGCGCGAGCACCGGCGACAGTCCGAGGCTCGTCGCCAGCTGGGCCATCACCATCGACGCCAGCACCATGATCGACCCGACCGACAGGTCGATCCCGGCGGTGAGGATCACCAGGGTCTGCGCGACGGCGAGCGTCCCGACGACGGCGACCTGCTGCGTGATGAGGGAGAGGTTCCCCGGTGCCCAGAAGCGGTCGTTGAGGAGACCGAAGACGACGACCGACAGCACGAGGACGATCGCGGGGCTCAGGGCCGGGTAGCGGTGCAGGACGCCACGGGCGCGTTCGAGCGGCGAGCGGCGGTCGAGGAACTCCGCGGCCGGGTCGTGCGCGGGCGCGGGCAGGGTGGATGTGCTCACGTGAACTCCTTGGTGGTGCGGTGCGACGGGAGGGCCGCGCCGCCGGGCGGCGGCGCGGCGCTGCGCGTCAGCCCCAGCAGATCTCCGACGCGGCGGCGGAGTCGATCGACTCGACGCCGTCGGCGGGCTCGTCGGTCACGAGCTCGACGCCGGTGTTGAAGAAGTCGAGGCCCTCGGTGGTCTCGGGCGCGGTCCCGGTGGCCGCGAGCTCGGCGATCGCCTCGACGCCGAGCTCGGCCATCTTCACCGGGTACTGCTGGCTCGTGGCGTCGATGATGCCCTGCTCGACGTTCTCGACGCCCGCACAGCCGCCGTCGACCGAGACGAGGAGGACGTCGTCGGCCGTGCCGGCGGCCTCGAGCGCCTGGTAGGCGCCGTACGCGGCGGGCTCGTTGATCGTGTAGACGACGTTGATGTCGGGGTTCTTGGTGAGGAGGTTCTCCATCGCCGTGCGCCCGCCGTCCTCGGCGCCCTGGCTGGCCTCGTTGCCGACGATCTCGTACTCGCCGCCGCTGTACGAGCCGGTCGGCGCCTCGTCCCCGTTGACGCCGGGGTCCGCCACGTCGATGCCCATGCCCTCGAGGAAGCCCTGGTCGCGGTCGTAGTCCACCGACACGACCTTGTCGTCGAAGAGGTCCAGCAGGGCGATCGTGGCCTTCTCGCCGCCGAGCTGCGCGGCCGTCCACTCGCCGATGAGCCTGCCCGCGAGGCGGTTGTCGGTCGCGAAGGTGATGTCGACGGCGTCCGCTGGGTCCGGCGGGGTGTCGAGCGCGATGACGTACAGCCCGGCGTCGCGCGCCTTGGCGATCGCGTCGACGACCGAAGGACCGTTCGGGGTGATGAGGATCCCGGCGTCGCCGCGCGCGATCGCGTTCTCGATGGCCTGGATCTGCGTCTCCTCGTCGCCGTCGGCGCGCCCGGCGGCGAGCGTGAGCTCGACGCCGTGCTCTTGCGCGGCGGCCTCGGCCCCCTCCTGCATCGCCACGAAGAACGGGTTGGTCGTGGTCTTGACGATCAGGGACACGCCGACACCGTTGTCAGTGCCGCCGGCCTCCGCGGTGCCGTCCCCGCATGCCGTCAGGCCGAGCGCGGCGAAGGCGAAGACGCTGGTCAGGGCCGCGCCGCGGCGCAGCGGCGTTCGGTTCATGCTCATCTGGTTCACCGTCGAACTCCTGGGTTGGGGGCTCGTCGCCCGACAACGTTGTCAGGTGCTTGTCTACCCGACGGTCGCGATAGGGTCAACCCACGACGAGCAAGGAGTGACGGTTTCGTGACATCGGTGTCAGACGGCGCCCCGGCGGCTGCGAGGCGGCGCCCGACCATGCGCGACGTCGCCCTGCTGGCGGGGGTCGGCATCAAGACGGTCTCTCGCGTCATCAACGGCGAGGCGAACGTCTCCCCCTCGACGGCGGAGCGCGTGCGCCGTGCCGCGGCCGAGCTGGCCTACGAGCCGGACCTCCACGCCGGCAACCTGCGCCGGGCCGACGGCCGGTCACGGACCCTGGGGCTCCTCGTCTCGAGCGTCGCCAACCCGTTCGCCGCCCAGGTGCACCGCGCCATCGAGCGCGTGGCCACCGAGCACGGCTACGCCGTCTTCGCCACCAGCCTCGAGGACGACCCCGACGCCGAGCTGCGTGCCGTCGCCGCGCTGGCGCGACGGCGGGTCGACGGCTTCGTCGTGACCCCGGTCCGCGACGACCAGACGTACCTGCGCGTCCATGTCGACCGCGGCACGCCGCTCGTCTGCGTCGACCGCGAGCCGCACGGCATCGAGACCGACAGCGTGGTCACCTCCAACGTCGCCGGCGCGCGCGACGCGGTGCGCCACCTGGTCTCGCACGGGCACCGCAGGATCGCCTTCCTCGGGGACCTCGAACGGATCCAGACCGCGGCGCTCCGGCAGCAGGGTTACCTCGACGAGCTCGCCGCCGCCGGACTCGCGGCGGACCCGGCGCTCGTCGTGCTGGGGCTGCACGACGACGCCAGCGCCACGGCGGTCGCGCGGCGCCTGCTCACCCTCCCCGACCCGCCGACGGCGATCTTCTCGAGCCAGAACCTCATCACCATCGGGACCATCCGCGCGCTGCAGCAGCTCGGCCTCGAGCACCAGGTCGCGCTCGTCGGCTTCGACGACGTCGAGACGAGCGACCTGCTGAAGCCGTCCGTCACCACGGTCGCGCAGGACCCCGACCGCATCGGCCGGCTCGCCGCCGAGCGCGTCTTCGCGCGGCTCGACGGGGACACGGGCCCGCCCCGCCATCTCGTCGTCCCGGCCCGCCTCGTCGTGCGCGGGTCGGGCGAGATCCCGGCGCCCGGCGCCGGACGCCGCTGACCGGCACCGACCGGCGTCGACCGACACCGATCGGCACCGCCCTGCGTCCCCTGCGTCGTCCGGCGCCGCAGGCCGAGCGAGGGCGTGACCCTCGGAGGTGCCGCTCAGGCCCAGAGGCCGAGCGGGTTGCCGTCAGGGTCGCTGACGACGGCGATCCGTCCGAACCCGCCCGGCAGGTCCGTCGGCTCGAGGTAGACCGACGACCCGAGCTCCTGGGCACGAGCGATCGTGCCCTCGAGGTCGTCGGTCCGGACGTAGATCTTGACGCCGGTGTCGCCGGACGTCGCCGACGGGCCGATCCCGCCGCCGACGGCGTCGTCCCCGGCGCCGGTGTCCACCAGGCCGTAGCCGTCGTCGTCGGTGTCGACGGACCAGCCGAAGAGGTCGCGGTAGAAGGCCTGGGCCTCGGGTGCCTTGGGGCTGACGATCTCGAAGAACGCCACGGGGTGCTTTGCCATCGCACTGGTTCCTTACCTGGTGTGGGTCGGCGCCGCCACCCCGGCCACGACGGGCATGGGCAGCAGCAGCCAGTCGATCTCGCCGACGTCGGCGAGGTGGGCAGGGTCCCCGGCGCGGAGCTCCTCGAGCTCGGCGTCGGAGTCGGCCTGCACGATCGCCATCCCCCAGCTGTGCGCAGGGTCGGCGACGGGCGAGTAGATCAGCACGCGGCCGTCTCGCGACGGGCCGCGCCAGTACTCGACGTGCGCCATCATCGTGGCCGTCTCGGCCTCGGTCATGGTCTGGGCGAAGTCCGGGCGGTGGGCCCGGAGCCTGTAGAGGTACCAGGACATCGCATGTTCCTCCTTGTTCATCCCCGGGATCCGGAGAGCGGGGTGCCGGTCTCGAGGACCGTCTTGAGGCCACTGATGATGAGCGCCCAGCCGCTGCTCACCCCGCGCGCCGTGGCGGGCGAGTGCTCGAGCCGGTCGTGCACCACGGTGAGCTTGGTGATGCCGTCCCCCTGTTCTTCGATCCGCCAGGTGACGCGGCTCGGGGCCTCCTCCGCCGCGGCCGGGTCCCACAGGCTCCGCCAGCTGTGGGAGAGCAGCCGGGGCGGGTCGCACTCGAGGACGACGTCGTCCCCCCACAGCTCGCCGTCCGGGCCGTGCGACCGCAGGGGTGAACCGGGTTCCAGCGTCGACTCGAACGTCGAGCCGAAGAAGTACTGCCTGCGGAACTCGGTCTGCGTGATCCCCTGCCAGACCTGCTCCGGCGTGGCCCTGATGTAGATCTGGAAGACGAGCCTGTCGGCGGCCTCGGTGCTGGTGGCGTCCGCAGCGGCGGGGTGGGTCACGTCGACTCCAATCTGCTCTTGAGGTCGCTGAGCGCGGCGACCTTCGGTTCGGTGTACCTCGAGATCCAGCGGTCGTGGATGAGGCGGATCTGCGTCGCGTTCAGGTAGTGCAAGGTCTGCCGGCCCTGCCGCTCGGTCGTCACGAGCCCGCCCGCGACCAGGACCTTCAGGTGCTTCATGACCCCGAACCGCGTCATGTCGGTCTCCTTGGTGACCAGTGCCTCGAGCTCCGAGAGCGACTGGCCGTCGCGGTCCCGCAGCGCGTCGAGGATGCGCCGCCGGGTCGGGTCGGCGAGAGCCTTGAACGTCAGGTCGAGGTCGTCGTCTCTCGTCACACCTCAAGATAGGTGACCATTTGGTCACATGTCAACGCCCGCTCAGGCCCGCGGGGAAAGTTGCGCGTGCGCAGGCGTGCGCCGAACGACGCGGGGGCGCTCCCTAGCGGGCTCGTGCGGCCAGGCGCGCCGGTGTCTCGTCGTCGAACTCGGTGAAGAACTCGCCCACGCGCTCGGTGAGCTCGTTCATCCCGTCGCAGGCGAACAGCGTGGGCTGGTAGTGCGAGATGTCGTAGTCGAGCGTGCCCATGGCGTAGAAGTCGAGAGGGCGGATGGTGGCGTCCCGGAACTCCTCGATCTCGCCGTAGGACGAGAGCAGGCCGGCGCCGTAGCAACGCAGCTCGCCGTCCTCGTACATGACCCCGAACTCGATCGTGAACCAGAAGACGTCCGCGACGAACTGGAGCCCCTCCGGGGTCTCGCACCGGCGGGCCGCCTCCCCCGCGCGCCGCTTCACCTCGGCGATCCCCGGGTTCGCGAGCAGGTTCCCGTGTCCGACGACCTCGTGGATGATGTCGGGCTCCGGCGTGTACAGCGGCTGGGACCCGTGCCTCAGGTACTGCGTCGAGTGGAAGACGCCGTCGGCCAGGGAGCCGTAGAACTGGTCGAGCGGCACGAGCCCCGCGGCCGGGTGCAGCCGGAACCCGCTGAGCGCCTCGAGCCCGGCACTCACCTCGTCGAGCTGGGGCACACGGTCGGTGGGGAGCCCGAGGGCCTCCTTGCCCTCGAGGAAGCCCCGGATCGCGAGCCGCTCGTGCTTCGGCGCGAGCTCCGAGCAGACCTTGCGCCAGATCTCGTTCTCGGCGTCCGTGTACTCGACCTGCGGCACGGGATCGCCCGGGGTCCACCGCAGCGCGGGCCCGGCGATCTCCTCGCGACGCCGCCGGTACACCGCGTCGTTCGCGCCGGGGTGGTCGTCCGCCAGGTGGACCGTGACGCCGTCCTCGTCCTCGGTGACGGGGGCGTAGAGCTGTCCTTCCTCGAACATGTCCGGATCGTACGCCCGGTGCGCACCGCTCGCCCCCGTACCGCTCGGCTACTCCCAGCGGAACCACAGCGCCGCGAGTCCTCCCCCGATCACCGCGGTGGCGACCAGACCGAGCAGGGCCGCACCCGGCGCGCCCGACCCGACCCACGCGGAGCCCAAGGTGTCGACCGTGGCGCCGAACGGGAGCACGGCACCGACGTCGCGCACGGCGTCGGGCAGGTTCTCGCGCGGGCCGAACATCCCGCCCGTGGCGCCCATCGCGAAGAAGGCGAGAAGCCCCAGCGCGACCGCGGACTGCGGGGTGGGTGCGACGGCGGCGACCAGCATCCCGACCGCGTACGTCGACGCCACCGCGAGCGCGAGCGCGCCCGCGGCCGCCCAGGGGCGCGCCGGGCCGGCGGCACCGAAGTGCCACACGGCGACGCCGAGGGCGATCGCGAGACCGGCCGCGATCTGGACGATCCCGACGAGCCCCTGCGTGACGAGCACCATCGCCGGCGAGGCGGGTGTGACGCCGAGCCTCCGCAGGATCCCGGTGCGCCGGTAGGCGGCCAGGAAGCTCGGCACGTTGACGACGCCGACCATGGTGACCACGATCGTGAGCGTCACCGGCAGCACGTGCACCTCGAGCACGGTCCGGCCACCGGCGTCCGGCAGCACCTGGTCCGTGCCGAACGCGATGCCGTTCATGACGAGGATCAGCACCGGCATGCCGAGCGGGACCACGAGGCCCGCGGTGTCGCGCGCGACCATCCTCGCTTCCGCGAGCGCCAGGGCCGCCCACGCGCGCGGCCCGGGACGGACGGCGGGCAGGGCGGTCATGGTGGTCGGGGCGGTCATGGGGCGGCCTCCTCGGTGATCGGCGGGACCGGTGCGGCGCGGTCGGTGAGGGCGAAGAACGCCTCCTCCAGCCCGGCACCCGGGGCGAGTCGGGCGTCGGCCACGAGCGAGGCGGGAGTGCCGCGCGCGACGACGCGACCGCCGTCGAGCACCGTGACGCGGTCGCACAGCCGCTCGACCTCGTCCATGTGGTGGCTCACGAGCAGCACGGTCACGCCGTCGTCGCGCAGGCCCCGCACGAGCCCCCACATGCCCCGCCGCGCCTCCGGGTCCAGCCCCGTGGTGAGCTCGTCGAGCACGACCACGCGCGGCGCGCCGACGAGCGCCACCGCGACCGAGGTGCGCTGCTGCTGGCCGCCGGAGAGCTTCTCGAACCGGGTGCCGCGGACCTCGCCCAGACCCAGCGCGTCGATCAGCTCGTCGGGGTCGCGGCCCGTCGGGTAGAACGACCGGTGCAGGCGCACCAGCTCGCGGACGGTCAACGCGTCGTGCAGCCGCGGGGCCTGCAGCTGCACGCCGAGCACCCCGCGCACGCGGGCGCGGTCCGTCCGCGGGTCGAGGCCGAGGACCCGCACCTGTCCACGGTCCGGCGTGCGCAGGCCGGCGATCATCTCGACAGCCGTCGTCTTGCCGGCACCGTTGCGCCCCAGCAGGCCCATGACCTCGCCGCTGACGACGGTCAGGTCGAGGTCGTCGACGGCGACGGTCCGTCCGCGACCGCGGCCTCTCCGGCGGTAGGTCTTGCGCAGCCGCTGCGTCCTGATGGCATCCACGGCCCCGACGCTAGGGCGCCCCGTCGGCGCGCACGTGTGCCGACGGTCACCGGGCGCGCCGGTGACTTCCGGCACGGGTGGCCCGGCCCGCGTCCCGATACCGTGGACGCGTGCGCCGCCTCGGTCCGGAGATGCTGGCCGGGCTGACGACCCTGCTCGTCTGCCTGGTGATCGTCGTCCCCGTGCCCTTCGCCGGCGACCCGGCGCGGTTCCTCGTCCCGGTCTGGGTGTGGGGCGCCCTCGCGGGCCTGTACTTCGCCGCCGTGCTCGCGTGCGCCGCGACGACGTCGCGCAGCGGCCGCGCCGTCGTCGCGTGCCTCCTGCAGACGGCGCTGGCCGCGGCGCTCGTCGTCACGGTGCCCGGCGCGGGCTGGCTCCCGATCCTGCTCGTGGTCGGCGCGGCGTTGAGCACCTACGTCGCACCGCCGTGGACCACGGTCGTGGTCGTCGTGACGAACACGGCCGCCCTCGCCGTCGTCGGCGGTCTGAGCGGCCACGGACAGGGCGTGCTCGAGAACGCGCTCGCGGTCGGGCTGTACCTGCTGCTGCAGGTCTCGGCCGTCATGGTGAGCATCGCCCTGCAGCGCGAGCAGCGGATGCGGACGGAGCTGGCCGCCGCGCACGCCGAGCTCGCCGCCGCGGCGGTGCTGCGGGAGGAGGCCACGCGCGCCTCCGAGCGGCTCCGCATCGCGCGGGAGCTGCACGACCTCGTCGGTCACCAGCTCACCGTGCTCGCCCTCGAGCTCGAGTCCGCGGTGCACCGTGACCCGGACGCCGGGCGCGAGCACGTCGAGCGGGCACGCGCCGTGGCACGCGAGCTGCTCGACGACGTCCGGCATACGGTCGGCGAGCTGCGCCGGCGGGCGCCCGACCTCCGCGCGGCGCTCGAGGCCGTCGCCACGGCGGTTCCGCGGCCGCGCGTGGAGGTCGTCGTGGCCGACGACGTCGTCGCGGACGAGGAGCAGACAGCCGCCCTCGTGCGGGTGGTGCAGGAGGTGGTGACCAACGCCGTGCGCCATGCGGAGATGGCCACGGTGCTGCGGCTGGAGGTCGCCAGCCACGGCGACCGCCTCACGCTGGTGGCGCAGGACGACGGTCTCTCCTCCGGCGACGTGCGGCTCGGCAACGGGCTGCGCGGCATCGTCGAGCGCACGCGGGCCCTCGGGGGCGAGGCGTCGTTCGACGCGTCGGCGGGGTTCCGCGTGGAGGCGCACCTCGCAGCACGGACGGCATCGTGAACGACGTGGCGGTCGCGGTCCGGATCGTGCTGGTCGACGACCAGACGCTCGTGCGGCGCGGCATCCGGAGCCTCCTCGAGATCGCGAACCATGACGGCGTGCGGTTCGACGTGGTGGCGGAGGCCGACGACGGCGAGACGGCGGTCGCGGCGGTCGCCGAGCACGCGCCCGACGTCGTCCTGCTCGACCTGCGCATGCCCGGCCGCGACGGCATCTGGGCGCTCGAGACGCTGCGCGAGCGAGGGCACGAGACCCCCGTGCTGGTCCTGACGACGTTCGACGACGACGAGCTCGTGCTGCGTGCGCTGCGGGCCGGCGCGGACGGGTACCTGCTGAAGGACGTGACCCTCGACCGGCTCGTCCAGGCGGTACACGTGCTCGCCGAGGGCGGCACCTTCGTGCAGCCCGCCGTGACCGAGCGGTTGCTCCGGGCGGTCCGCTCCGGCCTGTCGGCGGACGGCGAGCGCCCCGTGATGGACTCCCTCACCGAGCGGGAGCTCGCGGTGCTCCGGCTGCTGGCGCACGGCTGGTCGAACCGGCAGATCGCCGACGCGCTCTACCTCGCGGAGGGCACGGTCAAGAACCACGTGTCCGCCGTCCTGCTCAAGCTCGGCGTCCGCGACCGGACGCGGGCGGTGCTCCGCGCCCTGCAGGAAGGGCTGCTCACCTGAGGCGACGGCCGGTGCCGTGATCTCCAGGAGCCTCGGCGTACCGAACCGACGTCATGACCCAGGAACCACCCGGTCTCCGAAGATCTCGATGGCGTTGGCGTGGAAGACCCGGCGTTCCTCCTCGGCGTCCAGACGAGCGGCCCTGACCGCCCCGAGCGTGACTCCCGGGTCGATGAGCGTCGAGTCGCTGCCGAACACGAGCCGCTCGGGACCGACGCGATCGAGCACCCAGCGGATGCGTCCGGCAGGAGCGTGCGACCAGCACGGTTCGAGCCAGAGGCGGTCGGTCCGTTCGACCGCACTCGGACTCCGGCGCCAGCCGGGTCCGCCCATGTGGCCGGCGATCACGCGAACGTCGTCGACGCGTGCCACGGTCTCGGCAAGCTCGACCACCTCGGCCTCCCACGTGTGCACGAGCACGGGAAGCCCGGCCGCCGCGCACAGTCGCAGAGCGTCGGCCATCGCACCGGACCGTGGCGACGTGCGCGCGTAGTGGGTATGGATCTTGGCCCCCACGAACGTCGACGGCAGGGACTCGAGCTGCCTCTCCGCGAGCGCCAGCTCCCGGGGGTCGATCACGAGCATCCCGAGGAGCCGCGGTTCGTCGGCGATCGCCGAGGCCAGGGCCTGGTTGCCCGACTCAGGGTCGTAGTTGACGGCCTCGACGCTCGAGACGAGCTGCACGTCGATGCCGTGAGCGTCCATGAGGCGCACGTTGTCCTGCCCGGTCGACGCATCGTTGCCGGAGAAGAACCACGGCCCCAGATGTCCGTGCACGTCGATGATCATCGCGGTCCTGCCAAGCGTTCGAGGTTGCCGTGCCCGACGAGCGCCCGCTCGACGTCGTCGAGGCCGAGAGCGTGGAACCGTTCGAGCACGCTCGAGATCTCGTACCACCCGCTGCGCACCCCGAACACGAGGCGTTCCACGCCCGCGTGTTCGAGGAGCGTCTCCCACGCCCCCGGAGCGCCGAGAAGCCGGGTCGAGGCGTGAAAGCCCGGTTCGTCGCGCGACAGCAGGATGAACTCCCCCAGGTCGTAGAAGTGCTGGTCGAGGAACACGACGTTCGCCCCGAGTCCGACGAACGCCGGCGCGACGCTGGGCAGCGCGCCCTCGGCGAGGATCGTCGCACCGCTCTCGGTCGCGATCCGGGCCAAGAGCCGCACCCTGGGCGCCGCCGGCGGGATGCCCTGACGCTCGGGAGCAAGACGCACGAGCCGGATGCCGGCCTCACGCGCCGCCAGGATCTCCGCCTCTGCCCCGAGCGGGTCGCGGAGATCGACGGCGACGACAGCCAGCCACCCGTGCGCGACGGCCGCTTCGTGCGCCTCTCGGTTTCCGCTTCGCGCATGGAACGAAAGTGCCCGCAGCGACGCGACGGCGCCTCCGTCGATCCCCACCTCGCGCAGCGTGTCCGCGAGTTCCGCCGGGCGCTGCCTCCGCGCGGTGTCGAGGTCGCGTCCGACGAGCAGGTCGCAGTCGAGGATCACGCCGCGCTCCCGTCCGACGCGGCCGTGACCGCACGATGGACCTTCCCGATCGCCTGTGCGACGTCCTCGACGTCTTCCGTCGAGAGGTTCTCGTTCCACGGGACGACGACGAGTCGTCTCGCGATCATCTCCTCCGCGACCGGGCACAGGCCGTCGGGGTACGACCTTGCACCGCGTGTCGGGTAACCGCTGCCCCCGTACGCGAGTTCGTCACGGAGCACGGGTTCGGCGTAGAGGGGTCGCGCCAGGTAGCCCGCGATGGCGGGGACTCCCTCCGCCGTCAGTGCGTCGCCGTAGCGGGCGAGCCCGCGTTGGTCGATGCCGTCGACGAGCAGTGGCAGGTACCAGTAGACGTGGCCGTCGTCGTCGGGAAGCACGGGGTGGTCGACACCGTCCAGTGCCGCCCGGAGGCGGGCCGCGGCGGCCCGTCGGTCGGCGACGACCCCGGACAGCTTGCGCAGCTGTGCCCGCGCCACGGCCGCGGTCAGCTCGGTCATGCGGTAATTGAGGGCGAACGAGCGGTAGACGCGTCCCTCAGCCCTCGGCCAGCCCTTGTCGGCGAAGAGACGCATGCGCTCGGCGAGCGCAGGGTCACGCGTCACCGCCAGGCCGCCGTCACCCGCGGTGATGTGCTTGTGCTGCTGGAGGCTGAAGCACCCGACGTGCCCGACCGCCCCGGCGAGCGCACCGCCGGGGGTAGGTGCGAGGTAGGACTGGGCGCAGTCTTCGATGAGCACGGCACCCGCACGGTCGGCGATCGCGCGCAGGCGGTCGACCGGTGCTGGCTTTCCGAAGAGATGCACGGCCATGATCGCCCGAGTCCGCGGCGTCAGCGCGGCCTCGACCGCCGCGGGATCGAGGCAGCCGGTGTCCGGGTCCACGTCGGCGAAGACGGGTACCGCGTTGTGCGCCAGGACCGGCAGCACGGAGCCGATGTCGCTGATGGGCGGCACGATGATCTCGTCACCGGGCGCCGGGTCGACGGCCGCGATCGCGAGGTGGATCGCAGCCGTGCCGCTCGAGCATGCCACCGCGTGGTCGACGCCGACGAGCTCTGCGAACTCCGACTCGAGCGCTCTCGTCTCGTGACCCCACACGCTCGACAGCATCCCCGACCGCACCACGCGAAGCACGGCCTCCTCCTCGGCCTCGTCAAAGCGTCGGCCGGCGCGCTCGAGCGTCGTCGGGATCGCTCGGGTGCGCACCGGTACCCCCCCGTCGAGAGCCAGCCTGGCGCGGTACCCCGTCACCATGTCTCACACTGCCCGCGTGCAGGGCCGGCGACCGCGTTCCGGACGCCCACGTCCGTCGGGGGCTCGGAGTTGTCGTCGCATGCGAGCGGACCGTCGACGGTGGTGGCGGTGACCACGACGGGTCCCGCGCTGCCCCGCACGGTCACCGGTCCATCGATCCGCGAGGAGTCGACGTGGACGCGGCGGGCGGTGTCGTGAAGCGCCACGGGGCCGACGATGTCGGCGTCGAAGGCCCAGACCACGTCCGCGCCTGTGGCGCGCACCGGTCCGGTGACGCGAGAGCCGTCGATGACGAGCGACGCGCCCGGCTGAACCGTGATCGCCCCGTCGACGACGGTGCCGACGATGCACGTCGTGCCTTCGGCGACGGTGACAGGTGCGGCGTGCGGCTCGTCGAGGACGGTCGTGCAGGTCGGCGGCTCCGGCGTGGGCTCGAAGACCCACCGCCGGAGCTCGTGTCCGCGCACGTAGTACAGGGAGCCGTCGTGCCCGTTCGCGAGGTGGCCGAGGCCGCCGCCCGCGAGGGCGGTCGCGCGCCACGTCACCGGGTTGACCGACCAGAGGCGCCCGCCGGAGGTGGCGTAGAGCATGCCGTCGCGGAACACCAGGCCACGGTCGGCGCCGTACCGCGCCCGGTCCGCACCGAAGAGCTGCTCGGCGCGCTCGACACGCACCTCGGCCGTGTCGGGATCCAGCTCGGCGCGGAACAACGTGCCGTCGGCGATGCCCCAGAGCTTCCCCTTCTCGTCGAACGTCAGGGCGTTGACGGACTCGGCGCCGGGCACGACGACGCGCGTGGACCGGCGCTCCCGGGTCTCCAGGTCGAAGACGAAGAGCTCGGCCTCGCGGGCCGTGGGCTCGATGCCGTAGCCGCCCCAGATCGAGGTGCCACCGACCACGAGGCCGTCGGCGACCGCCAGGGAGACGACGCTCTGCTGCGCGACGACGTCGCGGTGCACCTCGATGGCTCCGGTGTCGGGGTCCCACAGGCTGAGGGCGCCGCCGAGCCGCCCAGACTTCGGCACGCTCCCGACGACCACGAGCTCACCGGCCTGCACGAGCGCCTGCGGGCGGTCCTGCTCGTGGCCGATGACGGTCGCGGGTCCCGGGTTGCCGGAGGTCGTCCACGGCCGGTCGGGGTCGTAGCGCAGGAGGTGGCCCTCTGGGTACCGGCCGTAGACGACATCACCGTCGAACGAGCCGAACCCCTCGACCTGACCGCCACCGCTGAGGAGAGCGAACGCGCCGGTGTCCGGTCGGTAGGCCGAGATCCCGGGCGGCGTGAGGAATCCCCCGGTGTACACCGTCCCGTCGTCACCCACGCCGAGCGCCTGGAGCGGCGTCGGGGCGCCCTGCAGACGGTCCTCGCCGTAGTAGGCGTTCGCGCGCGTCTCGAGGTTCATGATGTACACCCGGCCGCGGTAGTACGTCATCGACAGCGACAGCCCGGGGTACCGGGGGTCCGCCATGTCGATCCAGGCCCACGACCCCGGGAAGGCGTTCGGCCCCCAGCGGACGGGCTGCTCCTGCCACGTGCCGAGCGTGAGCTGCACGATGCCCTGGCTCGCGCGCCGGAAGTAGACGTGCTGCCCGCTCGGGTCCGGCGGGGAGATGGCACGCCCGGAGACCTGCTCGACGACGTGCACCAGCTCGAGCGTCGTCGTGTCCCAGACGAGGATGTCGTTGACGTCCTGGACACGCGCGAGGAGGTAGCGGCCGGCGAGCGTCATGTCGTACACCGCGCTCTGGCCCTCGTACTCGGCCGGCAGCGGCATCTGGGTCACCTCGCCGGTGCCCCGGTCCATCCGGGCGAGGCGTGCGTTGGGCTGCGTGCCGAAGTACACGTGCTCGTCGTCCACGGCGAGGGCCCGCCCGTACGTCTCCCCCGGCACGATCTGCCCGTGGTCGCTGAACTCCCCCGTGGCGGGGTCGTACGACCATAGGAGGCCGCCGGGGTAGGTCCCGCCGTAGACGGTCCCGTCGGGCGCCACGGCGAGGCGCCAGATCCCCTCCCCTCGGAAGGGGTAGTCCAGCTGGGTCACGTGCTCGTCGCCGTCCGCCCACCGGTACAGGTAGCCCTCGGTGGTCGCGAAGTACACGGCGCCCTCTGCGTACGAGAAGGCGTTGGCCCAGCTGTCGCGCCCCCGGGGGAGCCGCTCGGCGAAGACGACGTCTCCCGTCCGCAGGTCCGTGACCTGGAACATCGCGGGTGTCACCTCGTTGCCGGCCGTCACCCAGTAGGCCTGCGGGCGTCCGTCGCGCGAGACACCCTGCGACTGGTCCTGCGAAAGGATCTTGTCGGGCATCGTCTGGCCGAGGTTCTCCTCGTGCCCCGGCTGCACGGACGTACCAGGGGACCACGTGTCGGGCGTCGCCGACACCACGGTAGGGACGAGCGCCGTGGTCGCCGCGGCGAGCGCCGCGACGATCCCGAGTCGAGTCATTCTCCGCATTGAGAACTCCTGTCGTTCGCCGAGGCGAGGTCGTGGCCACGGCGTGGCCGGGTAGGGCTGGCTGAGCGTCGCGGACGACCAGAAGGCGTCCTCACGAGAGCCACCGGTCGCGGTGCTCCTCGATGAACTCCGTGTCCGAGAGCCACGGGTAGCGCTTGTGGAGTGCGTCGATCCTCTCGGCCTGCCCGGGCGAGAGCACCTCGCGGTGGCTCAAGCACCGCGTGCTCGGGAGCAGTCCCTGGCGCCAGAGGACGTAGCCGACGCCGGCGATGCATCCGCGGAACGCGTTCTCCGCGTCGAACACCGCCTGGTTGAGCTCGGTGAGCTGCGGGCCGACCGCCAGCAAGCGCCGGAGCGCCGCATCGTCGCCGCCGCGCGCCGCGTGCACCAGCGACATCGACTCGACGGCCCGGCGGGTGCCGACCGCCCACTGCCCGAGGAGGCCACCGTCGATCCACCGCTCGCCCCCGCGCCACTCGAAGGGCGTGATGAGGTCGCCGACGATGTTGTCGTCGTTGCCGGTGTAGAGCGAGATGCGGTCCGCCCGCGACGACTCCAGCACGGCCGTCACGACGTCGAGCGTGCGGTAGCGGTCGAACGGAGCCATCTTGACCCCGACCACGCCGTCGATCTCGGCGAAGGCGCGCCAGAAGCGACCCGACAGGCGCATACCTCCGACGGCGTCCTGCAGGTAGAACCCGATCACGGGCATCACCTCGGCGACGGCCCGCGCACGCTCGAGCATCTCGGTCTCGGTGGCAGGCGTCCCCATCGGCGGAGACAGGAGCGCGGCGTCGTAGCCGAGCTCCCGCGCGACCTCGGCCTCTGCCACGGCCTGGGCGGTGGGCCCGGCGATGCCGGCGACGCGCAACAGGTCTTCGTGCCCATGGTCGCGCAGCGACGTGGCGACTGTCTCGAGCACCGGCTCGAGCAGCCGGGTGCTCAGGTCGCGGATCTCGAACTGGGTCGCGTGGACGGCCACGGCGATCCCGCCCGCACCCGCCTCGGCGTAGTAGCGAGTGAGCGCGGCCTGGTACCGCTCGTCGTAGGTGCGGTCGTGGCGCAGCGCAAGCGGCATCGCCGGCACGACGAGCCCGCGGCTGAGCCGTTCGTGAACCTCCTCGGCGGAGCGCGGCGGACGCCCGTGGCCGCTCAAAACCGGCCGTCCCGACGCTGGAACTTCGTCGGCTTGTCCCACAGCACGCCGCCCCGGGCGATCCAGTCGGCCTGCCAGCGCACCAGGGCGCCGACCGGCACGTCCGGGTAGCCGAAGAGCTCGTGGCAGCGGCGGGCGTCGGACAGCAGTGCCGAGCCGGATTCCTCGCCCTCGAACTTCGGCTCCACGCCGAGAATCTTCCCGAGCGCGGTGGCGGTCGTGCGCACCGACAACGTCTCGGGACCGGTGAGGTTGAGGACGAAAGGCTCCGGCGCGGCGCGCACGAGGGAGCGGAGAACGACCTCGTTGGCGTAGCGCTGCCAGACCACGTTGACGAAGCCCGTCGTGAGGTCGATGGGCTCCCCTGCGACCAGCGCCCTACCGAGGTCCGCGAGGACGCCGTAGCGCGGCTCGACCGCGTAGTTCAGCCGCACGAGCGAGACGCGCGTGCCCTGCGTCGCCGCGGCCCCCTCGAAGACGCGCTCCCTGCCGAGGCAGCTCATCGCGTACTCGCCGACGGGTCCGAGCGGCGACTCCTCAGTCGGTGGGGACGTCACGAGGCTCGTGAGGGGGTAGACGTTGCCCGTCGACAAGGACGCCACGCGCGCGCTCGCGTAGCGCCGCGCGACTGCGTGGGGCAGTGCCGCATTCGTCAGCCATGCTCGATACTCGTGGCCCGTCACCCCGAACTTGGCGCCGACCATGAAGACCACGTTCGCGGCGTCGGGGAGCGCCTCGAGCGCGCTCGGGTCCGCGAGATCGGCGCCGACGGTGGCGACACCCGCCCCGTCCAGCCGGGCACGCACCGCGGTGTCGCTCCAGCGCGAGACGGCGTGGACCGTGACGTCGCGCCGCCCCGCCGCGTCGAGCGCACGACGCGCCATGCGCGACAGCGTGGGTCCCATCTTGCCGCCGGCGCCGAGGATGACGACGTCGCCGTCGAGCGTCGCCAGCTCCGCACACAGCGCGTCGCTAGGCGTGGACAGCCGGTCCTCGAGCTCGCGCTCGTCGGCGGGAACCTGCAGAGGGTTGCTCATGACACTCCTGAACGCAGCCGCGCCGGTCGCGGCGAATGGTCATCATGATTACGGCCTGGTCCGATATCGTCAAGTATCCCGCGCGAGGTCGTCGCTCGCGCGCGTTGTCCGCCACGATCGTCCATGGAGGTGCCATGCGAATCCTGCTCATCGGCGGCGCGGGGGTCGTCGGCTCCGCGCTCGCCGCCCGTCTGCGCGCCCACCACGACGTCACGGTCGGAGACCTGGCCTCCGGCGGCGCCAGCACAGAGCGGCTGCACCTGGACGCCACCGACCCGGCGGCCGTGCGCGCCGCGTTGGCTCGAGCGGACGCCGCGGTCCATCTCGCAGCGGTCGTGCCTCGCGGCTCCGCCGCCCGCGACGCACGGATGATCGATGCCGCCCTGCGTGTGAACGTCTCGAGTGTGGTCCACACGCTCCACGCCGCGCGCGAGACCGGTGTCGGCCACGTCGTGCACGCGAGCACCCTGTCGGTGTTCCGCGACTACGGCCGGGTGCGCATCGAGCGCGGCGCCGTCCCCGATGCGCACGAGCCGTACGGGCTCACCAAGCGGCTCGCCGAAACCGCGTGCCGGGCCATCGCGGGCGACGACCTGCGCGTGACGTCGCTGAGGCTCGCCTTCCCGACCACCGACGCGCTCTGGCCGGCGTGGAGATCGCCTGGCGCCGGTGAGGCGACCGCGCCGCGGGTGCCGGCCCTCGACGACGGCACGTGCTTCGGCGCGCTGCACCCGGACGACCTCGCGGACGCGGTCGAGGCCGCCCTCCACCGCGACGGGGCACCCTATGCGGCGGTCGCCGTCACGGGCGACACGCAGGGGGTCTCGATCGACGACGACACCGCGACGAACGTGCTCGGCTGGAAGGCCGTCCACCGCGAGCCCTGGCTGGTGACCGCCCCGGGTCACGCCGTTCGGACCGACCGCCGCAGCTGACCCCGTCTAGCGCTGGCCGGCCTCCGACGCCGCGACGAGGGCGGCGAGGATCGCCCGTGTCTCGGTCCACGGCACGGGCGACGCAGCCCCGTCCTCGACCATCGCGAGGAAGTGCTCGATCGTCCGGCGGTACCCGAGCGGATCGTCGCCCCCGGTCGAGCCGAGCCGCACCTCTCGCGGCCCGTCCACCGTCTCCACGCGCATCTCGTAGTCCTCGGACTGGGCGACGCCGAGCACGTCGACGGTCCCGAGCGTGCCGTTCGACCAGCGCAGAGCGATGCTGGCCACGTCACCGCTGCGGAGGCGCTCGTACCGGCGGCGTGAGACCACGCAGGACGCCAGCGAGAACCTGGGGCCCAGGACGGAGGCGAGCATCTCGACCCCGTGAATCCCCATCGTCACGACAAGGCCGCCGCCGACGGCCGGGTCGTCCTGCCATGGCGTCGACCCTTCCTGCCACCGCCCCACATCGTGCCGGACGCGGACGTGTGCTGAGAGCACGTCGGCGAGGTCGAGCTCCGTGCGGAGCCTCCGCACGGGTTCGGCGAAGCGCAGCACGGAACTGGTCAAGAAGAGCTCCGGCGCACGCAACCACGCCGTCTCGAGCGCCTCGAGCTGCGCCGCGGTGGCCGCGGCCGGCTTGTTGACGAACACCGGCACCCGCAGCTCGGACGCGTCCTCGAGCAGCTCGGCCACCCGG
This sequence comes from Isoptericola sp., assembly GCA_031180595.1. GTDB lineage: Bacteria > Actinomycetota > Actinomycetes > Actinomycetales > Cellulomonadaceae > Isoptericola. The sequence continues at coordinate 19,526 of JAPSLQ010000013.1, read as the reverse complement.
TCGGTTCGTGCCGTCAGCAGGACGCCGTCGGCGCCGTCGAGCACCTCGGCCTTCGTGTCACACAGCGGCACACCCGGCACCGCAGCCGCGAACGCCGCGCGCCGGTCGTCGTCGGGATCCCAGGCACGCAGCTCCGCTTCGGGCCGCAGCCTCGCGATCGTCGCGGCGTCTGACAGCGGGTGACTTGTCGCGAGCCCGAGGATCGCGATCCGTGGGGGCGTTGTCGCCGGCTCAGCCATGGCGGTCAGTCAAGCACAGGTCCCAGAGCGCGGACGCTGGACCCCGGGCCGATGGCATGATCCCGCCATGGAGCCTGCCGTTCCCGTGACCGCCGCCGGTCCGTTCGAGGGCGCCCTGGTGGCTGCGGCGCTCACCCCCACCACGGCTGAGGGGCGACGCGACGAGTCCGTCACGCGCGCCTACCTCGAGAGCCTCGCCGCAGACGGTGCGGACGGGCTTGCCGTGGCGGTGCACACGGGCCGCGGCGCCTCGTTGCCGCTCGACGAGCGCGCGGCCCTGGTCCGCCTCGCCACCACGGTCTCCCCCGTCGTCGTCACGGGCGTGTGGCCCGACGACGACACGGCGCGCGCGGCGGCGACCGCGGCCGAGGCAGGCGCGACTGCCTTGCTGATGGCGCCCAGCCATCCGATCGACACCGAGCGGGAACTGCGGCGTCTCGACGTCGCGAGCGCCGAGAGCGGTCTCCCCCTCGTCGCGTTCGACCTCTACACCGCCCCGTACACGTCCCGGGTGCGCCGCGCCGTGCTCGCGCACCCCGGCGTGCGCGCCTACAAGCCGGCGCTCCTGGGCGATGCGCTCGCGTGCCAGGAGGGCATCCGGGACGCGCTCGATGCTCGCGTCGCCGTGCTCACCGGAGAGGACCGCATGTTCGTCCCCTCGTTGCTGTGGGGCGCGACCGGTGCGCTCGTCGGCATCGCCGCCGCCGCCACATCCCTCACCGCCCGCGCCCTCGCGGCGACCGATGGACCGAACCTCGTCATCGCCGCGCGGGCACTCGACGAGCTCGCGCGCGTGACCTTCCGCGAGCCGTTCGACGGCTACGTGCAGCGCATGGCGTGGATCGCGGCCGACGAAGGGCGCATCCCGTGGGAGTACGCGGTGGACCCCGCGCGCCCAGCAGGCCTGCTCGACACCGAACGCGACGAGGTGATCGCCACCGCACGCTCGCTGCGTGCGTGGTGACGTCTGTTCCGACGTCGGGATAATGGGCCTGACCGAATCGACCGCGCCGGCCCTATGCTGGCACGCGGGCACGGCGCTGCCCGGAACGGAGGGACGGGGATGGACACGATCGTCGGCGTGGTCGGCCCGCGCGATCTCGTCGACCACGTCGCAGCGGTGTGCGAGTCGCAGTCCGGAGTGCGCGTCGAGCGCTTCACCTACGGGCACGAGTCCGACGCACCGCGGATCGTGCAGGAGCACGCGCCGATGGTCGACGCCTGGCTCTTCACGGGCATCATCCCCTACACGCTCGCGACGCCGGTCCTGACGCGGCCGGCCAGCTTCGTCGACTACTCGGGCGCGACGCTCCTGCAGGCTCTCGTGCGGCTGTTGCGTGGCGGGCACGACGTCACCCGCCTCAGCATCGACACGCTCGGGGCGGCTGACGTGCGCAGCGTGCTCCACGAGGCCGAGATCCCCACCGACGACGTGCACACCCTCGCCTTCCGGGCGGGAGAGAGCTCGGAGTCTCTCGTGGCCTTCCACCGACGCCACGCGGGCGAGGACACGATCGCGATCACATGCGTCTCCTCGGTACGGGACGCGCTCGCCGCCGACGGCCGGACCGTGCTGCGCCTCGTGCCTTCGCGCGCGTCGATCTCGTCCGCGCTGCACCAGCTCTTGCTGATCACGACCAATCAGATCAGCGAGGGCGCCCAGGTGGCGCTCGGCCTCGTGGAGTCGGGCGCGTCGGCCGACGCGCTCGCCGCCGAGGGCGCGCCGGTCGCGATGGCGCTCGCCGGGACCGTCGCCGACGCCGGTGACGGCCGGCTCCTCCTGGTGACGACGTACGGCCGGCTTGCAGAGGTCACGGACCGGTTCCGGGCGGCCCCCTTCCTGCATCGCCTCGCGGCGCGCCTGACCACGGTGCATGTCGGATTCGGAGTCGGTCGCAGCGCGGTCGAGGCCGAGACGTTCGCCCGCCGCGCGCTCTCCCGCGCTGGCAACCATGGCCCGGTGGCCGCGGTCGCGTCCTTCCGCAACGACATCGACATCCTGCTCGAGGCGCAGCAGGACGACTCGGAGGGCGCCGACGCGCTCGACCACGCGAGCATCGGCGTCGTCGCCGCTCGGGTCGGCCTCTCGGTGCCCACCCTGCAACGCCTCCACCAGCTGTCCGAGGAGGTCGGCGCCGAACTCCTGACCACGCGCGACATCGCAGAACGGCTCGGAGTCCAGCAGCGCACCGCCCGGCGCGTCTTGCAGCGCCTCGAGCTCGCAGGTGTCGCCGAGCGCAGCGGCAGTCGGTCAGCGGGCGGCTCCGGGCGCCCGCTGACCCTCTACCGGCTGCGGCTCTGAAGGCTCACTCCGGTCGCGCGCCGGTCGCCGAGCACACGCGCGAACGCCTCGCCTGCCTGAGCCGCGTCGTCCTCGGCGGCCATGAGCATCGGCTGGCGCAACCACACCGTCCGCTCCGCCCGCGCGCCGAGACCCGGCGTCGGCAGGACCCGCGCATGCCGGGCCACCGCCTCGACCGAACCGAGCGCTGGGTAGCCAAGGTCCACCGGTACGCCCTCGGCCGCGAGCGCTGCGGCCGCCCACGAGCGGTCGACGTCGTCACCGAGGTCGACCATGAGCAGATGGTGAGAGCTGCGGGTCGTGCCCTCGGGGTCGGGCAGCACCGCAGCACCGACTCCCGCGTCGTCGAGCGACCGCGCGAACGCTCGCGCGAAGCGCTCGCGCGCGGCGATCTCGTCGTCGAGACGGTCGAGCCAGGGCAGCAGCAGCGCGGCCTGGAACTCGGTCATCCGCAGGTTCCACCCGACCGTGGCGTGGTGGTACCACGCACCCCCACGCTCGCGTCCGACGTTGCAGAGCGACCACGCGCGATCGGCGAGCTCGCGGTCGCGGCTGACGACCAGGCCGCCCTCCCCCGCCGTCATCGCCTTGCTCGACTGGAAGCTGAACGTGCCCATGTCGCCGAGGGAGCCGACCGGGGCGTCGCGGTAGCGCGCGCCGTGCGCCTGCGCGGCGTCCTCGACGACGACGAGGCCTTCGCGCGCGGCGACCTCGGTCAGCTCGCGCATCGGCGCCGGGCTGCCGGCGAGGTGGACGACCATGACGGCTCGCGTCCGCTCGCCTACGGCCGCCTCGAGCGTCTCACCGCTCAGGTGCAGATGATCGGGGTCGACGTCGGCGATCACCGGCGTGGCGCCCGCGAGCAGCACCGACGTGGCGCACGCGATGAAGGTGTAGCCGGGGACGACGACCTCGTCGCCCGGCCCGATGCCGGCGGCCTGGAGCGCCACGAAGAGCGCGAGCGTGCCGTTGGTCAACGCGACGCCGTGCTCGACGCCGTGCGCGGCCGCAAACCGGTTCGCGAAGCGGTCGCACAACGGCCCCGACGTCGACCCCCAGGCGCCCGATGCGACCACCTCCTCGAGCAGCGCGCGCTGGTCAGGCGCCGGCGCCGGGGGCCACTGGGGCCACGGGCCGGGGTGCGCGGGCCGGCCGCCGTCGATGGCGAGCACGCTCATCGTCCTCCTTCGTCGTCATGCCCCGCGTGACGGGGCGCGGACAGTCGACCACCCAGGATGCGGCGGGCGTTGCCGCCGAGCACGAGCTCCTTCTCCTCCTGGCCCAGCCGCGCGTGCAGCACCTTGCCGAGCCCGACGCGCGGGTCGAGGAAGCACGCGTCGCTACCGAAGAGCACCTTCTCGGGCCCCGCCCACGACACCAGCCGCTCGAGCCAGGCGTCGGTCAGCCGCGAGCCGCAGGTCTCGAGGTAGAGCCGGTCGTGCGCACGCGCGAGCGTCGCAGCCCGCCGGAAGCCGTCGGGCCACAGGCCCGCGTGGCCCATGAGCAGGTCGACGCCGGGGTGGCTCCCTGCGACGGACGCGACCGCCTCCGGGTCCGACCACGGCGACCGGGTCTGCCCGTGCGTGAGCACGGGCGCGCGGTGCTCGGCGGCGAGCCGCAGGAACGGCTCGTACCCGGGGCCGTCGACTGGGTGCTCGTGGACGTCCGGATGCAGCTTGAGTCCCCACACACCGGGCAGGTCGAGCTGTCTGTCGAGCGTCTCGACCTCGCTCCCGCGGTGCGGGTTCGCCACGAGCCACACGCCGATCTTCTCCGGGTACGCCGCGGCGGCCGCGAGTGCCATGCGGTTGCCCACGGCGGTGTCATGACCGACCGCCACGAGGTGGGAGACCCCGACCGCGGTGATCCCGATGCGCCGGTTCGTCGCGACCAGCCACGCGGCTGAAGGCTCTGGCACGAAGAAGTCGCTCCACGTCCCGAGGTGCCCGTGGATGTCGATCGCGCTCATGCGGTCCCCTCGCCGGCGAGGTCCACCCAGCTGCCGTGGGCGATGCGGGCGACGTCGGCACGCGGCAGGTCGAGGTGGTCGAGCTGGAACCGCGGCCCGGCGGCGTCCCAGACCGGCGCGCCGGTGCCGAACACGAGCCGGTGCGCCCCGACCGTCCGGGCGAGCCACTCCAAGGCGCCTGCGGCGATGATCGTCCCGGTCTCGAGGTGCAGTCTGGGTGCGTGCTCGAGAAGCTCGGCGAGACGGCGAAGCTCCCGATACCCGGGCGAGAGGATGAGCACGCGCAGGCCCGGCACCGCCGCGGCCAGCGCGGCGACCGGCCGCAGGCCGCACTCGGATGCGTCGACCGCGAGCGCGACGCCTCGTTCGTCCAACGCATGCCACCAGGCCGTCGCCGTCGGGCCGAGCAGGTCGAACCGGTGTCGCACGGGGCACGCGCGCACGAGGCCCGCACGTACCTCGTCGGGCGAGGCGGGCCAGCCCGTGCCGGCCGACGCCGGGACGACGACGGGTACCAGGGTGAGGCGCCCGGCCGCTGCCCGGAGCTCGTCGTCGACGGTGAGCCCACGCGCGGTCTCGTACTCCGCGCCAGCACGAGGGTCGCCGTGGATCATCCAGCTCGGCGTCACGGCAGCCTCGGTGATCTCCAGGCGGTCGAGGTCGTCCAGGAGCTCGACGACAGTGTCCGGCCCCGGACCTGTCGGCCGGGGACCGAGCAACCGGTGTGCGTCGACGACCCGCACGTCAGCCCTTGATCCCGGTCGAGGCGATGCTGTTGACGAGGTAGCGCTGCAGGAAAGCGAACACCAGAAGGCACGGCACCACGCTGACCGCGGCGGCCGCCATCAGGTCCGCGACCGCGACGTTCTCGGCACTCAAAGTCGACAGGCCCACGGTGAGCGTCCGCATCTCGTCGGACTGCGCGATGATCAGCGGCCACAGGAAGTCGTTCCAGTGCCAGAGGAAGACGAAGATCCCGAGCGTGGCGAGCACGGGCCGGGTGAGCGGGAGGACGATCCGCCAGAACGTCGTCCACTCCCCTGCCCCGTCGATGCGGGCAGCGTCGAACAGCTCGTCGGGTAGCCCGCGGATGAACTGGCGCATGAGGAACACCGCCTGCGAGTTCGCGAGCGTCGGCACGATGAGCCCCCAGAAGGTATCGACGCCGTCGAGGCCCGCCACGAGCACGAACATCGGGATGATCGTCGCCTGCACGGGCACCATCAGGGTCGCCAGGAAGGACCACAGGAGCACGTCGCGTCCCGGGAACCGCTTCTTTGCGAACGCGTACCCGGCCATGGCGGCCGTCAGGAGGATGACGACGACCGAGACGACCGAGTAGACGAACGAGTTGAGCGTCCACCGCACGAAGCTCCGCGCGCCGAGCACCCGTGAGACGTTGTCGAGCGTGAGCGCCTCAGGCCACTGGAACGGGATCGTCGGGGCGCCTGCCGGGCTCAGGGCGAGGATGAACACGGCGAGAAACGGGCCCACCGTGAAGAGCGACGCGACGACGAGCAGCGCGATGGCCCACGGCTGGCGGTGCGTCCGGCGGCGGGAGACGCCGGCCGAGCCGGGGACGTGGGTCGTGGTGGCACCGGTGCCCGCTTCCCCGGGGGCGGTGCTCGCTTCGACGGTCATGTGGTCTCCCGGTCGAGGAAGCGGCGCTGGACGATCGAGATGACGAAGACGATGAGGAACAGGGCGATGCCCACCGTGGCCGCGTAGCCGAAGTCGAAGAACTGGAAGCCCTGGTCGTAGAGCATGAACACGAGCGAGTAGCTCGCGCGGGCGGGTCCACCGCCCGTCATGACGTAGATCGTGTCGAACACCTGGAACGCGGCGATCGTCTCGATCACGGCGACGAAGAACACGACCGGGCGCAGCAGCGGGAACGTGATGCGGATGAAGCGCTGCACCGGGCCCGCACCGTCGAGCATCGCGGCCTCGGTGAGCTCCTCGGGGATGTTCTTCAGGCCAGCGAGCAGGATGAGCATGGAGTAGCCGAATCCACGCCATGCCGATACCACGCTCAACGACGACAGGACGAGCAGCTGGTCGCCCGAGAGGAACGGGACGGCGTCCTGACCCGCCGACCGCAGCAGGCCGTTGACGAGACCGTCGGTCTGGTAGACCCACGTCCAGATGATGCCGGCGAGGACGAACGACGTGACGTACGGCAGGAAGAGCGCTCCGCGGAAGAGGCCCCTCGCCCACACGACATGGTGCAGGAGGAGCGCGGTCCCCATCGCGACGACGAAGACCATCGGAACGTAGATGGCGGCGTACACCAGCGTGGTTCGGAGGCTCTGGAGGAACAACGGGTCGCCCATGAGCCGCCCGTAGTTCTCGACGCCGACGAAGGAGAACTCGCCGCTGAGACGGTAGTCCGTGAAGCTCATGCCGGCGGCACCGAGGGTCGGCACGAACCGGAATATCGCGAACAGGACGAGCATCGGAAGGACGAACAGCAGACCGGCGAGCGGCTCGCGCAGCCGTGCTCGCAGCGGCACCGCACGCCGGCCCAAGGGCGACACGCCGGGGGCGGCGGCCACGGTCGTGGGCGGATCTGACCTGTGCTTCGTGAGCGCCATGGTTGCCTTCGAGGTGAGTGACGGTGGCCGGCCGGCTGCTTCCCGGCCGGCCACCGCGTGACGGATGCGTCAGGAAGCCCGCTCGATGATCTGGCGAGCCTCGGCCGCGGCGGCGTCGAGCGCCTCCTGGGCCGAGACCGTCCCCTGCAGGGCCGCCTGCAAGTGCGGACTCAGGGCGGCCATGACCTGACGTGCGCTCGGGACGACCTCGCCCGGGCGAGCGTAGTCGAGCGCGTCGATGAACGCCGTCGTGAGCTCGTCGGAGCCAGAGGTGTCGGCGTCGAGTCGCACCGGGTAGGTGCCGGACGCCTCGTGCAGGCCGGCGCTCACCTCCGCCGAGCCGAGGTACTGCGCCACCTTCGCGGCCGCCTCCGGGTCCTCGTTGATCGTCGTCAGGGCCAGCACGCCGGGCGTGCCGAACGTGACCTGCTCGACGCCGGTGAGCGGCTCGCCGACCACGACGTTCTCCTCACCGACCGCGGCCTGCAGCTGCTGGACCTCGGCGAGCGTGACGGCATATCCCATGGCCGCCGCCCCGGTGCCGAGTGCGCCACCCTCGATCGCGTTGGCCTTGGTTGCGGCGTCCGGCGGAAGCCCACCGGCCGCCTGCAGGTCGACGAGGAACTCCAGCGCGGCGACACCCTCGGGGCCGTCGAACGCCACGTCGGAGCCGTCCTCGGTGAAGACGGAGCCTCCCGCCTGCCAGAGCAACGGGTAGAAGCTGAGGTTGAGCGTCATGTTCGGCGAGCCGGAGTAGTCCATGACGGCCACACCCTGCTCCGCGAGCGCGGGCGCGGCGGCAAGGACTTCGTCCCACGTCGTGGGCAGCTCCTCGATCCCGGCCTGCTCGAACAAGGCTGTGTTGTAGACCGTCGTCGTCGACGTCTGGTAGATCGGGTAGCCGTAGACGCTGCCGTCGTACGTCACGGCGTCGATGGTCTGAGGGTAGAACTCCGAGGGCTCGATCACGTCGTCGAGCGGCTTGAGACCCCCGGTCGCGTGATAGTTGAGCGTCTGGTCGGCGGTGAGCAGGACCAGGTCCGGACCGCGGCCTGAGGCGAGCGCCGTCGCGATCTTCTCGTCCCGGTTGTCCCACGGCTGGAGCTCGACGACGAGGTCGATCTCGCCGTGCTGCGCCTCGAAGTCCTCCTCGACTCCGGCCCAGTACGCCTGGCTCGCCTGCTCATCAGGGATCACCGGGTACATCCAGACCGTGACGGTCGACTGCTCGCCACCGCCCGATCCCTCTGGGGCGCCGTCCCCGCCCCCGCACGCGGTCAGCGCCAAGAGCGAGGCGGCCGCGGCGGCGGGAACAGCGAGTCTCTTGTGCACATCGCCCTCCGATGGTGAGATGAGGTCGTCCGATTTCGGACTGCACCGAAACTATCCACGGTGCGGGCGGGCTGTCAATGCACACCGCCACAGGACGCTTCACGCGCCACGCCGACCGCGTGGCGCCCTCGGCGACCGGACGAACAACGAAGTTCGAAGGAGCACACGAGATGCAAATCCGCACGTCGATCGCAGCCAAGGCGCTCGCCACGCTCGTCGCGATCGGGCTGACGACACCGGCCGTGGCGTCGGATCCGACACCGACGTTCGAGCAGATCAGTCCCCTACCCCTCGACGGCATCACGGCCCCCGGCTCCCAGGTCGGCCTGGGGCCCGACGGCGAGCCGCTCATCTTCTACGTCTCCTCAGGGTCGCCTGCTGTCTTCAGCGCGGTCGATGCACGCACGGGCGAGCGCACATTCGAGGCGGTGATGCCCGGCGCATCCGGGTCCTGGGCCGTCGACGTGACGCCGAACGGCGACGTGTACGTCGGCTCGTACGGCGAGGGCAGGCTCTTTCGGTACACCCCGGGGAGCACGAGCGTCGAAGACCTCGGCCAGCAGGTCGCCGGGGAGACGTTCATCTGGTCGGTCACACACGACGAGGAGGGCCGCGTCTACGGCGGTACGGGCCAGCTCGGCGGACACGTCTTCCAGTACGACCCACGGACCGGCCGGACTCGTGACTACGGCCCCGTCCCCGACACCACCAACCTCATCGTCCGCTCGATCACCGTGGCCGACGGCACGATCTACGCCGGCACTGGCGCAACCCCGACCATCACCGCGATCGACGTCGACTCCGGGTGGCGCACCGCCATCCCGCTTCCCGAGGGGGCAGCCGCCCTGCAGTACGTCTACGACCTCGACGTGCGCGGTGGGCTGCTCTTCGCGCGCTTCAGCCGCGGCGGCGCCCCGGAGCCGCTGCACGTCTACGACATCGCGGCCGGGCAATGGATCGACTCCATCGACCGCGCGCACGGCCTCTTCGTGTCACCCGTCGCCGAGGACGGCCGCACGGTGTTCTTCGTCCGCGACCGCACGCTGCACGCCTACGACCTCGAGTCCAGGTCCTACGAGCCGACGAGTCTGACCGGGGTCTCCGACGTCCGCGCGTTCGGATTCCTGCCTCTCGACGACGGCTCCGGCAGGTGGCCCGGGTTGAGCGTCGTTGGCGCCGACCACCAGGGTGGCTACTTCGTCTACAACCCCGTGACCGGCGAGGGCGAGGAGCGCAGTGCCGACGTCGTCGGCGCACCGGCGCCCATCCGATCGTTGACGACCGGCCCTGACGGTCGCATCTATTTCGGCTCGTACCTCGCCGGGGGGCTCGCCAGCTTCGACACGGTGACCGGTGAGAAGCGCGGCTTCGCGCCCGAGGTCGGACAGGCCGAGGGCATGACGACGCATGACGGTGCGCTCTGGGTCGGCACGTACCCATCCGGGGCGATCTACCGCTACGACCCGTCGGAGCCCTACCGCCGCGGCGTCAACCCCTCGCTCGAGCTGCGCCTCTACGAGCACGGGCAGTCGCGGCCGTTCGCCATGGCGTCGGCAGGCGAGCACCTCGCCATCGGCACCGTCGCAGCCAACGGCATGCCCGGCGGCGGCCTGACCCTGCTCGACACCACCAGCCGTGAGCACTGGTTCGTCGACGTCGTCCCGGGTCACAGCGTCGTGGGCCTCACCTACGTCGACGGTGTGCTCTACGGTGCGACCTCAGTGTTCGGCGGTGCGGGGGCGCCACGCCCGAGCGATACCGACGCTCGCGTGTTCGCCTACGACGTCGAGGAGCGGCGCCTGCTGTGGCAGGTCGCTCCCTTGGCAGGGACTGGCGCCTACGGGGAGCTCGTGGTCGACCGCCACGGCACGCTCTGGACGCACTCGCCCAACTCTGTGGTGAAGATCGACCCGGCGACGGGTGCCGTCCTCGCCACGCGCACGTACGAGCCCTACCCGTGGGAGTCGATCCAGTACGCATGGGTCGGCGCCCGGCTCTGGATCGACCCGTACACAGACCGCCTCGACGTCGTCACGCAGGCACGCGCGTACTCGATCGACACCGAGTCGCTCAGCCGGGCGCAGTGGTTCCGGCCGGCGTCCTACGGCGTGCTGAGCAACAACGGTCACATCTACCTCGGCCGGGACACGACGGCGTGGGAGTACACGCGTTCCACGGCTCGCGCCGCGTCGGTGACGTTGTCCACCCGTTCCGCCCACCCCGGAGACGACGTCGTCGTGAGCCTCGCCGGGTTCGGACCCCGAGAGCTCGTCGAGCCGTACGTCGACGGCCGTTCACTCGGCGCCCGCCACGTCGGGGACGACGGCTCGCTCCGGCTTACCGTCCACGAGGCCTCGGACGCGAGCGAGGGCGAACGGTCCGTGCGCGTCGTGCGCCCCGCGACCAACTCGCAGATCTCCGTCACGTACGCGCTGACACCGTGGACCTGCGACACGACGGTCGACGGCCACGACGGCCGCCTCACGGCACGTCCGGGCGTGCTGTGCCTGAGCGGCACCGTCACGGGGCCCGTCGAGGTCGGCGCCGGAGCGACCCTGGTGGCCGACGACGCAACCATCGAGGGCCCGGTGACCACGACGGCCGCCGAAGGCGTCCACCTCACCCGCACAACCGTGACGGGGCCTGTCCGCATCACGGACACCGCCTCGACCGTCGAGCTGCGACGAACCTCGGTCGACGGGCCGGTGCACGTCACCGGCACGGCGGGATCGCTCGTCATCGCCGGCAGCGAGATCGACGGCCCGCTCGTCTGCGCGGGCAACACGGTCGACGCGACCGATGCCGACCTGCCGAGCACGTTCGACGGGCCGGTCACGGGGCAGTGCGCTCCCCTCACGAGTCGATGAGAACGAGACCAACACCCAACCGACGACCCGAGCACGTCCCAGAACGAACAGAGAGCAGATACATCATGAGTGAAACGTCCCGACGACGACCCTGGCGCGGCATCGCTTCCTTCACCGCCGCCGCCATCACGGTTGGACTCCTCACCTCAACCGCCGGAGCCGAGCCGGCGTCGCCGGTCGAGGACCTCGGCGAGCCGCTCCGCGACGTCCTCCTGATCGGGGGCGACGTGGGGTCCGGCCCTCACGGCGACACGGTGCTGTGGAGCGCGTCGAGCAGCACTCCCGCGGCGCTCAACGCCGTGGACCCAGACACCGGCGAGCTCGTGGCGACCTACCCGCTGCCCGGCTCGGGCGGCGCGTGGGCCGTCGAGGTCTCGGTCGACGGATCGGTCTACGTCGGCAGCTACGGCTCCTCCCACCTCTACCGATGGACCGCCGCTACGGGCGTCATCGACCTCGGCAACCCGCTGCCCAGCGGCACGTTCGTGTGGTCGCTCGACAGCGACGAGAACGGCGTCGTCTACGGAGGCATGTCACCCAACGGAGCGGTGTTCTCCTACGACCCGGCGACGGGGAGGTTCCGCGACTACGGCAGGGTCTCGAGCTCAGACTACGTCCGCAGCGTGGCCTACGAGGACGGCACGGTGTACCTCGGCACGAGCCGGCCGAGCCGCGTCTTCGCGCTCGACCCCGTCACGGGCTCGACGGCCGAGCTGCCCGCACCGCCCGCCGCCGACCCGGCCTCGGAGTACGTCTACGACCTGAACGTCTGGGACGGCCATCTCTACGCCCGGTACGGTGAGGCGTCCCCCGACGACCTGTTCGTCTACGACGTCGCCGCCGGGGAGTGGGTCGACCACATCCCGGCCGCGCACGGCCTGGACGTCTCCGCGCCGGGCCCAGACGGGACCGTGTACCTCGTCGCCGACGGGCGGCTGCACGGCTACGACCCGACGACCCGCACGCTCACGCCTACCGACATGCCGTTCGAGGGCCGGGTGGCGAACACCAGGGGCATCGGGTGGGCGGAACTCGACGACCCAGACTTCCCCGGCAGGAGCATCGTGGGCCTGTTGTGGCGCGGCTCGATGTTCCGCTACTCCCCGGTGACCGGTGCGTTCGACTTCGTCGACGCGCAGATCCCTGGCACGCCGATCCCCGTCACCGTGCTCGCGCAAGGCGCAGGCGACCGGGTGCACGCGGGTGGGTTCCTCAGCGGCGGCTTCGCCACGTTCGACAGTGTTTCCGGCGACCAGACGTCGTTCCGTCGGTTCGCACAGATGGAGGCGATGGTCACGATCGGCGACCGCACGTACCTCGGCGCCTACCCTGACGCGCGACTCTACGAGTACGACCCGACGCAGCTGTGGAACAGCAGCGAGTACTCGCCGTCGAGCGAACCTGGCCTGCCAGAGAACCCCCGGCAGATCGTCAATCTCAAGAGCGAGGAGCAGGTGCGCGCCGGGGCGCTGACTGGTGCCGGTCGGTACGTGGCGCTCGGAACAGAGCCCGGCCTCGACCGCTACGGCGGGGTCTTCCTGCTCTGGGACTCCGCGACCGAGGAGGTCGTCTTCCAGGAGCGTGGGCTCGTCCCCGATCAGAGCATCGTGGCGCTCACGTACCGTGACGGGATCGTCTACGGTGCCTCGTCGATCTACGGCGGGTACACGGCGACCCAGCCGCGCGCCAGCGAGGCGGTCGTCTTCGCCTGGTCGGTCGACGACCGTGAACTGCTCTGGCAGACGGCGCCCGTCCCGGGAGCCGGCACGGTGAGCGACCTCGCGTTCGACGGCGCGGGCACCCTCTGGGGCACCGCCGCGGGCGAGGTGTTCGCCCTCGACGTCGCCACACGCGAGGTCTCGCGCGGCTTCGACGGCGCACAGGGCGCACAGCAGCTCGAGTTCAACCCGCTCGACGGCCGGCTCTACGTCGACTGGGGTGGGGAGGGCCTCGGCTGGTTCGACGCGGCCCGCGACGAACGACACGTCGTCGTGGACCGCAACGCACACGCGCTCACGGTCGATGCCGACGGTCGCGTCTGGTTCTCGGAAGGGACGCACGTCTACCGTTTCGCCACCGCGGTGCACTGCGACTCGACCGTCACCGGAGGCCACGAGGGCAGGCTCACCATCTCGAACGGGACAGTGTGCCTCGCCGACGCGACCGTTGCCGGGCCGGTCATCGTGGCCGACGACGCGACGCTCGTCGCGACCGACGCCACGATCGACGGTCCGTTGCGGGCTACCGGCGCGGGACGGGTGGTCGTGACGGGATCGACCGTGTCGGGCACGGTCTCCGTCCGCGACACCCTCGGATCGGTCGAGCTGCGCGACAACACGTTCGAGTCCCGCGTCTCGTTGACCGGCAACCGCGGCGACGTCGTCGTCGACGGAAACGAGGTCGGCGGCCCGCTCGCGTGCAGCGACAACCGGTGGACACCGAGCGGGACGGAGAACGAGGTGACCGGCCCGGCCTCGGGCCAGTGCGCCTCGCTGGGCTGACGTAGGCCCGCCGAAGCTCCGCCCCGGCGCGCTGTGACGCCGGGGCGGGGCTGTCTACGCCGGAACGCCGTCCCGCCTCGACTCGAGGGCCTCGCCTCACCGTCCCATCACGCCACGTCGGGCTGCCGATGCGGGTGCCTCCATCGTGTGCCCACCATGGAGGGATCCACGAGAACGGGGTGGCCTGTGCGGAGCTTCGGTGTGGAAGAGGAGCTGCTGCTCGTCGATGCCCGGACGCACCGCCCGCTCTCCGCGGGCCAGGACGCCGTGCACGCCGCGCAGCAGCGCGCGCAGGCTGCCGTGGCCACGGCGGGTCGGCCCGCGGAGCCGCTCCTCGCACCTGACCTCGCCCGGTCGCCCAGAACGTCCGAGGCGCCCGCGTACCACCAGCTGACGGTCGAGCTGCAGCGCGAGCAGATCGAGGTCGTCGGGCCTCCCTGCACGACGTTCGCGGAGCAGCTCACCGCCATCCGCGAGGGCCGGGCGCTGGCCGACGCGGCTGCCCGTGCGGTCGGTGGACGGGTCGTGGCGATGGCCACGTCGGTCTTCGCCGAGCCGCCGAGCCTGGTCCCCGAGCCGCGCTACCTCCGGATCCAGCACCACGCCGGGCTGCTCGCCGTCAGGCACCTCACGTGCGGCTTCCACGTGCACGTCGAGGTCGGCGACCGGGACGAGGGCGTGGCGGTGCTGGACAGGATCCGGGTCTGGCTGCCGGTGCTGCTGGCCCTCAGCGCCAACTCGCCGTTCTGGTACGGGGTGGACTCGGGGTCCGCCAGCTACCGCTACCAGGCCATGAGCCGGTGGCCCACCGCAGGGCCGTGCGACGTCTTCGGCTCGGCCGCGGCGTACGACCGGCAGGCTCGAGCGCTCCTGGACTCCGGCGTCCCGCTCGACGAGGACATGCTGTACTTCGATGCGCGCCTGTCGGCCCACTTCCCCACCGTGGAGGTGCGCGTGGCCGACATCTGCATGGACGTGACGCACGCCGCCGTCCTCGCCGCACTGGTGCGTGCGCTCGTCGAGACCGCCGCCCGGCAGTGGCGCGGCGGGCAGCCGCCCCCGCCCGTCAGCGCCGCCGAGCTGCGTGCCTGGACGTGGCGCGCCAGCCGGTTCGGCCTCGACGATCTCCTCGTGAGTCCCGCCACCGGATCCCTCGCGCCCGCGGGCGGCGTCGTGGCCGAGCTGCTGGCCCTCCTCCGACCGGTCCTCGAGGAGCACGACGAGGCCGACGACGTCCGGGCCGTCGTGACCGCCATCCTCGGCGACGGCTCAGGCACGCGAACCCAGCGCCAGGCCTACGCCCGTCGGCACGAACCCGTCGACGTGGTCGAGTCCGCCCTGCGGGTCGGGACGCCACCGCCAACCGGACCGCAGGCCTCCGCCGCCACCTCGGGTACGGCGCCGGAACGCGCCGGGGTCGAGTGACGCGGAGGACGGCTGACGACGACGGTCATCCAGGACCACCGCCGCACCGATGAGTCCGGTCGCCCATGCGGGTCTCCCCTCTGACCGAGACGACACCTCGTCGGGAGAAGACCATGGGCCTCATCCACATCGAGCTCTTCGCGACCCTCGATCTCGTCGGGCAGTCGCCGGGCAGCCCTGACGAGGACCCGGTGGGCTTCCCGTTCGGCGGCTGGCAGGCGCCCTTGCTGGACGACGTCGCTGGCGCGCAGGTCGACGCCGCGTACGAGGGCACGGACGCCCTCCTGCTCGGCCGGCGGACGTACGACATCTTCGCCGCCTACTGGCCGCACCAGCAGGGCGGCGACGACACGATCGCCACCCTCTTCAACCGCGTCCCGAAGTACGTCGCCTCCCGCGGCAGGCCTGACCTCTCGTGGTCAGGGTCCGCACAGCTCGGCCCGGACCTGGCGGGCGCGGTGCGCGAGATCCGGGACAGGCACGAGCACATCAAGGTCGTGGGGAGCCTCAACCTGGTGCAGACACTCCTGCGGGAGAAGCTCTTCGACCGCATCGACCTGTGGGTGCACCCGATCGTCCTCGGCGTCGGGAAGAAGGTGTTCGACGGCGGCGCGGTGCCGACCAACGTCATGCTCCTCGAGCCACCGGCCGCGGGTCCGAAGGGCACCGTGTACCTGCGTTACGGGCTCGCCGACGGCACGCCCGAGACCGGAGACATGAGCGCACCCGGCTGATCGGTAGGGTTTCCCGCTGTGAGCCCGCGACCCCGCCCGCCTCGCACGGCGACGGCCGTCCTCGCCGTCGTCGTGGTCGTCACGGGCCTGGTGGGCCGGGCGACGCTGCCCGAGGCGGTGGGCGCGCCGCTCGGGGACTGCCTCTACGCGACCCTCGTCGCCCTGGTCGTGGCGCTCGTCCGTCCACGCACGACGCCGGTCGTCGCCGCCGGCGTCGCGCTCGCGGCGTGCGCGGCGATCGAGCTGTCGCACCTCACCGGCGCGCCCGCACCGTTGATCGAGCGGTTCCCCCTCGTCCGGTTCGTGCTCGGCACGACGTTCGGTGCACCGGACCTGGCGTGGTACGCCCTCGGCGCGGCGGTGGGCGGGGCGTTGCTCCACCTCACCGTGCGGGCGACGGGCCGGTCGCCCGGGCAGGAGCGCCTGGCCCGCGGTCGACGGGGGCGCGCGCTGGTGGTCCTGCCGCTCACCTTCCTGGTGGCCGCAGGCGGTGCCGTCGGCTGGTTCATGTGGACCGAGGCGAACGACCTGACCGCGCAGGTCGCCGTCGCACGGAGCGCGCTCGACGGCTCCGAGGGCCGGGTGGTCGACGACCGTGTCCGGACCACGCTCGCCGGCACCATCGACGACGCCCGGGCCGTCCTGGCGGAGACCCCGATCCTGGCCCGGTTGCCGGGCGACGCCACACGCGCCCGGGAGGGGCTGGCACGCGCCGTCGCGGCGGTCGACCGCTCCCGACTCGAGTTCGCGCTCGCCGCGGCCGGCGACGCGCGCGACGAGCTGGGCCCGGTCGTGGGCCGGGCCGAGCAGGTGCTGGCTGCCACCGAGGGGCTGGGCGCGGGCGAGTCCGTCAGGTCCGCGCTGCGCGCGGCCCTCGAGTCGACTCGCGGCGAGGTGGCTGCGACCGCGCCCGAACGGCTGGACGAGGCGGAGGTCGCCGAGGTCGAGCGCGCGTCGGCGAGCCTGGCAGCCCGCCGCGCCGACCTCGGCCGGGCCACGACCGACCTGATGACCGCACAGGACGCCGTGACCTGCCCCTTCCCCGATCAGCTGTGGTTCCCCGAGGCCGGCACGCTGGACCCGGCCGACCTCGCGCCGATCCCGTGGGCACCGCAGCACTCCGTCCGGGCCGACCTGATCGGCGGGCTCGAGGCGCTCAACGACGCCTACCGAGCACACTTCGGGCGGGACCTCCCGGTCAACTCCGGGTACCGCACGTACGACGAGCAGGTCGCCGTCTACAACCCCGCCGACCCCAACCCGCTCGCCGCCCCGCCCGGCTGCTCGAACCACGGCCTCGGCACCGCGATCGACGTGAGCGTCGGACCGGAGGGGTTCGGCAGCCCGCGGTACGTCTGGCTCAAGGCCAACGCCGAGCAGTTCGGCTGGGTGCACCCGGACTGGGCCGGTCCGGACGGACGCCTCCCGGAGCCGTGGCACTGGCAGTCCGTGGAGACGCCGGTCGAGTACTGACGACGCTCGGCCGGTCCAGGGGCGCCGCGCTCCGGCGGTCGTGACGCCAGGAAACGACGCTGCGGGCGCCGACGGTTCTCGCAGTTCAGACCCGGATCTCGAGCCAGCTGGGCCCGATGTAGTCGGCGTAGGCGTTGTTGGGTTCCCGATGGTCGCGATGACTGCCTAGTCGATCACGCGAGTACGGATGCTGGGCCACTCGGGAGAGCACCCAATCTCGTCCTTCGATCGACTCCAGGGCCCGCGCGATCGTGTTCTGCCTCGCCCCCACGCCCGGAGCCAGACGTCCTGCGCGTCATCGTCGAGCAGTTCGTGCTCGCGTCACGGCAGGGGCGGGTAGGGGCGATGTCAAGGGATGCGCGATGTCTGCGAGCCGTTGACAGCGCCGAAGCCGCGTGCCTACGCTGCGGTGAGGATGCAAGCGTGAATGAAGATGCGATGGAGCAGCTGTGACACGTGTACCCGGGCCGCCGATCGACCACGACGTCCCCTTCTCGAAGCGATGGCGCCTCGGAGAGACGCCTTGGCGTAACCAGGCGTTTCCTGCGCCTCGGTCCCGTGTGATCATCGACAACGACTTCTCGGGCGACCCGGACGACCTCTTCCAGCTCGTCCACCACGTGCTGTCGCCGGCGGTCGACATCCGGCTGATCATCGCCTCGCACCTGCGACCCGGTGACCCGATGGACCCCGGACCCGAGACGGCGCGGAACGCGCGCGCGGTGGCTGCCGACGTCTTCGCGCGGATGGGCCTGGACTCCACCGAGCGCATCTACGAGGGGGCGGCAGAGGCGATGGTCGACACCACGACCCCGCAGGTGTCTGCCGCCGCGCAGGCGATCATCGCCGAGGCGATGCGTGACGACGTCGCCACCCCGCTCTTCTACGCGGCAGGCGGGGGCCTGACGGACCTGGCCTCCGCCTACCTGCTGGAGCCCAGGATCGGCCAACGGCTCATCCTGATCTGGATCGGCGGCCCCGAGCACGACGGCCTCGCCCTGCCACCGATGGATGCCATGCCGATCGAGTACAACCTCCTGATCGACATCAACGCGGCCCGCGTGCTGTTCGGTGCGCCGGACCTGACCATCTGGCAGATCCCGCGGGACGTCTACCGCCAGTGCCTCGTGTCCGACGTCGAGCTGCGCAAGCGTGTCGCGTCCTGCGGAGCCCTGGGGAGATACCTGTACGAGGAGGTCGCGTACGAGCAGCAACGCGTGCACGACCACGGCCTGGAGGTGTGCGAGTCGTACGCGCTGGGTGACTCGCCGCTCGTCCTGCTCACTGCCCTGCGTTCGACGTTCCAGGCCGACTCGTCGTCGTCGTCCTACGAGGAGCGACCGACGCCGGAGCTCACGGCGGACGGCACGTACCGTCCCGTGCGCGGCGCACGGCCGATGCGCGTCTACACCCAGGTCGACGTCCGGCTGATGTTCGAGGACTTCTTCCTCAAGCTCGACGAGTTCACCCGGTGGCAGGCAGACGTATCCGCCTGAAGCAGGTTCGGACCTTCCGACGGCTCGGTACGTCGACGCCGACAGGGGGCGACACATCACCAAGGAGGCAAAGGTGCTCAACAACAAGACGATCGTCAGCTCTGTCGCGATCAGCGCGATGGCCCTGACAGCCGCAGCTTGCGGCGGCGGCGGCGGAAACGAGGCCGAGGGAGGCGCGAGCGAGGTCACGGTCTGGACGCTCACGCAGGAAGGCGAGCGGCAGGAGGTGTGGGACGCCGCCGTCGAGGCCTTCGAGGAGGCGAACCCCGGCATCACCATCGTGACGGAGGAGCGCGCCACCGACCCTCACAAGGACGCCCTGCGCCAGGCCGCCGGCACCGACGCAGGTCCGGACATCTACCGGTACTGGGGTGGCGCGGGGCTAGGCGGCGAGCTCGTGGAGGTCGGGATGAGCGCCGACCTCACCCAGTATTACGAGGAGTACGGCTGGGAGGACCAGCTCACGCCCACAGCGCTGCAGAACGCCACCCAGTACGGCGGCTACCACGGTGTGCCGTTCATCCAGGCCACGGAGGCCGTGTTCTACAACAAGGCGCTCTTCGAGCAGGCCGGGATCACGGAGGTCCCGACGAC
>JAPSLQ010000012.1:3815-38803 GCA_031180595.1 Isoptericola sp. | reverse complement strand
AGGCCCGGTACCCGGTCGTCTCGGCGTCCGCTCCCCACGTCTGCGCGGCCCACCGCGCCGCGGCGCCGCAGGCGTCGGCGAGGCCGGGCAGCGTCTCGCGCAGGTGCAGCGCCGCCCAGCGCCACCGTGAGGCGAGGAGCTGGCGGTGCGACGGCGAGCGCCCGGCGGGACCGACCGCGCTCCGGCCCGCGAGCGCCCCGTCCATGAGCCACCCGGACGACAGCAGCACGTACGCGCCGCTCGCCCGCAGCACCTCGGTACGCCAGCTCGCGCCCGAGACCAGCTCGGGCGCGTACGGGGCCAGGCCCGCGGAGAGCTCCGCGAAGAGCCGGTCCGTGAGGTCCGGCGGGGGGTCGAAGACGCACCAGCAGGTGGCGAACGGCAGCATCGTGTAGGCGGCGGTGAGCGCCGGGTGCTGCACGTCGGTCCCCTCGAGGTCCAGGAAGAACCACCCGTCGGGACCGACCAGCGCGTTGTCCGGGCACGTGTCGGTCGGCGTGACGACGTCGTGGACGGTGGGCTCGAACAGGATCTCGAGCGTGCCCACCTCGGCCTCGAGGCGACCCCCGTCCACCCCGGGTGCGGCCACCTCGACGAGCCGCCGTGCACCCGCGCGCACCTCGGCCCTGGCGTCCCACGGCTCGGCGCCGGCGAGGCGGTGCCGCGCCTCGGGGACCCGGCCTCGTGAGCGGCCCACGAGCGACCCGAGCTCGCGCGCCCACGTCAGCGCGCCCGACCACGCCGCGTCGCGATCCTCACCGAGGAGGAGGTCGGCCAGCGTCGGCAGGTCGCCCAGGTCGGCCATGACGAGCAGCCGGTGCTCCGCGTCGGTCGCGAGCAGGTCCGGCGTGCGGTCGAGGAGCGCCAGGCCGGTCGTCTCGTGCAGGTACGCGCCGTCGTCGTCGCGGAACCGCTTGACCACGACCGTCCGCCCGCGGGCGTCGCCGTCGGCCACGCGGCACCGCAGCACCGTGGACCGGGCCGAGCCGCCGAGGTCGACCGGGTCGTGGAGCGGGACACCCAGCGCGGCCGCGGCAAGGTCCGTCGTCATGCTCGTCACGGCGCCGAGGCTAGCGGAGCTACAGCTCGATCTCGCCGCTGTAGACGAGCTCGGCCGGACCGGCGAGCTCGACGTGCCCGCCGGGGAGCAGCCGCACGCGCACCTCGCCGCCGGGGACCTCGACGATCCAGGTGTCGGGCGGACCCCCGGCCGCGGCCTGGGCGGCGCCGCCGGCCGCCCAGGCACGCACCGCGAGCGCCGCGGCGCACGCGCCGGTGCCGCACGACCGGGTCTCCCCCACGCCCCGCTCGTGCACGCGCATGCGGACGCGGCCCGTGGTCGCGCCGTCGGGTCCGGTCTCCTCGCCGAGCGGGACGACGAGCTCGACGTTGGTCCCGTGCGGCGGCAGCGGCTCGACGGCGGGCACGCGCGTGAGGTCGGCCGCCTCCAGCTCCGCGGGCTGCGCGAGCGCCACCACGGTGTGCGGGTTCCCGACGTCGACGCTCAGTGCGGGCCGCGGCGCGGGCCACCCGTGGACCATGACCTGCGCGTCGGCGCCGGCGGCCGCGGCCTGCTCGCCGCCGGGCAGGAACCACGGGCCCATGTCGACCGCGTACCAGCCGTTCGCCTCGCGGCGCACCCGCCGGACGCCCGCGCGGGTGCCGAGCGCCAGCTCGCCGCCGCCCGCGAGGTCGACCAGGCCGAGGTCCTCGGCGAACGCGGTGAAGACGCGCACCCCGTTGCCGCACATCTCGGCGACGGACCCGTCCGCGTTGCGGTAGTCCATGAACCAGATCGCGCCGGGCTCCTCGGCGAGGACCTCGTCCGCGACGCGCTCGCCGGCGCGCGCCAGCGCCGCGGTCGGCGCGAGCCGGATGACGCCGTCGCCGCCGATCCCGCCGCGCCGGTCCGCGAGCCTGCGCACGTGGTCGGGTGTGAGGTCGAGGTCGCCGCGGGTGTCGGCGACGAGCACGAAGTCGTTCTGCGTGCCGTGGCCCTTGGTGAAGCGCAAGGTCATGAGCCCAGACTACGGCGCACGGGTGCGTCACCCGGTTCGGGCAGCGTCCCGGCGTCGGCCGCCCGCACGACCGCGAGCGCGTCGCCGAGCAGCGTGGGCGACCCCGCGTCGAGCCAGTGCACCCGCGGGTCGCGGCCGAACCAGCCCATCTGCTTGCGGGCCAGCCGGCGCGTGCTCGCCACGACGGCGGACCGCGCGGCGGCCTCGTCGGTCTCGCCGCGGAACCACGCGAGCAGCTCGGCGTAGCCCACCGCGCGCGCCGCCGTCGTGCCCAGGCCCCGGCCCGTGCCGCCCTGCCCGGGCGAGGCCAGCGAGCGCACCTCCTCGACGAGCCCGGCGCCCCACATCCGGTCGACCCGGTGCTCGACGCGCGCGTCGAGCGTCGGCCGGTCGCAGTCGAGCCCGATCTGCACCGCGGGGCGCACGTACTCCTGGCGCGGCAGGTTGGCCGTGTACGGGCGGCCGGTGATCGCGATGACCTCGAGCGCGCGCACGATGCGTCGCGTGTTGGTCGGGCCGATCGACGCGGCGGCCTGCGGGTCGAGCCGTTCGAGCTCGGCGTGCAGCGCACGCCGCCCCTCGCGCTCGGCACGCTCCTCGAGCCCGGCGCGGACCTGCGGGTCCGTGCCCGGGAAGTCCATCTCGTCGAGCAGCGCCCGGACGTACAGGCCCGAGCCGCCGACGACGACCGCGCGCGCCCCGCGCCGCTCGATCGCCTCCAGGTCGGCCCGAGCCGCCTCCTGGTACCGGGCGACGGACGCGTCCTCGAGCGGGTCCAGCACGTCGAGCTGGTGGTGCACGATGCCGCGGCGCTCGGCGGGCGGCACCTTGGCCGTGCCCACGTCCATGCCGCGGTAGAGCTGGTAGGCGTCGGCGTTGACGATCTCGGCGGGGGCGCCGGGGCGGGACAGGGCCTCGGCGAGGTCCAGGGCGAGGTCCGACTTGCCGGTGGCGGTCGGCCCGACGACGGCGACGATCACGCCGACCACCGTACGGTACTGTCCGACGATGCTGCTGGTGAGCACGTTCGCCGTGGCCGCGGTCTCGGCGGTCGTGCCGCTGGTGAACATCGAGGTCTACCTCGGCGTCGTCGCGACGCAGCTCGACGCCGGCACGCACCCGCTGCGCCTGGTGCTCCTGGCCGCGACGGCCGGCGTCGCGCAGGCGCTCGGCAAGCTGTGCTGGTACCTGCTGGCCGCCCGGTCGATGGAGTCCGGCTGGGTGCAGCGCAAGCTGTCGGTCGGCGCGCGGCGCCACCGCGTCGACGTCTGGCACGCGCGGATCGTGGGACGGCCGTGGCTCACGGCCGGCGTGCTCGCCGTCTCGTCCGTGGTCGGGCTGCCGCCCCTGCTCGTGCTGTCGGTCGTGGCGGGAAGCGTCCGCGTCCCGCTCGCCCTGTTCGTGCCGACCGTCGTCCTCGGGCGCACGCTGCGGTTCTGGGCGATCCTCGCGGGCGTGGGTCTGGCCGTCGGGGGCTGACTAGCGGTCGCGCAGCAGCGTCACGGCGTACCAGGGCGGCAGGTGGTCGCCCTCCACGGCGACGGTCCGCTCCTCCGGCTCCCACCGCGGGTCGAGCGCCGCGAGCACGGCCGCGACGCCGGGGGCGAGCGCGTCGGGCGCCGGGGCGACCGCCCCCGGGGCAGCGCCGCCGGCGATTATGACCCCGGCCGCGGCGCGCAGGTCCGCCGCGACCCGCGCGGCGTCGTCGCCGGCCCGCTCCAGCGTCGACGGCACCTCGTGCACGACCACGTCCGCCGTCCGGCCCCGCGTCCCGCGCGCCGCGAGCGCGGCGGAGAGGCACACGAGCGTGACGGAGGCGGGCACCTGGGCCGTGCGCGCCGGCACCGCGCCGTCCCACGCGCGCAGGTCCGGCGTCCACCGCTTCGGCACGCCCGCCCCCGCGAGCGACGGCCGCGGGCCCCGCGTGCGCCGCGCGGGACCGCAGCCGTGCGCCAGGACGGCGAGCTCGCCGTCGGACGTGTCGTCGAGCAGCTCCCCCAGCGCCTCGAGCACGGCCGTCCGGACGGGTGCCACCGGGTCGGCGGACCCCGCGGCGCCGGGGACGAGCAGCGGTGTGGCGGGCAGGAGGACGGCACGCACGGGCACGCCGAACAACCTACCGGGCGGACGTGTAGCGTGGGTGCGGTGAAGTTCTTCGGGTCACGCCGGACGAGCAGGTCCTCCGAGGAGCTGGGCGACGACGAGCTGCGGGCCCGCGTCGAAGGCATCCTCGCGAGCACGATCGGCCCCGACGGGGCGGGGGGCCCCGCGCCCGCGCCGCTCACGCGCGAGCGCATCGTCGACTGGCTCACCGACGCCGGCTTCTCCTACTTCGTCGACTCCGACGGCGACGTGGGCGGGCTCTGGCACGGCTGGCTGTTCTACTTCCTGGCCCTGGGAGACCACGGCGAGGTCCTGCAGGTGCGCGGCCAGTGGCACCGCGTCCTGACGATCGAGCGGCTCGAGGAGATCCTCGAGGTCTGCAACGAGTGGAACGCCGAGCGCATCTGGCCCAAGGCGTACGTCCGCGTGCGCGACGACGGCGCCGTCGTCGTCTGCGCCGACGTGACGGTCGACGTCGAGCACGGGGCGACCGACGACCAGCTCGACCAGCTCCTGCAGTGCGGCCTCACGACGGGCTCCATGTTCTTCGAGCACCTCGACGAGCGGTACCCCGACCCGTTGCAGGAGGCGTCGTGAGCCCCGTGTGGCGCCGGGCGCGGACCGTGGCCGCGCGCGGCGTGCGGGACGCGCGCGCCCGGCTGCTCGGCGCCGGCAGGCGGGGCGCCGCGTACGGCCCGGACCCCGACCTCGTGCCGCCCGCAGAGCCGCTGCCGCTGAGCCGCGACCGCGTCGCGGAGGACCTTGCACGGCGCGGGTACCGGTTCCGGCTCGACGGGGAGGGCGACGTCACCGGCACCTGGGACGGCAACCGCTTCTGGTTCCTGCTCCTGGGCGCGCACGGCGAGATCCTCCAGGTGCGGGGCCGCTGGTCGGGCACGATCGCGCCCCAGGCGCGCCTGTCGGTGCTCCAGGCCGTCAACGACTGGAACCGCGACCGCGTCTGGCCCAAGGTGTACGTCCGTGAGGAGCCGGACGGGCTCGCGCTCTACGCCGAGGTCTCGGTCGACTTCGAGCACGGCGCGACCGACGAGCAGCTCGCCGCGACGCTGTCGTGCGGGCTCGTGACCGCCACGCAGTTCTTCTCGACGGTCGGCGCCCTGACCCCGGGCGACTGAGGCGGCGGACCGCTAGCGCGACGCGCGCAGCGCCGGCATGCCGAGCACGACCGGTCCGGCGGGTGGCGGCGTGCCGTGCCCGTGGTGGTCGTCGCCACCGCCCAGGCGAGCGGTCTCCCGGCGCGCCCACGCGTCGCCCGAACGGGTCCGGCGCACCGCGAACGCCCCGCCGGCCAGCGCGGAGTCCGCGATGAGGTGGTGCGGCGCGGCGTGCGTGACCCCGACCGTCACGACGTCACCCGGCCGCGGCAGGCGCGGGTCCAGGTCCGCGGTGGCGGCGAGCCGCGGGTCGTCCAGGTCCTCGGGCCGGTCGCCGAGCGGCGCGACGCCGTCGGGCAGCGCGAGGTGCACGAGGCGGTTGTCGGGCGCACGGCCCGACAGCCGGTGCCTGGCGCCGTCCTTCTTCCCCGCGCCCTCCGCGACGAGCACCTCGAGCGTGCGTCCGACCTGCTTCGCCGACTCCTCGGCGCTGATGCGCTCCTGCAGGGCGACGAGGCGCTCGAACCGCTCCTGCACGACCTCCTTGGGCAGCTGCCCGTCCATCGTGGCGGCGGGCGTCCCGGGGCGCGGCGAGTACTGGAACATGAACGCGGAGCTGAACCGCGACGCCTCGACGACGCGCAGCGTCTCGGCGAAGTCCTCCTCCGTCTCCCCCGGGAAGCCGACGATCACGTCGGTGGTGATCGCGGCGTCGGGCATCGCGGCCCGCACCCGGTCCAGGATGCCGAGGAAGCGCTCTGAGCGGTACGAGCGGCGCATGGCCCGCAGGACGCGGTCGGAGCCGGACTGCAGCGGCATGTGCAGCTGCGGCATGACGTTGGGCGTGGCGGCCATCGCCTCGACGACGTCGTCGGTGAACGCGGCGGGGTGCGGCGAGGTGAAGCGCACGCGCTCGAGCCCCTCGATGCGCCCGCACGCGCGCAGCAGCTTGGCGAACGCGCCGCGGTCGCCGAACTCGACGCCGTAGCTGTTGACGTTCTGCCCGAGCAGCGTCACCTCGATCGCGCCCGCGGCGACGAGCGCCTCGACCTCGGCGAGGACCTCGCCCGGCCGGCGGTCGCGCTCCTTGCCCCGCAGGTGCGGCACGATGCAGAAGGTGCACGTGTTGTTGCAGCCCACCGAGATCGACACCCAGCCGGCGTAGACGCTCTCGCGGCGCGTCGGCAGCGTCGAGGGGAAGACCTGCAGCGACTCGGCGATCTCCACCTGCGCCTCGGCGTTGTGCCGGGCCCGCTCGAGCAGGACGGGCAGCGCGTCGAGGTTGTGCGTGCCGAACACGACGTCCACCCACGGCGCCTTGGCGACGATCTCGCCGCGGTCCTTCTGCGCCAGGCAGCCGCCCACGGCGATCTGCATGCCGGGGCGCGCTGCCTTGATGCTCGCGAGCTGGCCGAGGTTGCCGTACAGCCGCGTCGCGGCGTTCTCGCGCACCGCGCACGTGTTGATCACGACGACGTCCGCCGCGTTCGCCGCCTCGTCCTGGGCGGAGGCGCGCGTGTAGCCCGCCTGCTCGAGCATCCCCGCCATGTGCTCGGAGTCGTGGACGTTCATCTGGCACCCGAGCGTGCGCACGACGTACGTGCGCGGCGGCTGCGCCGGGGACGCCGGGTCCTCGGCGGGCGCAGGGGTGAGCGCAGGGGTGTGCGCACGGGCGGGCTCAGGGGCGGGCTCAAGGGCGTGCACAGCGGTAGGCAAGGTGGTGGACATCTCCTCTAGGGTACGGTCCGCGCCCGCGTCGTTACGGATTCGTTGCCGACGCAGGGCCGTAGACG
The DNA here is from genome assembly GCA_031180595.1 of Isoptericola sp. GTDB lineage: Bacteria > Actinomycetota > Actinomycetes > Actinomycetales > Cellulomonadaceae > Isoptericola. The sequence continues at coordinate 31,774 of JAPSLQ010000012.1, read as the reverse complement.
CTGGTAGACGTAACAACGACTGGTTAGGTTCGAGGAATGGATCACGGCGAAGCGACCACGACGACCGAGAACGCGGCGACGGCGTCGCACCTCGGCCCCCCGCTCGTCGAGCTGGTGGACGTCAACAAGCACTTCGGCGAGCTCCACGTCCTGCGCGACATCAACCTCACGGTGCGCAAGGGCGAGGTGCTCGTCGTCATCGGCCCGTCCGGGTCCGGCAAGTCGACCCTGTGCCGGGCGATCAACCGGCTCGAGCCCATCGACTCGGGCACGATCAGGATCGACGGCCAGCCGATGCCGGAGGAGGGCCGCGAGCTGGCCCGGCTGCGCGCCGACGTCGGGATGGTGTTCCAGTCCTTCAACCTGTTCGCGCACAAGACCGTGCTCGACAACGTCACGCTCGGGCCCCGCAAGGTCCGCGGCGTCGGCAAGGCGGAGGCCGAGAAGGAGGCCATGGCCCTGCTCGACCGCGTCGGCGTGAAGAACCAGGCGCACAAGCTGCCCGCCCAGCTCTCGGGCGGCCAGCAGCAGCGCGTGGCGATCGCGCGCTCGCTCGCGATGCACCCGAAGGTCATGCTCTTCGACGAGCCGACCTCGGCGCTCGACCCGGAGATGATCAACGAGGTGCTCGACGCCATGGTCGCGCTCGCGCGCGAGGGCATGACGATGGTCGTCGTGACCCACGAGATGGGCTTCGCGCGCAAGGCGGCCGACCGCGTCGTGTTCATGTCCGACGGTCAGATCGTCGAGCAGGCGACGCCGGAGGAGTTCTTCACGAACCCGAGCAGCGACCGCGCCAAGGACTTCCTGTCGAAGATCCTCACCCACTGACCGGTTCTACGAAGTCACCAGCGAAGGGAACTCACATGCGCATGCGCACCAACGGGGCGATCGCCCTCGCGGCGGCCGCCGCACTCACCCTCGCCGCCTGCGGCGGCGGCGACGAGCCGGGGGGCACCGGCGAAGAGACCGCCGGCGGCGGCGCCGGCGGTGGTGGCGAGACGCTCACCATCGGCATCAAGTTCGACCAGCCGGGTCTCGGCTTCATGGAGGGCGAGGAGCCGTCGGGCTTCGACGTCGACGTCGCCACGTACGTCGCCGAGAAGCTCGGGTACTCCGAGGACCAGATCGAGTGGTTCGAGGCTCCGTCGGCCCAGCGCGAGACGCTGCTGTCCACCGGGCAGGTCGACATGATCTTCGCGACCTACTCGATCACGGACGAGCGCCGCGAGACCGTCTCGTTCGCCGGTCCCTACTTCGTCGCCGGCCAGGACCTGCTGGTCGCGGCCGACAACAGCGACATCACCGGCCCTGAGGCGCTCGAGGGCAAGAACCTGTGCTCGGTCACGGGCTCGACGTCGGCGCAGCGGATCAAGGACGAGTACGCCGCGGGCGTGAACCTGCTCGAGCAGCCCGGCTACGCCGAGTGCGTCACCGCGCTCGTCGCGGGCCAGGTCGACGCCGTCACGACCGACGACATCATCCTCGCCGGTCTCGGCGCCCAGCCGGCCAACCAGGGCAAGGTCAAGGTCGTCGGCAACCCGTTCTCCGAGGAGAACTACGGCGTCGGCATCCCGAAGGGCGAGGTGGAGCTCTGCGAGGAGATCAACACCGCGCTCCAGGAGATGATCGACGACGGCTCGTGGGAGGAGTTCGTGACGGCGAACACCGAGGGCACCGGCTACACGCCGAACGAGTCGCTCAACCCGCCGGAGTTCCAGCCCTGCTCGTGAGGCGCTGACGCCACCTGAGCACACCGGGGCCTGCCGCTCGTCGCGGCAGGCCCCGGGGCGCCGGGTCCCGCGGGACCCGGCCGCACCACCTCGAGAGGAGAAGCCGATCCCGTGGGGGAATACCTCGACCTCGTCCGCGAGTACAACGTGCTCGGGGCGTTCTGGGTCAACATCCAGCTCGCCTTCTGGTCCGCGCTCCTGGCGCTGGTCCTGGGGTCGGTGCTCGCGCTGTTCCGGATCTCGCCCATCCCGACGCTGCGCTGGGCGGGCACCGCGTACGTGACCGTGTTCCGGAACATGCCGCTGACCATCATCATGGTCTTCATGGTCCTGGGCGCGTGGGGCCAGCTGAGCGTCACGCTGTCGAGCGACTTCGACATGAACTTCTTCCGGCTGGCGGTCCTCGCCCTGGCCGTCTACCACGCCGCGTTCGTGTGCGAGGCGATCCGGTCGGGCGTCAACACCGTGCCGCTCGGCCAGGCCGAGGCCGCACGCGCGATCGGGCTGCCGTTCCTGGCGTCCGCGCGGCTGATCATCCTCCCCCAGGCCTTCCGGGGTGCGGTCGCGCCCCTGGGCAACGTCCTGATCGCGCTCATCAAGAACACCACGGTGGCCGCGGCCGCGAGCGTGGCGACGGAGACCTCGTCCGTCATGCGCACGATGATCGAGTTCAACTCCAGCTGGATCATCGCCATCTTCTTCACCTTCGCCGTCGGCTACGTGATCCTCGTGACCCCCGTGGGCCTGGCCTCCACCTTCCTCTCCCAGCGACTGGCGGTGCGCCGATGAAGCCTCAGCGGACGGTCCTCTTCGACGCCTCGGGTCCTCGTGCGCGGCGGTTCACGCTCGTCGGCAGCATCCTCGGCGCCCTCCTGATCCTCGCGATCATGGCGTTCGTCCTGGTCAAGCTCGGCGAGAAGGGCCAGCTCGCGTCCGACCTGTGGCTGCACGCGGTCGACGCCAACGCCTGGCAGAACTACTACCTTCCCGGCATCGGCAGGACGCTGCGCGCGGCGGCGGTGGCGATCCTGGCAGCGCTCGTCTTCGGCCTGCTGTTCGGGCTCGGCCGGCTCGCGCAGAACGTCGTGGTCCGCCTGGCCTCCGGCCTGGTGGTCGAGTTCTTCCGAGCCGTCCCCGTGCTGCTCATGATGATCTTCTTCTGGCTGCTGCTCGCGATCAACGACGTGCCTGACCCGTCGTTCTGGGGCGTGGTGCTCGGCCTGATCCTGTACAACGGGTCGGTGGTCGCCGAGCTCGTGCGCTCGGGCGTCTACGGCCTGCCCAGCGGGCAGCGCGAGGCGGCGCTCTCGGTCGGCCTGACGGGCAGCCAGTCGCTCCGCTCCGTCGAGCTGCCGCAGGCCCTCGTGGCGATGCTGCCGGCGCTCGTCTCCCAGCTCGTCGTCGTCCTCAAGGACTCGGCGCTGGGTCAGATCATCACGTACAACGAGCTCCTGTCCTTCGCCCGACGGCTCGGCTCCGGCCAGGGCAACGTCCTGCAGGCGCTGACGGTCGCCGCGGTGCTGTTCATCCTCATCAACTGGACGCTCACCCGGCTCGCGGAGTACCTGAGCCACTCGATGCGCCGCACGTCCGGGCAGACAGGCGTCCAGGGTGCGGGCCTCGAGATGGGCGTGGGGATCGGTGCGACGGCCGCCGAGGGCGCCCCGGCGGGTGCCGAGACCCGGACCGGCGCGCGCCCGGGGCCAGGACCCGGCGGGATCCCGAAGCACGGGGCGTGACGCTCGTGCGCGCGCGACGGGCCGGGTGCCACGCAGGCACCCGGCCCGTCGCCTCGTCGCACACGCAAGGGTGCTCTCAGTAGCCCTCCGCGTACCCGTCCGCCGCATCGAGCGCGTCGTCGACGTCCTCGCCCTCGTCCGCGAGCGCGTCCCGGACCGCTGCGAACGCGACCGACGGTCCGTGCCCCTTGCGCGCGAGCGCCGCGACCGCACGGCGCACGCGCTTCTCCCGGTCCTGGCCGCGCGTGCGTGCGACGTGCTTGCGTGCCAGCTCTGCCGCCGCGGTGCGCTCGTCGTCGGGATCGATCTGCTCGAGCGCGTCGGCGGCGACCTCGTCCTCGATGCCGCGTCGGCGCAGCTCTGCGGCGATCGCGCGGCGTGCCAGCCCGCGCTCGGCGTGCCGGGTCCGCACGATCAGCTCGGCGTAGGCCGCGTCGTCGACCAGACCCACCTCGTCGAAGCGGTCGAGCAGCGGGGCGACGACCTCCTCGGGGTAGCCCTTGCGCGCGAGGGAGCGCTCGATCTCCGACCGGCTCTTGGGCGCCGCGGTGAGGATGCGCAGGACGGTCTCGCGCGCGTGCTCGGCCGCCTCGTCGAGGGTCAGCTCCCCCGCCTCGAGGCGCTCACCCACGGTCGGCCTGCGCCGTCGCTCCCCGTTCCCGGACCGACGTCCCCCGGACGTGGCCGGGCGGCCGCGACGCTTCCCCACGCCGCGACCGCCCTCGGGTGCTGCCTGCATCAGGCCTCCCCCGTCAGAACGGGGCCTTCTTCCCCTTGGCACCTGCCTTGGCGGGTGCCGCCGCGAGGTCCGCGGGTGCGACCGCCGCCGCGCCGGGCGCGGCCTCGTCCGCCGGAGCGTCGAGCTTCGCACCGATGCCCAGCTTCTCCTTGATGCGCTTCTCGATCTCGTTGGCCAGGTCGGGGTTGTCCCGCAGGAACGTGCGGGCGTTCTCCTTGCCCTGGCCGAGCTGGTCACCCTCGTAGGTGAACCACGAACCGGACTTGCGCACGAAGCCGTGCTCCACGCCCATGTCGATGAGGCCACCCTCGCGCGAGATGCCGACGCCGTAGAGGATGTCGAACTCGGCCTGCTTGAACGGCGGGGCCATCTTGTTCTTGACGATCTTCACGCGGGTCCGGTTGCCGACGGGGTCGGTGCCCTCCTTGAGGGTCTCGATCCGGCGGATGTCCATGCGCACCGACGCGTAGAACTTCAGCGCCTTGCCGCCCGTCGTCGTCTCGGGGCTGCCGAAGAACACGCCGATCTTCTCGCGCAGCTGGTTGATGAAGATCGCGGTGGTGCCGGAGGAGCTGAGCGCGCCGGTGATCTTGCGCAGCGCCTGGGACATGAGGCGGGCCTGGAGACCGACGTGGCTGTCGCCCATCTCGCCCTCGATCTCGGCCTTGGGCACGAGCGCCGCGACGGAGTCGATGACGATGATGTCGAGCGCGCCCGACCTGATGAGCATGTCCGCGATCTCGAGCGCCTGCTCACCGGTGTCCGGCTGGGACACGAGGAGGGCGTCGGTGTCGACGCCGAGCTTCTTGGCGTACTCGGGGTCGAGCGCGTGCTCGGCGTCGATGAACGCGGCGATGCCGCCCGCCTTCTGCGCGTTGGCGACCGCGTGCAGGGCGACCGTCGTCTTTCCGGAGGACTCGGGTCCGTAGACCTCGACGACGCGGCCGCGCGGCAGGCCGCCGATGCCGAGCGCGACGTCGAGCGCGATCGAGCCGGTGGGGATGACGTCCACCGGGGCGCGCCCCTCGTCGCCGAGGCGCATGATCGAGCCCTTGCCGAAGCTGCGGTCGATCTGGGCGAGCGCGGCCTCGAGGGCCTTGTCGCGGTCTGCCGGTGCAGGCATGTCGGTCACCTTTGCGTTCTGGGCGCGGCGGCTGCGCGCCGACGTTCGTGTGCTCATGTCGTCGACGACCGTACGCGCCGCCACCGACACCGTCGGCGACTCCCTGCCGCGCTGTGGACAGTCCGGTTCGGGAGCCTTCTGTGGACCACTCTAGACGAACATCTGTTCGATACCAGCACCCTGCCGCTCCGGCGTGTCGGGGCTCAGCTCGGGCTCCCGCCGGGCTCCGCCGGGCTCGCGCCGGCGCGCGCCCCCGGGTCCCCGAGCTCCCACGACTCACCCGGCCCGAGGACCACGACCCGCGTGCGGGGCGCCCGGCGGTGGGCGGCCGCGGCGAACGCCGCACCGGCGTGGTCCATCCACCCGGGCGGCAGGTGGCGCCCGCCCGGTGCGTGCAGCGTGCCCCAGTGCACCGGGACCGCGACGCCCACCCCGACCTCGGCGCACACCTCCGCCGCCTGCACCGGTCCGAGGTGGCCGCCCGAGAGCCGCGGGCCCCAGCCGTGCACCGGCACGAGCGCGACGTCGACGTGCCCGCCCGCGAGCGCGCGCACGTGCGCGATCCCGGGGAAGCGCTCGGTGTCCCCCACGGCCCAGACGGTGACCGGTCGCCCGTCGGACCGGGCGCGCACCAGGTGCCCGCTGACGGCGTTCGGCCGGTGCGGCATCCGCCGGTGCCCGTGGAGGGCCGGCGCGAGCCGCACGTCGACACTCCGCGCGACCTCGTGCCACCCGTCCCCGAGCCCGACCCCGCGCAGCCCCTTGCCGCGCAGCCAGCGCGCGTTCGCCGGTGCGGTCAGGACGGGCACGTCCCCGAGCAGCCGCAGCGAGCGCAGCTCGGCGTGGTCGTGGTGCAGGTGGCTCAGCAGGGCGGCGTCGGCGTCGCGCCACGCGTCGTGCAGCGGGCGCACGCCCCTGCGGCGCAGCAGGCCGGCGTGCCGGTGGAGCAGCGGGTCGGTCACGAGGCGCACCGTGCCGTCGGGGGTCCCCAGGTCGAGCACCGCCGTCGAGTGGCCGAGCCACGTCACCACCAGGCTCACCGACCCACGCTCCCCCGCCGGGACGGGTCCCGCACGCCGTCGCGCAGGCCCAGCTCGGTGAGCCACGCGACCAGACGCCGGTGCACGGCCTCGGCGCCCACGAGCATCCGGCGCCCGTCGACGTCGGCGCGCTCGTCGTCGGGCACGGCCAGGCCGGCCGGGTGGACCAGCAGGGCCTCGTTCTGCGCGCCGCCCAGACCGCCGTGCGACCCGACGAGACCCTCGAAGGCGTGGACGCCGCCCGTGGCGTCGACGCTCGAGACGAGGACGAGGTCGCCGGCCTCGGGGAGCCGGACGACGCGCAGCAGGTCGGGCGCGGCGCGCGAGCCGTAGGGCGCCAGCGGGTCCGCGCCCTCGACACGCCCCGTCACGAGGCTGCGCGTCCCGCCCGCGCCGTGCGCCACGACGTCGTCGGCGTCGCGGACGACGACGAGCCCGACCGCCGGGTTCGCCGCGAGGCCGGGCACGAGCGCGGGCCACCGCGCCGCGACCTCCGAGCCGTCGAGCCGCCGCGGTTCGCGGCAGAACCACACCATGCCGAGGTTGCCGGAGCCCACCACGGCCACCTCCGGCAGGACGGAGCCGCCCGGCCCGCGGCGGCGCCGCTCGTCCGCGTCGGGCCCCACGAGCATCCGCCCTGCGCCGTCGTGGGCTCCCGGCGGGCGCAGCGCGTGCAGCGCGGCGTTCGCCGGGCCCCACGCCTCGGCGTCGTCCGTCCGCCGGCGGCCCGCGCCCGCGGCGAGCGAGCGCACGCCGTGCGCGTCCCGCGGGGCGGGGAGGGCCATCAGGCGACGGACCTCCTCCTCCAGCGAGCGTCCCACGACCTGCTCGAACGTCGCACCGAGCGACTGTCCGTGGTCCGAGACCACGACGATCTCGTACCGCCGGGGCGCGACGGCGCCGACCTGCTCCCACAGCCCGAGCACGCGGTCGAGACCCTCGAGCGCCCGCAGCGCCTCGGGCCGCAACGGGCCCGCGTGGTGGGCGATCTCGTCGTAGTCGGGAAGGTCGACGCACACGACGGGCGCGCCCCGCACGAGCTGCTCGGCGACGAGCGACGTGGTCAGGTCGCGCAGCAGGACGTTCGTGACCGCGCGCAGCACCGGGTACCAGCCGCGCCGGGGCACGCGGGGACGCACGCCCCGCGCGGCCTGCTGCCATCCCTGGTACAGCTCCTTGAGGGCCTCGGCGACGGTCCCCACGACGGCGCGCCCGAGCACGAAGGGGCTGGAGAAGAACCGGACGAACGTCTGGCCCGGCCCGAGCCCCGAGGACGCGCGGCTCATGACGAGAAGGCTCACCTCGGCGTCGCCGGAGAACATCGTCGAGACGGCGACCCCGCCGCCGGCGAGCAGGCCGCGGCCGTCGCTGGCCCGCGCCTCGACGGCCGCCGCGTCGGCGGGCCGGTTCGTGACGACCATGCGGCCCGCCTCGCGGGACCACCACCGGAAGGCGGGAACCCCGTCCGTGGTCCCGTGCAGGAGGCCGAGCGTGCTCGCGGGCGTCGTGGCGGGCACGCAGGCCCACCACGGCTCGACGCGGTGGCTGCCCGTGCCGAGCCACCGGGCGAGCGTCGGCGCGAGACCCGCCTGGACCGCGTGGTCGAGCGTGGGGCGGGCGACGCCGTCGAGCACGACCACGAGCATCCCCGGCGGCCGGCCCGCCTCGCCGCCGCCCGCGGCCGCGCGGCCGGGACGCGGGAGGCCCGCCCGCCGGCGGGCGCGCTGCAGGAGGTCCCCGACCACGTAGACGTTGTCCTGCACGCCGACGAGCCAGTGCCCCGCCGCCATGACCACCGCCGCGAGGACGAGCACCGCGAGCACGTCGGCCCACGACCCGCTGCGGATCCCGGGACCCCAGGTGAGCACGGCCCCGACGAGCGCGACCTGCGCCCCGACCCCGGCGACGAGCGCCCCGACGACGCCGACCACGGCGGCGCGTCTGAGCAGCGGCCGCAGGAGCGCGTCACCGACGCCGACCGCGAGCGCCGCGAGCAGCAGCGCCCACGGGGCGCGCACGGCGACCCCCGGGACGGCCCAGATCGCCAGGCCCAGCCCCGCCGAGGTGGACACGAGCGACCAGAGCGCGCCGCGCAGCCGTGCGGTCGTGGCGGTCCACGCGGGGCTCATGGCGTCATGATGCCGCGCGCCGGACGGTCAGCGCGCGGGCGGCGCCTGGCGGCGGTCGTCGTGCCCCCACCTCTGCGGCTCGGGCACGTCGAGCGCGTCGCACAGCGCGTGCCAGACGACGCGCGGCTCCACGCCCTCGGCGAGCGCGTCGGCGGGCGTGCGGTCGCCCAGGCGGGGCAGCACCTGCTCGCGCACGAGCGCGCGGCCGTAGGCAGGCCCGAAGACCTCGTCGACGAGCTGGGCGAAGTCGCTGTGGCGCACGGACCCAGCCTGCCACGCCGGCGCGGCCCCGCGCGGCGCCGTGCTCCCGCGATGTCGGTGCCGGGCCGCACAATGGCCTGGTGACGTCACCGCTCGAGCGCTTCGGCCCGGCCACGCGCGCGTGGTTCGCGGGCGCGTTCGCCGAGCCGACGCCGGCGCAGGTCGGCGCGTGGGAGGCGATCGGCGCCGACCGGCACGCCCTCGTCGTGGCGCCGACCGGGTCGGGCAAGACGCTCGCGGCGTTCCTGTGGGCGATCGACCGGCTGACGACGCTGCCGCCGCCCGAGGAGCGTGCGCGGCGCTGCCGCGTGCTGTACGTCTCGCCGCTCAAGGCGCTCGCCGCGGACGTGCAGCGCAACCTGCGCTCCCCGCTCGCGGGCATCCGCCAGGCGGCCGCGCGCGAGGGGCTCCAGGTGACCGACCTCGAGGTCGGGATGCGCACGGGCGACACCCCGCCCTCGGAGCGCCGGTCGTTCGCGACGCGACCGCCGGACGTCCTCATCACCACGCCCGAGTCGCTGTTCCTGGTGCTCACCTCCCAGGCGCGTGCGGGCCTCGCCGGCGTCGAGACCGTGATCGTCGACGAGATCCACGCCGTCGCGGGCACCAAGCGGGGCGCGCACCTGGCGCTGAGCCTCGAGCGCCTCGACGCCCTGCTCGAGCGCCCGGCGCAGCGCGTCGGCCTGTCGGCCACGGTGCGCCCGGTCGAGGACGTGGCGACCTTCCTCGGCGGCCACCGCCCGGTTGCGGACGGCGGCCGCGAGGTGGTCGTCGTCCAGCCGCCCGCGGCCAAGGAGTGGGACATCGACGTCGTCGTGCCGGTGCCGGACCTCACCGACCTCGAGTCGGCGATGCCCGGCCCCGCGGGGCCCGACGACGGCGGTGCGGCGCCGGATGCGCCGCGCCCCGGAGCGTCGACGGGCGACGACGAGGCGGACCTGGCGGGCGCGGCGACCTCGCCGCTGCGGCGGGCGTCGGTGTGGCCGCACGTCGAGGAGCGCGTCGTCGACCTGGTGGCCGGCCACCGTTCGACCCTGGTCTTCACCAACTCCCGCCGCGGGGCCGAGCGCCTCACGGCCCGGATGAACGAGCTGTGGGCCGAGCGGCTGGGGCTCGACGTGCCCGACCCGGCCACGCAGCAGGCGGCGCAGACGCCCGCGCAGTCGGGCACGGCCGCCGCGGTGCCCGCCTCGCCCGACGGTGGCGCGGCGCCCGTGCTCGCCCGCGCCCACCACGGGTCGATGAGCCGCGTGGAGCGCACCCGGACCGAGTCCGAGCTCAAGGAGGGGCGGCTCCCGGCCGTCGTCGCGACGTCCTCGCTCGAGCTCGGCATCGACATGGGGGCGGTCGACCTCGTGGTCCAGGTGGGATCGCCACCCTCCGTCGCGAGCGGCCTCCAGCGCATCGGCCGGGCGGGCCACCAGGTCGGCGCGGTCTCGCGCGGCGTCGTCTTCCCGACGTTCCGCGGGGACCTCGTGCCGGCCACGGTCGTGACGCAGCGGATGCGTGCGGGCGAGATCGAACGCCTGCACGTCCTGACCAACCCGCTCGACGTGCTCGCGCAGCAGGTGGTCGCCGCGCTCGCCGTGGACGACTGGCAGGCCGACGAGCTCCTCGCGACGGTCCGGCGGGCGGCCCCGTTCGCCACGCTGGGCGACGCGACGTGGCACGCGGTGCTCGACATGCTCGCCGGCCGGTACCCGAGCGAGGACTTCGCCGAGCTGCGGGCGCGCATCGTGTGGGACCGGGCGTCCGGGCGCCTGTCGGGCCGCCCCGGCGCCCTGCGCCTCGCCGCCACGAGCGGCGGCACGATCCCGGACCGCGGCCTGTACGGCGTCTACCTGGCGACCGACGGCGACGCGGAGCGCGGCGCGGTGCGCGGCGGCAAGCGCGTCGGCGAGCTCGACGAGGAGATGGTCTACGAGTCCCGCGTCGGCGACACGTTCACGCTCGGCTCGTCCACATGGCGCATCGAGGAGATCACCCCGGACCGCGTGCTCGTCACGCCCGCGCCCGGCCTGCCCGGGCGGCTGCCGTTCTGGAAGGGTGACTCCCCCGGCCGGCCCGCGGAGCTCGGCCGCGCCGTCGGCGCGTTCGTGCGCGAGACCGACGCGACGCTCAGCGCCGACGGCGAGCTCGGGCGCGCCCGTCTGCGCGACGCCGGGCTCGACGCCTGGGCGGCCGACAACCTGGCGGCCTACCTCACCGAGCAGCGCGACGCGACGGGCCGGCTGCCCGACGACCGGACGGTCGTCGTCGAGCGTTTCCGCGACGAGCTCGGCGACTGGCGCGTGGTGATCCACTCCCCGTTCGGCGCGCGCGTGCACGCGCCGTGGGCGCTCGTCGTGGGCGCTCGCCTGCGCGAGCGGTACGGGCTCGACGTCGCGGCGATGCACGCCGACGACGGCATCGTGCTGCGGCTGCCCGACGCCGGCGACTCGGGCTGGGACCTGGGCGGGGGCAGCACCGGCTGGGACCTGGGCGGGGGCGGCACGGGCTGGGACCTGGGCGGGGGCGGCACGGGCGACGGCGGCCCGGCGGTCACACCGGGCGTCACGGCCGAGGACCTGCTCGTCGACCCCGACGAGGTGCTCGACGCCGTCCGCGGCGAGCTCGGCTCGTCGATCATGTTCGCGGCCCGCTTCCGCGAGGCGGCGGCACGCGCCCTGCTGCTGCCGCGGCGCCGGCCCGACCGGCGTCAGCCGCTGTGGCAGCAGCGTCAGCGCGCGGCGCAGCTGCTCCAGGTCGCCTCGCAGTTCCCCGAGTTCCCGATCGTGCTCGAGGCCGCGCGCGAGTGCCTGCAGGACGACTTCGACGTCGCCGCGCTGCGCGACCTCATGGCCGACCTCGCGGCGGGACGGGTGCGGCTCGTGGAGGTCACCACGCCGTCGCCCTCGCCGTTCGCCCAGTCGCTCCTGTTCGGGTACACCGCCCAGTTCCTGTACGACGGCGACGCCCCGCTCGCGGAGCGGCGCGCAGCCGCGCTCTCGCTCGACCCGACGCTGCTGGCCGAGCTGCTCGGCGAGCAGGGCGCGACCCAGCTCGCCGACCTGCTCGACCCCGCCGCGATCGAGCGCACCGAGGCCGAGCTCCAGGCGCTCGCACCCGAACGACGGGCCCGGCACGCCGAGGACCTGTGGGACGTGCTGCGCCGCACCGGGCCGCACCCGCTCGCGGCGCTGCGGGAGCGCACGCGCGAGGAGGTGCGCGACGACGTGGCCGGCTGGCTGACCGAGCTCGAGCGGGCGCGGCGCGTCATCCGCGTCCGCCTCGGCGGGCTCGAGGGCGACGACGCCGAGCAGTGGGCCGTCGCGGAGGACGCCGGACGGCTGCGCGACGCGCTCGGCGTGGCGCTGCCCGTGGGCGTGCCGGAGGCCTTCACGGAACCGGTCGCCGACCCGCTCGGCGACCTGCTGCGGCGCCACGCGCGCACGCACGGCCCGTTCGGCGTCGTCGACGTCGCGCGGCGCTTCGGGCTGGGCGTCGCCGTCGCCGCTCAGGCCCTGGCGCGGCTGGAGACGGCGGGCGTGCTGGCGCGCGGTCGGCTGCGGCCCGAGGCGCTCGGCGGCACGGGGGACGAGTGGTGCGACCCCGAGGTGCTCCGCACCCTGCGCCGTCGGTCGCTCGCCGCGCTGCGGGCCGAGGTGGAGCCGGTCGAGCCCGAGGCGCTCGGCGTGTTCCTGCCGCGGTGGCACGGGATCGCGTCGGGCGCGGGGGCGCTGCGCGGGCTCGACGGCGTGCTCCGCGTGGTCGAGCAGCTCTCGGGTGCCGCCGTGCCGGCGTCGGCGCTCGAGACGCTCGTGCTGCCCGCACGCGTGCCGGACTACTCGCCCGCGATGCTCGACGAGCTGACGACCACGGGCGAGGTGCTGTGGTGCGGGCACGCCCGGCTGCCCGGGTCGGGGGGTGGCGACGGGCTCGTGAGCCTCCACCTGTCCGACGGGGCCCCGCTCACGCTCCGGCCGCCGGACGACGTCGCCGAGGGCGGACCGCTCGACACCGACCTGCACCGCGCGGTCCTCGACCTGCTCACGGGGTCCGGCGGGTTCTTCCTGCCCCGGCTCGCCGACCTCACGGGCGCACCGGCCACCGCGGTGCTGGAGGCCCTCTGGGATCTCGTGTGGGCCGGGCACGTGACCAACGACGGGCTCGGGGTCCTGCGCGAGAACCTCGGCGGCGCCGGGGGCGCCCACCGGGCACCGCGCCAGCCGGGCCGCGCCCGGCCGGTGCGCCGCTCCCGCTTCGCCGTGGCGCGTCCCGCCGCGGCCACGACCGCGCCGACCCCGCGCGGGGGCGGCGGCCGCTGGTCGGCGCTCCCGTCGCGCGAGACCGATCCGACGCTGCGCACGCACGCGCTCACCCAGGTGCTGCTGGACCGGCACGGTGTGCTCACCCGCGCGGTCGCACCGGCCGAGGGCGTCACGGCGCAGTTCCGCGGCGTGTACCGCGTCCTGACCGAGCTCGAGGAGCGGGGAGCGGTGCGCCGGGGCTACTTCGTCGAGCACCTGGGCGGCTCGCAGTTCGCCCTGCCTGGCGCGGTCGACCAGCTCCGCGTCGACGCCGGCGACCGCGCGCGCGTCCTGGAGGCGGAGCGCGCCCAGGACGAGGGCCCTCCCGGTCCGGGCGGGCCCCGCCACCACGCCGTGCTCCTCGCGGCCACCGACCCGGCGAACCCGTACGGCGCGGCGCTGGCGTGGCCCCCGCCGCCCACGGCCGCGCCGGGGGACGGGGCCGACGGCACCGCCCACCGTCCGGGCCGGAAGGCGGGCGGCGTCGTCGTGCTCGTCGACGGCGACCTCGCGCTCTACGTCGAGCGGGGCGGCCGCACTCTGCTCTCGTTCGGTCCCGGCGGACGCCGCCTCGCGGCCGCCGTCGCCGAGCTCGCGGGCGCGGCCGCGGCAGGCCGCCTCGGCCGCCTGCTCGTCCAGCGCGTCGACGGCGTGCCGGCGCTCGCCGCCGCACGCGACCGCACGCCCGTGGCTGCGGCGCTGCTCGACGCGGGCTTCGGCGTCACGCCGCGCGGCCTGCGGCTCGCGAGAGGCTGAGATGCCCGAGGGCGACGTGCTGCGGCTCACGGCCGCCCGACTCGACGCGGCGCTGCGCGGCGTGCCGCTGGACCGCGCGGAGCTGCGCTGGCCGACCGCGGGCGCCGCCCGGCTCGTCGGGGCGACCGTCACGGAGTGCGTCGCGTACGGCAAGCACCTGCTCACGCGCTTCGACGACGGGCGCACGCTGCACACGCACCTGCGCATGGACGGCTACTGGCGGGTGCACCCGACGGGCACGCGGCAGGCGGCGGCACGCCACCCGTCCGTGCGGGCCGTCCTCGGGACGTCCTCCTGGACCTGCGTCGGCTGGCACCTCGGGATGCTCGACCTGGTCCGCACGCGCGACGAGGCCCGCCTGGTCGGCCACCTCGGGCCGGACGTCCTCGCCGACGACTTCCCCGACGCCGGCCTGACCGAAGGGCTGCGCCGGCTCGCCGCACAGGGTGGGCGCCCGCTGTGCGAGGTGCTCCTGGACCAGCGCGTGGTGGCGGGGCTCGGCACGATCTGGATGGCCGAGACCCTGTTCGCGCTCCGGCTGTGGCCGTGGACGCCGGCCGACCGGCTCGACGCCGACGGCGGCCGCGCGCTGCTGCTCACCGCGCGCCGGCTCATGGGCCGCAGCGTCGAGGTCGGGCGCTCGCGCGGGCTGGGTGCCGTCGAGCCGGCGGTGCACGGCCGGGCCCGCCGGCCGTGCCGACGCTGCCGCACCCCGGTGGCGGTGGGCCGGGCGAACGAGGCGCCCTACGACCGCCCGGTCTTCTGGTGCCCGGCCTGCCAGGCGCCGCGGTAGGCACGAGGGGTGGAGACGACGAGGGGCGCCCCACCGGTGGGTGGAGCGCCCCTCGTGAGCCTCGGCTCGTGCAGGTCAGCCGACCGGCGCCAGGTCCTCGCGCAGCGCGCCGCCGCGCCGGGCGTCGTCCCCGCGGCCGAGCAGCCCGGCGTAGACGTCCGCCGGGATCGTGTCCGGGATGTGCAGGCCCTCGGCGGCCGCGATCCGGTCGCTCACCTCGCGCAGCACCAGCGACATCGGCACGTCGAGCGCCTCGCAGATCGAGGCGAGCAGCTCGGACGACGCCTCCTTCTGACCTCGCTCGACCTCGCTGAGGTACCCGAGCGAGACCCGGGCTGCCGAGGAAACCTCACGCAGGGTGCGCCCCTGACGCTGCCGCGCGTCACGCAGCACGTCTCCGATCTCACGTCGTAGAACGACCATCTCGCGCCCCCTTCCCGTACCCGGTCCTACCGGCCTCGTTGGTCCCCCTGGCGCGGGGGTAGATCCACCGTACCGTGACCCGCCGACATCATGCCGGGCGGGGCGAACATCGATACGGCTCTGTGGCCTCTTGGCGATCACACCAGGATGAACGATCCCCGGCGCACCCGTGTTCCCGCGGGTCCGCCGGCCCGCGGAAGGACGCAGGATCTTCACCCGGCGAGCACCTCGTGCGCCAGGCCCAGCGCCGCCTCCACCGCCGTGCGCCGGACCGCGGCGCGGTCGCCCGTCGCGTCGACGCGGCGCACCTCGTCCCCGTCCGGAGTGCTGACCGCGACGAAGACGAGGCCCGGCGCCTTGCCGTCCTGCGGGTCGGGACCGGCGACACCCGTCGTCGCGAGGCCGACGTCGGCCCCGGTCCGCACCCGCACGCCGCGGGCCATGTGCCGCGCGACGTCGGGGTCGACCGCGCCCCGTGCGGCCAGCAGGTCCGCCGGCACGCCGAGCAGCTCGTGCTTGAGGTCGGTGGCGTAGGCCACGACGCCGCCGCGCACGACGGCGGAGGCGCCGGGCACGGCCACGAGCTCGGCGGCGACCAGACCTCCCGTGAGCGACTCGGCGACGCCCAGCGTCCACCCGCGCGCGGCGAGGCTCGCGAGCACGTCGCGGGCGGTCACACCGCGGGCGTCCCCGGCGCCCCCGCACGGGCGGCGCGCCGCAGCCGCCAGCCCTGCGCCGCGTAGTCGACGCCTGTGACGACGGTGACCGCGATGGCTGCGACCATGACGACCCACGCCGTGAGGCGCACGAGGTCGGGCAGGTGGTCGAGCGGCAGCAGGAACACCGTGATGGCGACGGTCTGCAGGACCGTCTTGATCTTGCCACCGCGCGACGCGGGCATGACCGCGTACCGGAGCAGGACCATGCGCATGGCCGTGATGCCGAGCTCGCGCACGAGGATCACGGCGGGCACCCACCACGGCAGCTCGTCGAGCGGCCACCACAGCAGGACGAGCGCGGCCCCGACGAGCGCCTTGTCGGCGATGGGGTCGAGGAGCTTGCCGAGGTCCGTGACGAGCCCCCTCGAGCGGGCGAGGTGGCCGTCGAGCCGGTCGCTCAGGGCCGCGACGACGAACACCCCCGTCGCGACGAGGCGCCACGTCACCGACTGCCCGCCGTCGACGAGGAGAGCCCACGCGAAGACCGGGACGAGGGCGATGCGCGCCATCGTCACCGCGTTGGCGACGTTCCACGGGGACGGGTGCTGTTCCGACACGCCTCCACCCTACTGGGGCGTGCCGTGCGCCCGGACGGGCGTACGTGCGGGCCCCGCGACGGACTACGCTGCCCGCGTGACCCTCCGCGCCCGACGTCGTAGCGCAGGTGCCGTGGTGCTGGCCGCCACGGCCGCCACGGTGACCGCCTGCTCCGCCGTGCCCGACTCCGGGCCCGACGTCGCCCCGACCGTGACGGCGACGCCCGCGCCGGTCGTCGCGAAGTCCGCGCCGCCCGCCCCGGCTCCCCCGGCGACGTTCACCGTGGTCGCGGCCGGGGACGTGCTGACGCACACACCGGTCCTGCGCTCGGCTCGGACCGGCGACGGGTCGACCGACTTCAGCCCGCTCCTGGCCGGCCTCGACGCATGGGTCGGCGCCGCTGACCTCGCGCTGTGCCACCTCGAGGTGCCCGTCGCGCCCGCGGGCACGAGCCCGAGCGGGTACCCGATGTTCGGGGCGCCTGCGACGCTCGTGCGCGACCTGGCCGAGCAGGGTTGGGACGGCTGCTCCACGGCCTCGAACCACTCGCTCGACCGGGGCTTCGACGGCGTGGTCGCCACGCTCGACGAGCTCGACGCCGCCGGGCTGGGACACGTGGGCACCGCCCGCACCGCCGAGGAGCAGGCGCGACCCCAGCTGTACGAGCTGGACCGCGGCACGCGGCCCGTGACGGTCGCCCACCTCTCGGCGACGTACGGGACGAACGGGCTGCCCGTCCCCGCAGACGCACCCTGGTCGGTCGACCTGATCGACGCGGCGGCCCTCGTGGCGGACGCCCGGGCCGCACGCGACGCCGGGGCGGACCTGGTTCTCGTCTCGCTGCACGCCGGGGTCGAGTACACCGAGAACCTCACGGACCAGCAGACCGAGGTCACCGCGGCGCTCGCCGGCTCGGGGCTCGTCGACCTCGTCATCGGCCACCACGCGCACGTCCCGCAGCGCATCGAGCGGCTCGACGGCGGGCCGGACGGCACGGGCATGTGGGTCGCGTTCGGGCTCGGGAACATGCTGTCGAACCAGTCCGCGGAGTGCTGCGACGCCCGCACCAGCAACGGCGTCCTCCTCAGCGCGACGGTCGAACGTCCGCGGCCCGGAGCGCCCGCACGCGTCGCCGACGTCGCCTGGACGGCGACGACGGTGGACCGTGCGGCGGGCCACCGGCTGCGGGCGCTGCCGGACGCGCTCGCCGACCCGACCGCAGGCACGCTCGACCGCGACGAGCTGGTGCTCCGCGAGCAGCGGGTGCGCGACGCCGTCGGCGACGCGGCACCGGAGCGACGCGAGCCGCCGCAGCCGACGGGCGAGCCGCCCGTCGTCGTCCCGCGCACCCAGCCCTGAGCGCGCCGGGCGCGCTCCGTCGACGCCCCGGGCACGAGGGCAGAGGCGGGGCCCTCTAGTCCTCGGCCGGGTCCGGGGCGGACGCCTCGTCCTGGTCGTAGACCGGCGCCGACTCCCCGCGGATGAGGGCGAGCGCCGAGGGGAGGTCGTCCGGCTGGACCAGCACCTCGCGCGCCTTGGAGCCCTCGGACGGCCCGACGATCTCCCGCGACTCGAGGAGGTCCATGAGGCGCCCGGCCTTGGCGAAGCCGACCCGCAGCTTGCGCTGGAGCATGGACGTCGAGCCGAACTGCGTCGTCACGACCAGCTCGGCCGCCTGCAGCAGCAGGTCGAGGTCGTCGCCGATGTCGTCGTCGACCTGCTTCTTGGCGGCCGCGGGCGCGGTGACGTCCTCCCGGTAGACCGGCTTGAGCTGTGCCTTGACGTGCTCGACGACCGTGTGGACCTCGGACTCGGTGACCCAGGCCCCCTGCACGCGCATGGGCTTGGCGGCACCCATGGGCAGGAACAGCGCGTCACCCTGGCCGATGAGCTTCTCCGCGCCGGGCTGGTCGAGGACGACGCGCGAGTCCGTGACCGACGACGTCGCGAACGCGAGCCGCGACGGCACGTTGGCCTTGATGAGGCCCGTGACGACGTCGACGGACGGGCGCTGGGTGGCCAGGACGAGGTGGATGCCGGCGGCCCGCGCGAGCTGCGTGATGCGCTGGATCGACGCCTCGACGTCGCGCGGCGCGACCATCATGAGGTCGGCGAGCTCGTCGACGACGACGAGCAGGTACGGGTACGGCGCGATCTTGCGCTCCGAGCCCGGCAGCGGCTTGACCTTGCCCGAGCGCACCGCGGCGTTGAAGTCGTCGACGTGCTTGTAGCCGAACATCGCGAGGTCGTCGTAGCGGGCGTCCATCTCCCGCACGACCCAGTCGAGCGCCTCGGCGGCCTTCTTCGGGTTGGTGATGATGGGCGTGATGAGGTGCGGGATGCCCTCGTAGATCGTCAGCTCGACGCGCTTCGGGTCGACCAGGATCATGCGGACCTGCTCGGGCGTGGCCCGCATGAGGATCGACGTGATCATCGAGTTGATGAAGCTCGACTTGCCCGCGCCCGTGGCGCCCGCGACGAGGATGTGCGGCATCTTCGCGAGGTTCGCGACGACGTACCCGCCCTCGACGTCCTTGCCGACGCCCATGACCATCGGGTGCTCGGTCCGGCGGGCCGCGGACGACCGCAGCACGTCGCCGAGGACGACGGTCTCGCGGTCCGCGTTGGGGATCTCGATGCCGATCGCCGACTTGCCGGGGATCGGCGAGAGGATCCGCACGTCGGCACTCGCCACCGCGTACGCGATGTTGTTCGACAGCGACGTGATGCGCTCGACCTTGACCTTCGGCCCCACCTCGACCTCGTAGCGCGTGACCGTCGGGCCGCGCGTGAAGCCGGTGACCTGGGCGTCCACGTCGAAGTCGGCGAAGACCTTCGTGAGCGCCTCGACGACCCGGTCGTTGACGGCCGACCGGGTCTTGTGCGGGGCGCCCTTGACGAGGGCCTGCTCGTCGGGGAGCAGGTAGACCGTGTCGCCCTCGAGCATCGGCTGCTCGGCGCGGCCCATCGGCACCGGCAGGTTCGGCGCCGGTGTGTCCGACGGCGGTGCGTCCGGCACCAGCGCGGGCGACGGCGGCTCGGGGTCGTCGACGGGAGGGGTCCCGCCGGCCGCCACGACCTGCGTGGGCGCGGCCCTGTCGGCGCGCGCCGGCGGGTCGCCGGGCTTCTCGAGCGTCGCCGCCTTCTCGAACGCCTCGTCCCCGGCGTACCGGGCCGCCCGCTCCGCGGCCTCGGCCTCGCGCATCGCCTTGGTCTTGCGCGTGCGGCGCTTGCGCGGCGGTGTCTCGTCGCTCCCGTCGTGGCGCGAGAACCCCTCGGCGAGCTCGAGCCCGTCGTCGTCCTCGGCGTGGTGGTGGTTGCCCGTGAGCCGGTCGTACAGGCCGCGCAGCCGCTCGGGGATGCGGTGCACGGGCGTCGCCGTGACGACCAGGAGCCCGAAGAAGCCGAGCAGGAGGAACAGCGGCACGGCCACCCACTCGGTCACGCCCGTGACGACCGGGGTCGCCGCGAGGTACCCGACGATCCCGCCGGCGTCCTGCAGCGCCCTGAACCCGTCCGACGGCGAGGGCAGGTCCTCCGAGATCGCGACGAGCGCGCAGACGGAGACGACGATGAACGACAGGCCGATCGCGACGCGCGAGTTCGCCTGGGCCCGCTCGGGGTGGCGCATGACGCGCGCGCCGAGCCAGAGGAGCAGCACGGGCACCGCGACGCCGGCGAGGCCGACCGTCCCGGCCACGACGGCGTGCACGACCACCCCGAAGGTGCCGGATATCCCCCACCACTCGCGCGCCGCCACGACGAGCGCGAGCGCGATGAGGAAGAAGGCGACGCCGTCACGGCGGTGCTCGGGTTCCAGGTCTCTCGCTCCCTTGGTGATGCTGCGGACCACGGCACCCAGGCCGTGGGCGACGCCCAGGTACAGCCCCCGCGCCGCGCGCACGGGCCACGGCGGCGCGCCGCGGGCAGGCCGCCGGGCGGGGGCCCCGCGGCCGTTGCCGCCCTTGCCGCTCGCCGTGCCCTTGCGGGCGCGGCTCGGCGCGCGACCGGTCGGCGCCGCCACGGAACGCGTGCGTGCCGAGCTCGTCGCGGCCCGCTGCGGTGCCCGAGGAGTCCCGGAGGTCCTCCGGGCGGGTGTCCGGGTCGCCATGATGCTCTCACCGTACCCGCGAGGTGGGACGCGACGCCGCAGGCGGGCGGTGGCGTGTCCCACCGTCGGGCGGGTCAGGCCCCGGTGAGCAGGCCGACGGCGAGCGTGACGACCCCCGCCGCGAGGAACACGGCGCCGAGCGGCAGGAGCACGACCGCTCGGTTGGGCCTCGTCCGCCCCGCGCCCATGGCCGAGAAGAAGAACCCGGCCGGCATGAGGATCGCGGCGACGAGCACGCCGGTCGCGGCCAGCCACCGCGCGAGGCCGCCCAGCGCCGTGGCCTCGGTGAGCAGGAGCGACACGAGCCCGAGGATGACGAGCACGCCCGCGTGCGCGTGGCCCGCACGGAAGAACGACATCTGGAAGTCCGTGGCGGCCACCCGGCCGGTGACCACCCGGACCAGGAACCAGCCGCCGGACTCGATCGCGACGACGGTCAGGAGAACGATGCCGGCGGTGATGCGTGCGGCGTCGGTGAGCTCGAGCACGATGGTCCCCTCTCGTTGTGCGAACACTGTTATAGAACACCGTTCGCAAACTCTCGTCAAGGCCTTTACACTCACCGCATGGCAAGACCCCGTGTGCACGACGCCGCACTGCGCACCCGGCTGCTCGAGGTCGCGTCCGAGACCGTGGCCACGGGCGGCGAGGCCGCCGTGACCGTCCGCTCGGTCGCGGCCGCGGCGGGCACGAGCGCGTCCGCCGTGTACGCCCTGTTCGGCTCGCGCGACGAGCTCGTCGCGGCCGTGAGCGCCGAGGGGTTCCGCAGGTTCGCCGCGCACCTGGCGGCGGTGCCGCGTACGGACGACCCTCGCGCGGACCTCCTGGCGCTGGGCCTCGCCTACCGCACGAGCGCGCTCGACGACCCGCACTTCTACCGCGTCATGTTCGAGCGCGCGGTCCGGCCGTCCGCCGACGCCTCGCCGACGACCGAGCAGCCGACGTTCCGCGTGCTGCGCGACGCCGTCGCGCGGCTCCTGGCCGGCGCACCCGAGGAACGGGTCGAGGCGGCCGCCGTCGGGCTCTGGGGCCTCGTCCACGGGCTCGTGTCGCTCGAGCTCGGGGGCCTGCTCCCCGGCGACGACGAGGAGCGCGCGGCCCGGTACGCGGCCGCGGCGGCCGCCGTCGGGCCGGCGCTGCTCGGGTGAGCCGCGTCAGGCCTCGACGACGACCGGGACGATCATCGGGCGCCGGCGCAGGCGCCGGTTGACCCACTGGCCGATGACCCGCCGCATCACCTGCTGCATCTGGTAGGTGTCCGTGGCGCCCCCGGCGATCGCGTCCTCGAGCGCACGCACGACCTCGGGCTGGATCTCCTCGAACACGGCGTCGTCCTCGGCCATGCCGCGCGCGAGGATCTGCGGCCCGGCGAGGACCTTGCCCGTGGCCGAGTCGACGACCGTGAAGACGGACACGAAGCCCTCCTCGCCGAGGATCCGGCGGTCCTTGAGCTCGGTCTCGGTGACCTCGCCGACCGACGAGCCGTCGACGTAGACGTAGCCGCACGGCACCGCGCCGACGACCGACGCCTTGCCGTCGACCAGGTCGACCACGACGCCGTCCTCGGCGAGCACGACACGCTCGGCCGGCACGCCGGTCCGCACCGCGAGCGCCGCGTTGGCCACCAGGTGGCGCACCTCGCCGTGCACGGGCATGACGTTGCGGGGGCGCAGGATGTTGTAGCAGTACAGCAGCTCGCCGGCGCTCGCGTGGCCCGAGACGTGCACCTTCGCGTTGCCCGAGTGCACGACGCGCGCGCCGAGCCGGGTGAGCCCGTTGATCACGCGGAACACGGAGTTCTCGTTGCCCGGGATGAGGGAGGACGCGAGGATCACCGTGTCGCCGTGGCCGACCGAGACCTTGTGGTCGCCGTTGGCCATGCGGCTGAGCGCGGCCATCGGCTCGCCCTGGGAGCCGGTGCACATGTAGACGACGCGGTCGTCCGGCAGGTCCATCGTGTGCTTGAGCTCCACGAGGATCCCCGGCGGCACGTCGAGGTAGCCGAGCTCGGCCGCGATGCCCATGTTGCGCACCATCGAGCGCCCCACGAGGGCGACCTTGCGGCCGTGCGCGTGCGCCGCGTTGAGCACCTGCTGGACGCGGTGCACGTGCGAGGCGAACGAGGCGACGATGATGCGCCGCTCGGCCTGCGCGAACACGTTGTCGAGCACGGGGCCGATCTCGACCTCGTTCGTGACGAAGCCGGGGACCTCGGCGTTGGTCGAGTCGACCATGAAGAGGTCGACGCCGCGCTCCCCCAGCCTGGCGAACGCTCGCAGGTCGGTCACCCGGCCGTCGAGCGGCAGCTGGTCCATCTTGAAGTCGCCCGTGTGCAGCACCGTGCCGGCCGCCGTCGTGATCGCGACGGCGAGCGCGTCGGGGATCGAGTGGTTGACCGCGACGAACTCGAGCCCGAAGACGCCGAGCTGGAGCGTGTCGCCCTCGGCGACGGGCCGCATGACCGGCCGGATCCGGTGCTCCTTGAGCTTGGCGTCGACGAACGCGAGCGTCAGGCGGGAGCCGATCAGCGGGATGTCGCGGCGCAGCCGCAGCAGGTACGGCACGGCGCCGATGTGGTCCTCGTGACCGTGCGTGAGGACGACGGCCTCGATGTCGTCGAGCCGGTCGGCGATGTACTCGAAGTCCGGCAGGATCAGGTCCACGCCGGGCTGGTGGTCCTCGGGGAACAGCACGCCGCAGTCGACGATGAGCAGGCGGCCCTCGTGCTCGAGGACGGCCATGTTGCGTCCGACCTCGCCCAGGCCGCCGAGGGCGACGACGCGCAGCCCTCCGGCAGGAAGGGCGGGGGGCAGGGGAAGTTCGGGGTGCGGGTGGCTCACGGGGCCTCCTGGCCTGTGGATGTTACGGAAGCGTGGGGGCGGCGTCGTCGGCGCCGTGCCCGACGGCGGCACCGGCCGCCGTGAGCAGGCCGGCCGCCTCGAGGGCGTCGCGCAGCCGGGCGACGTCGGAGTCGGTCGCGGGGACGTTCGGCAGGCGCAGCGTGCGGTTGTCGTGCACGCCGAGGACCTCGAGCGCCGCCTTGACCATGACGGCCTGCGCGCCCGCGCCGTTCATCGCCTCGACGACGGGCAGGGTCGCGGCGAAGACCTCGAGCGCGCCGGCGTGGTCGCCCGCGTCGAACCGGCGCACGACCTCGGCGAACGGGCCGCCCACGAGGTGGGCGGAGACGGACACGATGCCGACCGCACCGTGCGCGAGGAACGGCAGGAGCAGCCCGTCGTCGCCCGCGTACCAGGCCAGGCCCGTCCGGGCCCGCAGGCCCGGGACGGCGGCGACGTCGCCCGTCGCGTCCTTGGTCGCCACGACGCGGGGGTGCTCGGCGATCCGCTCGTAGGTGCCGGGCGCGATGCGCACACCCGCCCGGCCGGGGATGTCGTAGAGCATGACGGGCAGGTCGGTCGCGTCCGCGACGGTCGCGAAGTGCCGGTACAGGCCCTCCTGCGTGGGCCGCGAGTAGTACGGCGAGACGACCAGCAGGCCGTCGGCGCCCGCCTCGGCCGCCTGCTCGGCCATGCGCACCGCGTGCACGGTGTCGTTCGAGCCGGCGCCCGCGACGACGACCGCGCGGTCGCCGACGGCGGCCACGACGGCACGCACCAGGTCCGCCTTCTCGGGCGCGTGGGTCGTGGGTGCCTCGCCCGTCGTCCCGGAGAGCACCACGCCGTCGTTGCCCTCGTCGACCAGACGGGTCGCGAGCCGCGCGGCGGCCTCCAGGTCCATGTCCCCGTCGGGCGTCATGGGCGTGACCATCGCGGTGAGGACCGCGCCGAACGGGCGCGCGGGCGTGCCGGGAAGCGTCATGGGACAACCGTACCGGCCGCCGGCCCCACGGGCCGCCAGGCCGCTGCGGGCCGAGACCGGCTGGCCCATACTGACCGGTATGACGGCACCGACGCTCTCCCCGGCCCTCGTCGCGCACCTGCCCACCGGCACGCTCGTCGACGGCCACTGGGGCCCGGCGACGGGCGGCCGCACGTTCGAGGTCGTCGACCCGGCCACCGAGCAGGTGCTGTTCGACGTCGCGGACGGCACCGCCGAGGACGGGCGCCGGGCGCTCGCCGCGGCCGCCGAGGCCGCCCCGGCCTGGCGCGCGGTCGCGCCGCGCGAGCGCTCCGAGCTGCTGCGCGCCGTCTACGAGCGCATCGTCGCCCGCGCCGACGACGTCGCCTCCCTCATCACCGCCGAGTGCGGCAAGCCGCTCGCGGAGGCACGGGCCGAGGTGCTCTACGGCGCGGACTTCCTGCGCTGGTACGCCGAGCAGGCGGTGCGCACCGAGGGGCTGGTGCGCACCGCTCCGGCGGGCACCAACCGCCAGCTCGTGCACCGGCGGCCGGTCGGCCCTGCGCTGCTCGTCACACCGTGGAACTTCCCGATCGCCATGGCGACGCGCAAGATCGGTCCGGCGCTCGCGGCCGGCTGCCCGGTCGTGGTCAAGCCCGCCCGCCTCACGCCCCTGACGACGATGCTCGTCGCCGAGGTGGTCCGCTCGGAGCTGGCCGACCGGGGCCTGCCGACCGGCGTCGTCAACGTCGTGCCGACGTCGTCCGCCGCGGAGGTGACGGCGCCCCTGCTCGCCGACCCGCGGCTGCGCAAGCTGTCGTTCACGGGGTCGACGGCCGTCGGGCGCACGCTGCTCGAGCAGGCGGCCGGCCAGGTGCTCAGCTGCTCGATGGAGCTCGGCGGGAACGCGCCGTTCCTCGTGCTCGAGGACGCCGACCTCGACGCCGCGGTCGACGGCGCGACGGTCGCCAAGCTGCGCAACGCCGGGCAGTCGTGCGTGGCGGCCAACCGGTTCCTCGTGCACGACTCGCTCGCCCGCGAGTTCGCGCGGCGGCTCGCCGACCGCTTCACCGCGCTGCGCGTGGGCCCCGGCGCCGCGGAGGGCACCGACGTCGGGCCGCTCATCGAGCCGAAGGCGGTCGACAAGGTCGACGACCTCGTGGCCGACGCGTCCGACCGCGGCGCGCAGGTGCTCACGGGCGGCGGCCGGCCCGAGGGGCGCGGGTACTTCTACGAGCCGACCGTGCTGGCCGGGGTCGACGCCGACGCCCGCGTCGTGACCGAGGAGATCTTCGGGCCGGTCGCGCCGGTCGTGGCCTTCGCGGACGACGACGAGGCGATCCAGCTCGCCAACGCCACCGAGTACGGGCTCGCCGCCTACGCGTACACCACCTCGCTCGACCGGGCGATGCGCCTGACCGAGGAGATCGAGGCCGGGATGATCGGGATCAACCGCGGCATGGTGTCCGACGCGAGCGCGCCGTTCGGCGGCGTCAAGCAGTCCGGCGTCGGCCGCGAGGGCGGCGAGGCCGGCCTCGAGGAGTACCTCGAGACGGTGTACGTCGCGCTCTGAGGGCCGGCGGGACCGGCTCGCCCGGCGCCGGGGCGACGTGGTTTCCTGTGCCCGTGAGTGTCCGTCGTGCGCGCCCGGGGTCGCGCTCCTGGTCCCCCGAGGTCGCCGCGGCCGTCCGCCAGGGCCTGTCCGTGGCCGTGGCGACCGGGCTGTACGGGGTCTCCTTCGGGGCGCTGTCGGTCGTGGCCGGGCTCGACGTGCCCCAGACGATGGCCCTGAGCCTCCTGATGTTCTCCGGCGGCTCGCAGTTCGCCCTGATCGGCGTGGTGGCCGCGGGCGGCTCCCCCGTGGCCGCCGTCGCGACGGCGTCGCTGCTCGGCGTGCGCAACACCCTCTACGGCGCGGTCGTCTCGCCGCTGCTCCAGGTGCGCGGGTGGCGGCGCGCGCTCGCCGCGCACCTCACCATCGACGAGTCGACCGCGGTGGGCGTCGCGCAGCGGGATCCCGCCGCCGTCCGTGCAGGGTTCTGGACCACCGGGGTCGGGGTGTTCGTGCTGTGGAACGCGTTCGTGCTGCTCGGCGCCCTGGCGGGCGACCGGCTCGGCGACCCGCGCGCCTGGGGTCTCGACGCCGCGGCGGCGGCCGCGTTCCTCGCCCTCGTCTGGCCCCGGCTGGCGTCGCGGCGCGCCCGCCTCGTCGCGGCGCTCGCCGTCGTCGTCTCCGCGGCCCTCGTCCCGGTCGTGCCGGCCGGTCTCCCGGTCCTGGCGGCCGCGGCGGTCGCGGTCGTCGTGGGCCTGGTCAGCCGGCCCGCCGTCCCCGAGGAGGCCACCCGATGACCGCCGGCGTGCTGTGGGCCACCGTGCTGCTCGCGTCCGTCGCCTGCTTCGCGCTCAAGCTCGCCGGCCACCTCGTGCCGGAGCACTGGCTCGCCGACGAGCGCGTCCAGCGGACGTCGGCGCTCGTCACCGTGGCGCTCCTCGCCTCGCTCGTCGTCGTGCAGACGGTCGGCGACGGCCGGGCCGTGGTCCTCGACGCGCGGGTGCCCGCGCTCGCCGTGGCCGCGGTCGCGCTGGCGCTGCGCGCGCCGTTCGTCGTCGTCGTCGTGCTCGCCGCGGGCGCCGCCGCCGGCCTGCGCGCCCTCGGCTGGGGCTGACGCGGACGCGGGGCCCTAGGGTGAGGGGATGGCACTCTTCCGCGAGGCGGCCGACGTCTCCGTGCGGCCCGCCGTCCCCGGTGACGAGGAGGCGGTCACCCGCATCCAGGTGAGCGCGTGGCGCGACGTGCACGAGGCCGCGCTGGGCGACGGCGTGGTCGACGCGCTCGACACGGGCGCCATGCGCGACCGCTGGGCCGACGCCATCGCGTCTCCGCCCGGGCCGGGGTTCGCCGTCCTCGTGGCCCTCGACGGGCCGCAGGTCGTCGGGTTCGCCGCCGTCGCGCCCGGCCAGGTGCTCGCGCTGGAGGTCGCTCCGGAGCACCAGCGCGCCGGGCACGGGTCGCGCCTGCTCGCCGCCGCGGTGGACCGGCTCCGCACCGACGGCGCCACCGAGGTCGTCACGTGGGTGCTCGACGACGACAGCGCGCGCGAGCGGTTCCTCGCCTCCTCCGGGCTCGGCCCCGACGGGACCGAGCGCACGCTCGCCACGGGCGTGCGCGACGTCGTCGAGCGTCGCTGGTCCGCCGCGATCTGACCGCACCGCCGCGTCACGCGGGGTCGAGCCGCGTCCAGCAGTACAGCCCGTGCCGGACCTCGAGCGCGCGCGCCGCGAGCGCGCCGAGCGCGTGCACGGCCGGGGCGACGACGTCCGCGGGGCGCGCCGCGAGCTCCGGCGTCCGGGCCCACCGGACGCCGACGTCGGTGAGCACCGAGGGCGCGGCCGCGGCGAGGTCGGCGACGAGCGCGTCGGACACGGTCACGACCCAGGGACCCTCGTCGCCGCCGACCGCCACGAGCGACGCGTGCCGCGGGTGCGCGGTGACCTCGCGGTACGGGCGCCCGGACAGCAGGTGGCCCAGCATCCCGAGCATGACGAACGGTTCGACGCCGGGCAGGCTCACCGTGTCGAAGAGCGGCTCGCCCGAGCCGCGCGCGGGCGTGGACGGGCCGGCGCGCTCGAGCAGGACCGCCGCGGCCAGCGCATCCGTGGGCGCGGCGAAGTAGTCCGTCACCAGCCCGGTCCGCACCGCCATGCCACCAGCCTGCCAGCGGCGTGCTACGGCGTCGTCACGATCGCGTTACGCGACCCGTCCTCG
>JAPSLQ010000012.1:0-3715 GCA_031180595.1 Isoptericola sp. | reverse complement strand
CGGCGCAGCGCCTCGCGGGCCCGACGCCGGTCCCCCGCCGCGTCGTACGCGAACGCCAGGTGGTACCAGGCCTTCCAGTCGTCGGGCGTCTGCTCGACGACCGCGCGCCGCTCGTCGAACGCGGCGTCGGCCGCGGCACGGTCGATCCGCCCACCGGGCGAGCGTGGCAGGTCGTCGACCGGCAGCTCCCCCGCCTCCGCCAGCGCGTCGGCCATGCGCTGCACCCGGGTGGCGAGCCGGTACTCGCGCGCGATGAGCCCGAGCACGAGCAGCGGGATGACGAGCACGCCGATCCCGATGCCGACGAGCGCCGGCTCGCCGCTGCGCACCATGGCCACACCCCGCCCGGCGATCTGCCACACGTACAGCGCGAGCAGGGCGGTGACGGCGAGCGCGCCCGCCAGGCCCCGCGGCGGACGGCGGCGCCCGGCGGCGCGGGGGCCGGGCGTGCCCGCGGCGCTCACGTCAGGTCCAGGACGTTCTCGAGACCCACCGTCAGGCCCGGCCGGCGCACGACCTCGCGCACGGCGAGCAGCACGCCCGGCATGAACGACGCCCGGTCGAACGAGTCCTGCCGGATGACGAGCTGCTCGCCGGCGTTGCCCAGGAGGATCTCCTCGTGCGCGACGAGCCCGCGCAGGCGCACCGCGTGCACCCGCACGCCGTCGATGTCGGCGCCCCGTGCCTCGAAGCCGCTCTCGGTGGCGTCGGGCATCGGCCCCAGGCCGGCCTCGGCGCGCGCCCGGGCGATCGCCGCGGCGGTGTGCCGCGCCGTCCCCGACGGCGCGTCGACCTTGTCGGGGTGGTGCAGCTCGACGACCTCGGCCGACTCGAAGTACCGCGCGGCCCGGGCCGCGAACGTCATGGCGAGGACGGCGGAGAGGCCGAAGTTCGGGGCGATGAGCACGCCCCGGCCGGCGCC
Source organism: Isoptericola sp. (assembly GCA_031180595.1). Classification (GTDB taxonomy): domain Bacteria; phylum Actinomycetota; class Actinomycetes; order Actinomycetales; family Cellulomonadaceae; genus Isoptericola. The sequence goes on along the minus strand of JAPSLQ010000012.1, from coordinate 2,793 downwards.
CGCGGCACCGTCCGCACCGTCGGCACCGTCGGCGTCATGGCCGGAGTTGAGCCGCTCGAGGTGCTCGGCGACCCTCCCCCGCGACGCGTCGTCCCAGCCGGTGGTGCCGACGACGGCGTGCGCGCCGGCGTCGAGCACCGCGTGCACGTTGGCCTCGGTCACCGCGGGCACGGTGAAGTCAACCGCGACGTCGGCGCCCGAGTCGCGCACCGCGCGGCCGACGTCGTCGCCGGCGTCCACGCGCGCGACGAGCTCGAGCCCGTCGGCCGCCTCGACCGCGGCGCACGTCTGGGTGCCCATGCGGCCGGCTGCCCCGAGGACGGCCACCCTGATGTCAGTCACGCTCTGCCTCACTCTCCGAAGGGGCCGACGCGGACGATCGACCGCGGCCGCGAGGCCAGGTCTGCGGCGAGCTCGCGCACGTCGTCGGCCGTCACGGTGCGGATCCGGTCGAGGGACTCCTCGAGGGTGAGCAGCTCGCCGTGGACGAGCTCGGCCTTGCCGAGGCGGCTCATGCGCGAGCCGCTGTCCTCGAGGCCGAGGACCAGCCCGCCGGACAGCTGTCCGACGGAGCGCTCGAGCTCGGCGTCGGTGATCCCGTCCGCCGCGAGGCGCTCGAGCTCGGCCACGAGCAGCTCCGTCACCTGGTCCGCCTTCGCCGGCGCACAGCCCGCGTAGAGGCCGAAGGTGCCGAGACCGCCGTGCCCGGACGCGAACGAGTACGTGGCGTACGCCAGGCCGCGCTTCTCCCGGATCTCCTGGAAGAGTCGGGACGACATCCCGCCGCCGAGCGCGGCGTTGAGCACCGAGAGCGTGAAGCGACGCTCGTCGGTCGCGGACAGCCCCGTGGAGCCGACGACGACGTTGGCCTGCTCGACCTGCCGCCGCACGGTGAGGGCGACGCCCTCGGTCGGGACGCCGTGGTTCTCCGCGGCGTCCGTGCGCCGGGGCCGCGGCGCGGCACCGGGCTCGAGCATCCACCCGCCGGCCTCGAGCGCGGTGGCCACCTGCTCGACGAGCACGTCGTGGTCGACGCCTCCGGCCGCGGCGACGACGAGCGTCTCCGGCCGGTAGTGCGAGCGGTAGTGCTCCCAGACGGCGTCGCGCGGCACGGCGCGGATGGTGTCGGGCGTGCCCCCGATCGGTCGTCCGAGCGGGTGGGTCCCCAGCACCGCGGCGGCGAAGGCCTCGTGCACCACGTCCGTCGGGTCGTCGTCCGTCATGGCGAGCTCTTCGAGGATCACGCCGCGCTCGACCTCGAGCTCGTCCGGGTCGAGCCGGGCGGACGTGACCATGTCCGCGATGACGTCGACCGCCATGGGCAGGTCGGCGTCGAGCACGCGCGCGTAGTAGCAGGTGTGCTCCTTGCCGGTCGCGGCGTTGGCCTCGCCGCCGACGGCGTCGAACGCCTCGGCGATGTCCATCGCGGACCGGCGCCCGGTGCCCTTGAAGAGCAGGTGCTCGAGGAAGTGGGTGGAGCCGTGGTGCCCGTCGGACTCGTCCCGGGAACCGACGCCGACCCAGGCGCCCACGGTCGCCGAGCGCAGGCCCGGCATGTGCTCGGTGAGCACGCGGACGCCGCCGGGCAGGACGGTGCGACGGATCGTCGCGCCGTCCTGCCCGGCGGTCAGCTCGGCACCGGGCTCGCCGGCGGGGACGAGCGGGAGGTGCCAGGTCATCGGAGCGTCAGGCCTCCACGTGGTCCGACGTGGTGGCGTCGGCGGCGGCCGGCTCCCCCGCCTGGTCGTCGGCGGACTTGTCGTCCTCCTCCGTCACGGCGACGAGCGAGAGCTTGCCCCGCGGGTCGATCTCGCCGATCTCGACCTGGACCTTCTGGCCGATCGAGAGCACGTCCTCGACGTTCTCGACGCGCTTGCCGCCCACGAGCTTGCGGATCTGGCTGATGTGCAGCAGACCGTCCTTGCCCGGGGACAGCGAGACGAAGGCGCCGAACGACGTCGTCTTGACGACCGTGCCCACGAACCGCTCGCCCACCTCGGGCACGTGCGGGTTGGCGATCGCGTTGATCGCCGCGCGCGCGGCCTCGGCGGACGGGCCGTCGGTGGCGCCGATGTAGACGGTGCCGTCGTCCTCGATGGAGATGTCCGCGCCGGTCTCCTCCTGGATCTGGTTGATCATCTTGCCCTTCGGGCCGATGACCTCGCCGATCTTGTCGACCGGCACCTTGACCGTGATGACGCGCGGGGCGTTCGGGGACATCTCGTCCGGCGTGTCGATCGCCTCGGCGATGACGTCGAGGATCGTCAGGCGCGCGTCGCGCGCCTGCGTGAGGGCGGCCGCGAGCACCGACGCCGGGATGCCGTCGAGCTTGGTGTCGAGCTGGATGGCCGTGACGAACTCGCGCGTGCCGGCGACCTTGAAGTCCATGTCGCCGAAGGCGTCCTCGGCACCGAGGATGTCGGTGAGCGCCGCGTAGCGGGTCTCACCGTCGACGGTGTCGGAGATGAGGCCCATCGCGATGCCCGCGACCGGCGCCTTGAGCGGCACGCCCGCGTTGAGCAGCGACAGCGTCGAGGCGCAGACCGAGCCCATCGACGTCGAGCCGTTGGAGCCGAGGGCCTCGGACACCTGACGGATCGCGTAGGGGAACTCCTCGCGGCTCGGCAGCACGGGCACGAGCGCGCGCTCGGCCAGGGCGCCGTGGCCGATCTCGCGGCGCTTCGGGCTGCCGACGCGGCCCGTCTCACCGGTGGAGAACGGCGGGAAGTTGTAGTTGTGCATGTAGCGCTTGCGCGTGACCGGCCCGAGCGAGTCGATCTGCTGCTCCATGCG
>JAPSLQ010000163.1:2630-6089 GCA_031180595.1 Isoptericola sp. | reverse complement strand
GCGTGCACGCGGACGACGACGCCGCCGTCGGGCGCCACCGGGTCGGGTACGTCGCGCACGGACACGGGACCGCCGAAGGAGTCGAAGACCATGGCTCGCACGAGGCGATCCAACCACGGCTCAGCGGCAGGTCAGATCCACTTCTTCCCGCGGAAGACGGCGAACAGCGCGACGCTCACGGACAGCATCGCCACCAGCGCGGCGGGGTAGCCCCAGGCCCAGTGCAGCTCGGGCATGTGGTCGAAGTTCATCCCGTACACGGTGCCCACGAGGGTCGGCGCGAACAGGATGGCCGCCCAGCCGGAGATCTTCTTGACCTCCTCGCCCTGCCGGAGGCTGACCTCGGTGAGGTGCTTCATCTCCTCGTTCTGCCGCTGGGCCACGAGGGTCGCGTTGACGGTGAGCATGTCGCGCAGCGCGGCGCGGAAGGACTCGACCGACTCGCCGACCTCCGTGAGGTGGTCGGCGACGTCGCGCAGGTACGCCTGCAGGTCCTCCTCGACGCCGTACTTCTCGGCGCCCTTGGCCAGCGACTGGCACACCGTCTGCAGCGGCCGCACGGCGCGCTGGAAGTCGACGACCTCGCGCGAGAGCTCGTAGATGCGCCGCGACACGGCCGGGTCGCCGCCGAAGACCTCGGACTCGATCTGGTCGATGTCGTAGTCGAGGCCGGAGACGACGGGAGCGTAGTCGTCGACGACGCGGTCGAGGATCGCGTAGAGCACGGCCTCGGGGCCGCGCGAGAGCATGCCGGCCTCGGACTCGAGCCGGGTGCGCACCGACGACAGGTCGGGGGAGTCGCCGTGGCGCACCGTCACCACGAAGTCGGGACCCACGAACACGTGCAGCTCGGAGAACTCGACCTCCTCGATCGAGTCCAGGTAGCGCGCCGCGTGCAGGACGACGAAGAGGGTGTCGCCGTACCGCTCGATCTTGGGGCGCTGGTGGGCCTGGATCGCGTCCTCGATCGCCAGCGGGTGCAGGTCGAACTCGCGCGCGAGCGTCGCCAGCTCGTCCTCGTCGGGCCGCTCGAGGCCGATCCACGCCATGCCGCCCGGCTGCGAGCGCAGCGCGCGGAACGTGTCGGCGAGCCGGGTGAACGAGGCGCGGCGGGTGCCGTCGTCGTCGTACACCGCGGCGGCGACCATCGCGGAACGTCGGGTCGTGGCGACCGCGCGGGTGCCGGCGTCGGGCACGGCGGCGGCGCCGGGGCCGTTGCGGCGCTGGCGCAGGGCGCCGAGGAGCGGACGGGGGCGGACGGGGCGCGACGTGGGGATGGCCATGAGGGACTCCGAGAGCGTGCAGGGGCGGGTGGCTGCGTGCTGGGATCCCGCGACTGAGGCGGCTCGGTGCCTCGCGTGCATGGCGTGGCGTGCCTGCGCGGCGCTCTGCGCACAGGCGTGGCGGCCCGACGACGGTCGGGTGGGCCGGGAGGAGCCGTCTAGTCGCGGCTCGGACTACTGGGAGGCTCGCTACGGGTCATGTGCGCGCACCTCCTCTGCGTCGTCGCGGCGGTCTCGCCGCGTTCCTTCGGGCCGTCCGTCAGTGTACTCCCGGCCCTGGTGGGGGCGCTCGGGGTGGGCGGCGTTGCGTCGGTCACCCGCAGCTGTCGCACACGCCCGTGGCGGGCATCGCCATGAAGCACGTCGGGCAGATCGCCGGCGGCTTCTCCGGCTCCGACGCGCGGCGGGCCGGCGCCGTCCGCGTCGCGCGCGCCGACGTCCGCGTCGAGGCCCGCGTCGACGTCCGCGCGGGGGCGTCGGCCGTCGCGCCGGTCGCCTCGAAGCCCCGCTTGCTCAGGATCGTCGCGACGGCGACCTTGCCACCCTCGAGCTCGTCGGGCGTGGCGAGCCGGCCGGTCGCGTACCGGTGCGCGACGCCGAGGATCGCCGTGGCGTCGTACGTCCGGCCCTCGTGGACGAGCGTGCGGCCTGGCGACGGCGTGAACCCGTAGACCCCGAGGAACGACTCGCGGCCCCGGTCGTCGTGCTCCGCGATCGCGGCGAGGATGTGCTGACGGGTCACTGCGGAGAAGGTAGCCACGGCACGAGGGTAGTTGCCGTACCTGGGCGCCCGGCCGCCACCGTGGCGCACGCCACGGTCCCCGCCGGAAGCCCGCGGCGGCGTCCGCGGTTGCCGTGGACGTGACCTCGACCGACACGCTCGACGCGCTCCCGGCCGCGGCCGACGTCGTCGTGATCGGCGCCGGTCAGGCGGGACTGTCCGCCGGCTACCACCTGCGGCGCCGCGGGTTCGTGCCCGCGGGCGCGACGTCGTCGGGCACCGTGAACGAGGCACGGACGTACCTGGTCCTCGACGCCGAGGACGGGCCCGGCGGCGCGTGGCGTCACCGCTGGCGCTCGTTGCGCATGAGCACGGTCAACAACATCTACGACCTGCCCGGCATGGAGCAGCCCGACGTCGACCCCGAGGCGGCGAGCGTCGACGTCCTGCCCGCGTACTTCGCCGACTACGAGAGCGAGCTCGACCTCGCCGTCGTGCGCCCGGTACGCGTGAGCGGCGTCGAGCGGGCCGACGACGACCCCACCGGCCGCCTGCTTGTCCGGTGGGAGGGTGGCGGGCGGTCCGGCACGCTCGCCGCCCGGGCGATCGTCAACGCGACGGGCACGTGGACCAAGCCGTTCTGGCCGCGCTACCCGGGCCAGGAGACGTTCCGCGGCCGCCAGCTCCACACCGCCGGCTACGTGCGCGCCGAGGACTTCGCCGGGGCGCGCGTCGCCGTGGTCGGCGGCGGGATCTCGGCCGTGCAGCTGCTCGAGGAGGTCTCGCACGTGGCGCAGACCTTCTGGTTCACGCGCCGCGAGCCGGTCTGGCGCGACGGCGACTTCGGCCCCGAGGAGGGCGCGCGCGCCGTCGCGATGGTCGAGGAGCGGGTGCGCGCGGGCCTGCCGCCCCAGAGCGTGGTGTCCGTGACGGGGCTGGTCCGCACCCCCGCGCTGCGCGCGGCCGAGGCCCGCGGCGTGCTCGAGCGCCGGCCGATGTTCACGCGCATCGTGCCCGACGGCGTCGTCACCCACGACGGCGACGTGCTCCCCGTGGACGTCATCTTCTGGAACACCGGCTTCCGCGCGGCGCTGGACCACCTGCGCCCGCTTGGCTTGCGCGCGCCGGGCGGCGGTATCCGGATGGACTCCACCCAGGTGGCCGGCGAGCCGCGGGTCCACCTGATCGGGTACGGGCCGTCTGCGTCCACCGTGGGGGCCAACCGCGCCGGGCGCGACGCCGTGACCCGCATCGTGCGGTACCTCGGGCTCAGCGCACCCGTACCGACAGGCAGGTGACGCAGCCCTCGAGCTTCTCGAACTCCGTCACGGGCGTCGTGACCACCTCGAGCCCGCGCTCGCGCAGCAGCGCGGCCGTGCGCGGGGCGCTCGCGGACATGAGCACCGTCGTGTCGTCGAGCACGACGACGGCGGTCCCCTCGGGCTCGGGGACGGG
>JAPSLQ010000163.1:0-2530 GCA_031180595.1 Isoptericola sp. | reverse complement strand
CGGTGCCGCCACGCCGGGCCGTCCTCGACGTACAGATCGGCGTCGCCCCGCGTTCACCGGGCGGGCCGCCGCCGTTCACGTGCGGAGGGCAACCTTCGGCTCGTCGTCCCCAACCGAAGGTGTCCGTCGCATGCCCTCGTCCAGCAGACCCGCGCTCTCTCGTCTCGTCTCCGCGCTGACGGCCTCGTGCGTCGCCGTCGGCGCGTTCGCCGCCGGCGCCGTCCCGGCCGCGGCCGCCACCACCTCCGCGCCTCCGCTGGTGGTCACGGAGATCGCGCCGGACAACACCGGCCACGACAACTTCGAGTTCGTCGAGGTCGCCAACACGACCGACGAGCCGATCGACCTCGCCGGCTACGCGTTCACGTACATCTACACGAACGCAGGGTCGTCGGGCAGCGACAAGCCGCTGACGATCGAGGAGTCGTCCGCGACCGTGCCCGCGCACGGCAGCGTGGTCCTCTGGCTGCAGTACACGTCGTCCACCGTCGACAGCTTCGCGCACACCGACGACGACTTCCGTGCTGCCGTGGGCGCCGCCGCCGACGTGCCGCTGTTCCACCTGACCGGCCAGCCGGGCATGGCCAACACCGGCACCCGCGGCATCCGCGTCGACGACGCCGGCGGCGACACGGTGAGCTGGTCGGTGTACGACCGGCCGTCGGCCGCGCCGGACGCCTCGACGCACTTCGTCGTTCCCGGCGACGCGGCGGCGACCGCCATGGAGGTCCTGTCGACCGGCCCGTACACGCCCGGCGTCGTCGACCCCGCGCAGCTCGCGCGCCCCGAGCCGGAGCCCGAGCCCGAGCCCACGGACCCGACGCCGACACCGAGCGAGCCGTCGCCCGAGCCGAGCGAGCCGGCCCCGAGCGAGCCCGCCCCGAGCCCGACCGGGCCGAGCGTGCCGGTTCCGGGCGACGTCCCGCCGTCGGACCCGGACCTGGACGCCCCGATCCTCCAGGTGACCGAGGTCGCGCCGGACACGGCGAACGTCGGCGGCGCGGACGCGTACGAGTTCATCGAGGTCTACAACGGCTCCGACGCCCCCGTGTCGTTCGCGGACTTCACGATCAACTACCTCTACGTCGACGCCAGCCACGTCGTCACGAACAGCGCGCTGTGGCCCGCGACGCCGGCCGACCCGGTCATCGAGCCCGGCCGCACGCTCGTGCTGTGGATCAAGAACGGCGCGAACCAGCACCTGACCGCCGCCGACTTCAACGCGCACTTCGGCAGCCGCCTCACCGCCGGTCTCGACCTGGTCGAGATCCACACCGGCGGCATGGCCAACGGCGGGCTGCGCGGCATCCAGGTCGAGACCAACACCGGTCACGTCGTCTCGCGCGCGGACTACATGAACAACGACCAGACGGTCGCCGACCGCCCCATCCAGTACCGCTGGGAGTCCGGCACGGACCAGACGCTCGTCGGCGTCGACGTCGCGACGCCCGGCTACGTGTCGCCCGACCAGGTGCCGGCCGGTCTCGTCGTCGTGCCCGACGACGCGAGCGCACCCGTGATCACCGACCTCACCGGCGACCTCGACGCGCCCGGCACGGACGACCTCGCACTGCGGTTCGACGTCACCGACGACCGGCAGGTGCGGACCGTGTCGCTGACGATCGCCGACGACGTCGGCGAGCCCACGACGCGCCTGCTGCGCTTCGGCGCCCCGAACAGGTACGAGCTCACCGTCCCCGCGGTCGACCTGTACGGCAAGGCGTGGGTCGAGTACACGGTCACGGCCTCCGACGGCACCAGCACCACCACGCTCGGCCCCGTGCGCGTCACGCTCGAGGACGCGGAGCCCGCCCCGGTACGGCTCAACGTGACCGACGGGCAGTACGTCGGCGGCGACACGCGCGTCGCGGCGTCGACGTCGGGCGACCCGGCCGACCTGAGCCTCGCGATCGACGGCGAGCAGGTCGGCGCGCTGACCCCGGCGCTCGAGGCACCCGCCCTGTTCGCCTTCGAGGCCACGAACACCGACGCGTTCTTCCGCAACGGCGTCAAGCTCGGCGACGACGTGCTCACGATCTTCGACGAGGGCTTCTACTCCCGCGTCGTGACGGTGGCCAGCGAGGTGCCCGTCGAGCGGATCGTCCAGGGCGAGAGCCTCACGCTCGGGATCTACGCCGGTACCAAGGCGTGGCCGGAGCCGGACCCGAACGAGAACAACGACGACTTCTCCGCGCTGAACCTGCGCCTCGCGCTGCCTGACGGGCGCGTCCTGCGCCCCGAGGCGTGCGCCGGCGCGGGCGAGGGCCAGGCGGAGACCGTCCGCGACTGCCCCGACCCCACGACGCGGATCGGCTTCTCGGACGCCAACCAGGTCTACTTCACCGCCACCTTCTCGATCCCCGACGACGCGTTCGACTCGCTCGCGCACACGTGGGACACCACCGCGGTGGCCGACGGCGAGCACACCGTCTCGGCGACCGCCGGGACCGGGGCGGGCGCCGAGACCGTGACCCGGACCGTCGTCGTCGACAACACCGCACCCGAGGTGACGACGCCGCTCGTCGACGGC
>JAPSLQ010000162.1:4638-6118 GCA_031180595.1 Isoptericola sp. | reverse complement strand
GGACGCCGGTGACGAGGTCGTGATCCCCGAGCCCGGCTGGTTCTACGCACCGATGCTCCGCGCTGCCGACATGGTCCCGGTCCGGGCTCCCCTCACCGCGGGCTCCTTCGACCTGGACGTCGAGGCCGTCGCGCGAGCGATCACTCCACGCACGCGCATCGTCGTCGTGAACTCGCCCGCGAACCCCACCGGGCGCGTCTACGCCCAGGACCGGCTGGTCGAGCTCGCGGCGGCGCTCGAGGCCGCGTCCCGACGCCACGGCCGGCGGATCTGGCTGCTGTCCGACGAGCCGTACCGCCGCATCCGGTTCGACGGCATCGGCTTCACGAGCCCCGCCGCCTGCTACCCGTGGACGCTGGTCGACTACAGCTACGGCAAGGTCCTGCTCGCACCCGGCCAGCGCCTGGGCTACCTGGCGCTCTCCCCCCTCGTCCCCCAGCCGGAGCGCGCCGAGCTGCGCGCCGCGATGCTCCCTCTCCAGCTCGCCATGGGCTGGGGCTTCCCGGACGCCCTCATGCAGTACGCCGTCCCCACCCTGGAGGCCGTCTCGATCGACGTGGGCGAGCTCGAGCGACGGCGCGACCGCATGGTGCAGGCCCTGGGCGAGGCGGGGTACGAGCTCACCGTCCCCGAGGGCACGTTCTACCTGTGGGGTGTCGCGCCGGGCGGCGACGCGAGGGCCTTCGCCGCAGCGCTCGCGGAGCGCGGCGTGTACGTGCTGCCCGGGACGGTGTTCGACCGTCCCGGTCACTTCCGGATCAGCCTGACCGCGACGACGCCGATGCTCGAGCGGGCGCTCCCCGCCCTGCGCTACCTCGGCGGCGGCTGAGCGACCTTCAGCCGGTGCTGCGGCCGGTGAGCCTGTCCCGCAGGCGGTCCACCATCCCGACGCCCGGCCCGATGGTCTTGTGGAACAGCTCGGAGTGCGGCGCGTGCGGGTGCGGCCGCGTGGGTGCGACCTTCTTGGCGTTCTCGACCTTCGCCGCCAGCGCGACCAGCTGTTCCCGCGGGATGTGCGTCCGCAGGACGGGGAACTGGTCGGTCTCCTCGTCGCTGGCGTGGTGGCGCAGCTGCCCCTCGAGCTCGCGGACGAGCTCCATGAACCGCGGCTCGGACGCGTCGACGCCCTCGAGCTGCTTGAGCAGGTCCACGATCTCGTCGTGCTCGCGCTTGTCGTGCTCGACCTCGTCGGCGCCGTTCGGCACGTGCTCCTCCACCGCGGGGTAGACGAACATCTCCTCGGCGACGGCGTGCCGCATGATCTCGGCCGTCACGGTGTCGGCGAGGTCCCTGCGCCGCTCGGCGTCGGCCGCGCCCTCGATCTGGCCGATCAGCTCCAGCATGTCGCGGTGGTCGGCGGTCAGGATGTCGACGACATCCGGCTCGGTCGACCCCGTCTGCGTGTCGGTCATGGGACGTCCCTCCTTCGGGTCGTTGTGCCCGACAGTAGGTACCGTTCCGCCCGCACGCACGCCGCCCG
>JAPSLQ010000162.1:0-4538 GCA_031180595.1 Isoptericola sp. | reverse complement strand
CCGCCCGCACGCACGCCGCCCGTACGCACGCCGCCCCCGGGCGAGCGCCTCGGCCCTCGCCCTCCGCCTCGGTCGCGCCTCGGTCGACCGGAGCGCGAGCGCCTCAGTCGGTGAACTCGGAGAGATCAGGCTCGAACGCGAGCGTGCTCTGGCTCTCGTTCGTCCCGGACCCACCCGCGGCGCGGCGCGCGGTCTCCAGCTCGTAGGCGTAGATGTCGTCCGTGACGTCGGCCGGGTCGGCCACCTCGATCTCGGACGTGCTCGGGTTCTGCATCGTGTGCATAGCACCCATGGTGCTACCGCTCGGGCCCGTTCACCGCGCATCCACCCGCACCGGCCGTGGGCGTGTCGTGAGAGGTCCGTGACCCCGGTCGCCGGACCGCCCCCGCACGGCGGCCGTCGGGGCCGCACTAGGCTGGCGGCCGTGAGCAGCACCGACAACCTGCCCCGCCAGGTCTCCGCGACGTTCGACCCGCAGCGCTGGCGCGAGGTCTCGGGCTTCGAGGACCTCACCGACATGACGTACCACCGCGGCGTGGAACGCTCCGTGTCCGACGACGGCACCCCGGTCGTGCGGGACCTGCCGGTCGTGCGCGTCGCGTTCGACCGGGCCGACGTCCGCAACGCGTTCCGCCCCCACACGGTCGACGAGCTGTACCGCGTCCTCGACCACGCACGCATGACCTCCGACGTCGGGACGGTGCTCCTGACGGGCAACGGCCCGAGTGCCAAGGACGGCGGCTGGGCGTTCTGCTCGGGCGGGGACCAGCGGATCCGCGGCCGCTCCGGCTACCAGTACACGACCGCCGACGCCGAGGGCCGCCCGGCGGACACCGCCGACCACGTCGACCCGGCGCGCGCCGGACGGCTGCACATCCTCGAGGTGCAGCGGCTCATCCGCACCATGCCGAAGGTCGTGATCGCCGTCGTCGACGGCTGGGCGGCGGGCGGCGGGCACTCGCTGCACGTCGTCGCCGACCTGTCGATCGCGTGCCGCGAGCACGGGCGCTTCAAGCAGACCGACGCGAACGTCGGATCGTTCGACGGCGGGTACGGCTCGGCGTACCTCGCGCGGCAGGTCGGGCAGAAGCGGGCGCGCGAGATCTTCTTCCTCGCGCGCGAGTACTCCGCCGACGACGCCGAGCGCTGGGGCGCGGTCAACGAGGTCGCGGCGCACGACGACGTCGAGGACCTCGCGCTCGAGTACGCGCGCACGATCGCGACCAAGTCGCCGCAGGCGGTCCGCATGCTCAAGTTCGCCTTCAACCTGGCCGACGACGGCCTGATGGGCCAGCAGGTCTTCGCGGGCGAGGCGACCCGGCTCGCCTACATGACCGACGAGGCCGTCGAGGGTCGCGACGCCTTCCTGGGCAAGCGCGACCCGGACTGGTCGCAGTTCCCGTACTACTTCTGAGCTCTCCTTGAGTCGGGGCCCGTCCGTTCAGGACACCGTCCACTCGCCGCGGTCGCGCGGGACGAGCTCGACCCACGTGGCGCCGGGGTCGAGCGTCACCGGGCCCTCGTCCCGCTCCAGCAGGACCGGCGCGTCGAGCGCCTCCTTGGACCAGCGCACCTCGAGCGTCCGTCCGCCCGAGGCGACGACGCCCGTGCCCGAGACGAGCCGCGTCTCCCGCACGGGCGTGCCCGCGGGGTCCCGGTAGCCCGTCTCGACCACCTCGACGGACAGGAGGACGACGTTGCGCGCGGCATGACGCTCCCCGGACGCCGAGACCGACGGCTCCGCGCCCTCGCTCCGCAGCCAGGTGCCCGAGCCGTCGTCCCAGTCCCAGACGACGCGCTGCGCCGGGGAGAGGACGACGTCGAGCGTGCTCGTCCGCGCGCCCTCCCGGGCCGCGGTCCCCTCGCCCACCGCGCCGGCGAAGGCCAGCTGCGCCGGCGGTGGCACGGCCCGGTGGTCGTCGGCCTGGGCCAGGAACGTCTCGGGCTCCCCCAGGACGTCGTGCGGCGCCCGGCGCGCAGGATCCCGGCGGAAGCCCGGGTCGCCCCGGTCCATGATCACGGACTGCGTCCCCGTGGCCTCGACGGCCTCGATGAACGGACGCTGCGCCCCGGAGTACGCGAGGACGCCGCCGAGCGGCGCGACGATCGCCGGGTCGGTGGGCCGCACCGACCGGACCGGTCCGACGAGCTCGGGGACGCGCGAGTGGTAGACCGCGAGGAAGCGCGTGATCCCGCCCTCGACGACCTCCTCCCACACGACGTCGGCGTCGACGAGGCCCACCTGCGGGCGGGCATGGACGGAGTTCTCGACCTTGACCGAGAGCGCCGGGCGCGGCACGACCGCATCGGAGCGGACTCCCGTCAGCGGCCAGACCGCCGGGGTCGACTCGGCCGGCGACGGCGTCGGCGTCTCGGCGGCCGTGTCCGCCCCGCCGACGCAGGCCGCGAGCCCGAGGCACGCCGCCACCGCGAGCGCCGGGAGGAGCACCGCGCGCCGGGCCATCGTGCCTCCGTCCATCCTGATGAGGCCCACGGTACCCGCGCCGAACTAGGCTGGGGCGGTGCTGGAGGACCTGGTCGAGGACGTCCGCCGCGCGCTCGACGGCGGTCCCGCGGTCGCGCCGCTCGCCCGCCTCGACGCGGACGCGCCGCTGCCCGCGGGCACCGCGCTCGTCGTGCGCACGTCGGGCTCGACGGGCAGCCCTCGTGAGGTGGCGCTGAGCGCCGACGCCCTGCGCGCGTCCGCGACGGCGACGCACGAGCGGCTGGGCGGCCCGGGGCGGTGGGTGCTCGCCCTGCCGCCCACGCACGTGGCCGGCCTGCAGGTGATCGTGCGCTCCCTGCTCGCGGGCGCTCCTCCGGTCTCGGCGGGACCCGGCACCCCCTTCGCGCCGGACGCCTTCGCGGACATGCTCGGTCCCGTCGTCGCCGGCGCTGACCCCGTCTACACCTCGCTCGTGCCGACGCAGCTGCACCGCCTCGTGGCGGCCGCCGCCGACGGCGCGCCGCGCGGCCTGGAGGCGCTCGCCCGCTGCGCCGCGGTGCTGCTCGGTGGTGCCGCGACGCCGGCGCCGCTCCTCGAGCGGGCCCGGGCGGCGGGCGTCCGCGTCGTGCGCACCTACGGGATGTCGGAGACCGCGGGCGGCTGCGTGTACGACGGGGTGCCCCTGCGCGGCGTGCGGGCGCGCCTCGAGCCCGGCACGGACGTGGTCGAGCTCACCGGCCCGACGCTCGCCGCCGGCTACGTCGGCGACCCCGCCGCGACGGCCGCCGCGTTCCGCACCGACGCCGGGGGGCCCGACGCCGGCACGCGCTGGTTCCGCACGAGCGACCTCGGCGCGTGGGGCGCGGACGGCCGGCTGCGCGTGCTCGGCCGCGCCGACGACGTCGTGGTCACCGGCGGCGTCAACGTCGCGCCGGCCGCGGTGGAGGCGGTGCTGGCCCGCGTGCTGCCCGACGTGCTCGGACCGGCCGCCACCGGCGAGGCCTGCGTCGTCGGCGTGCCCGACGACGAGTGGGGCCAGGCGGTCGTCGCGGTGGCCGTCGGGACGGACGGCACCGGGCGACCGACCGCCGTCGGGCAGGACGAGCTGGCGAGGGTGCGCGGCGCCGTCGCGGCTACGCTGGGGGCGCCGTCCGCGCCCCGGCGCGTCTACCGCGTCGCCGCGCTGCCCCTGCGCGGCCCGGGGAAGGTGGACCGTGCCCGTGTGGCGGCCATGGTTCGGTCGCACGAGGCACCCACCGCCCCCTGAAGGAGAACGCATGGCCACGACGCGCGAGTGGATCGCCGGCGCACGACCCCGCACGCTGCCCGCCGCGACGGCGCCGGTGCTCATCGGCTCGGGGGCGGCGGCCCAGGTCGGCGGGTTCGCCTGGCTGCCCGCACTGCTCGCGCTCGGCGTCGCGCTCGCGCTCCAGGTGGGCGTCAACTACGCGAACGACTACTCCGACGGGGTGCGCGGCACCGATCTCGAGCGCGTCGGCCCGTTGCGGCTCACCGCGTCGCTCGCGGCGCGGCCCGGCGAGGTGAAGGCTGCCGCGTTCGCGGCGTTCGGCGTCGCGGGCGTGCTCGGCCTCGTGCTGTGCGCGGTCACCGGGCACTGGTGGCTCGTCGCGGTGGGCGCGCTGTGCATGCTCGCGGCCTGGTACTACACGGGCGGGCGGCGGCCGTACGGCTACCAGGGCTTCGGCGAGGTCGGGGTCTTCGTCTTCTTCGGCCTCGTCGCGACGCTCGGCACCACGTACACGCAGGCCGACCGGATCACCTGGCCGGCCGTGCTGGGTGCGGTGGGCGTGGGGCTCGTCGCGTGCGCGCTGCTCATGGTCAACAACGTCCGCGACATCCCGACCGACGTCGTCGCCGGGAAGCGCACGCTCGCCGTGCGGGTCGGCGACTACCGGGCCCGGCGGCTGTACGTCGCCTGGCTCGTGCTGCCCGTCCTGCTGGGCCTCGCGTGCGCCTTCTGGGCACCGTGGACGCTCGTGCTGCTCTTCCTGCTGCTGCCCGCGACCCTGCTCGCGATCCCCGTGCTCGCCGGGGCGCGCGGCAAGCTGCTGGTCCCGGTGCTCGCGGGCAC
>JAPSLQ010000011.1 GCA_031180595.1 Isoptericola sp. | reverse complement strand
ACCGGTCTGAAGGACAAGGTCAAGGGCCTCTTCGGCGGTGGCGGCGGAGGCGGGAAGGGCAAGGCCTTCAAGTTCAACAACATCGTCGAGGCGATCGACGTCGGCGCCCCGGTCGACGTCGTGTACGACGCCTGGACCGAGTACGACCGCTGGCCAGCCTTCATGAAGAAGCTCGAGCACGCCGAGCTCAACCCGGACGAGGGCAAGGTCGACTTCAAGGGTCAGGTGTTCTGGTCCCACCGCCAGTGGCAGACCACCATCACCCACCAGGAGCCGGGCAAGCGGATCGTGTGGGACTCGACCGGCCCCAAGGGCCACCTCAGCGGCACGGTGACGTTCCACCCGCTCGGGGACGACCTCACGCGCATCGTCCTGGTCGTCGAGTACCACCCCAAGGGCCTCGTCGAGAAGACCGGCAACATCTGGCGAGCGCTCAACCGTCGGCTCCGGCTCGAGCTCAAGCTCTTCGTCCGGCACGTCATGACGGACAGCGTGCTCAACCCCGACGAGGTCGAGGGCTACTGGGCGGAGATCGTCGACAAGGAGATCGTGCGCACGCACGAGGAGGTCCTCGAGGAGGACGCGCAGGACGAGGACGAGGACGAGGACGAGTACGACGACGAGGCCGAGGGCGAGGCTGAGGACGAAGGAGAGGAGTACGACGAGGAGGAGTACGAGGAGGAGGAAGAGCCGCAGGAGGCTCCGAGCGGGACCCGGTGACCGGCCCCGGTCACCGGACCGGCAGGACCTAGGGAGGCAGCATGAGTGAAGTGACCACCAGCCGCCGCGGCGGCTACCTGGACCGTCCGTCGTCGTCGTCGCTCGCCGACGTCATCGACACCATCCTCGACAAGGGCCTCGTCATCGACGCGTTCGTCCGCGTCTCGGTCGTGGGCATCGAGCTGATCACCATCGACATCCGCATCGTGATCGCGAGCGTCGACACGTACCTGCGCTTCGCGGAGGCCACCAACCGCCTCGACCTGGCCGAGTCCGGAGGACGCGACCTCACGGAGCTCTCCGGGAGCATGATGGAGAGCGGCTCCCAGGGAAAGACGAAGGGCATGCTCCAGGGCGCGAAGGAAGCGCTCCTCGGTGACGGCGACGACGGCCGCCGCGGCGACTCGGACGAGGACGACGAGGAGCCGGAGGAGGAACGGGAGCCGAGGCAGAAGAGGACGCAGGAGCGGCCCCGGCGCCGACCGGTCCGCAAGGAGCAGGCGTGACCGCGAGCACGAGCGCGACGGACCACGGCGAGGCGCGCGTCGGGCAGAGCCTGTACCTCTACGGTCTGGTGATGCCCGACGCGAGCCTGCCGGACGCCCTCACCGGGGTCAGCCGTGAGCCGGTGCGCGCGGTCGGTCTCGAGCACGTCACGGTGCTCGTGTCCGACGTCCCCGACGCCGAGCTGATCGGTCTGCCCGCCGAGGTCCGCGCCCACGCCGCGGTGCTCGACGCGGTCGCCGCCGCGGCCCCCGTGCTCCCGATGCGGTTCGGCACGACCGCCGCCGGCGAGGACCAGCTGGCCTCGGCGCTGCCCACGGAGCGCCAGCGGGCGTACGCCGGCCGGCTCGGCGAGCTGGCCGACGTCGTCCAGCTCAGCCTCACGGCGCGCTACGACCAGGACGCCGTCATCGCGGAGCTCGTGGACGAGGAGCCGGAGATCCGGCGGCTCCGCGAGCTCACTCGCGGGCGGTCCGAGGCGGCGACCTACGGCGAGCGGACACGGCTGGGAGAGCTGGTCGTCGCCGGGTTCGGCCGGAAGCGTGCCGCGGACGCGGACGCCCTCGAGCGCATGCTCACGCCGCTCGTCGAGCGCGTGCAGCAGCGCGAGGTCGGGCAGGTCGACGCCGTCCTCGACGCCGCGCTCCTCGTGCGGCGCGACGCGGTCGCTCGCCTGGAGGAGGCGCTCGAGGAGGCGGCCGCCAGGCACGCCGGGCGCGTCACCCTGCGACTCGTCGGACCGCAGGCCCCGTACGACTTCGTCGGGGAGCTGTGACGGGTGGGCCTGTTCGGAGCGCTCTTCTCGCTGCCCCTGGCCCCCGTGCGCGGCGTGGTGTGGGTCGCCGAGAAGGTGCTCGACGAGGCCGAGCGCCAGTACTACGACCCCGGCGCGATCCGTCGTCAGCTCGAGGCCGTGGACGAGGCCCGTCAGAACGGGACGATCGACGACGCCGAGGCCGACGCGCTGGAGGAGGCGCTGGTGGCCAGGCTGATCGAGGCCAACCGCCGGAACCGGCAAGGAGGACCACCGTGAGCGAGGAACGTGAAGACAGGCGGAACGGGCTCGGCGCCCGCGGCGCGGTCCGCACGGCGCTCGAGGAGCTCACCGCGCTGATCCCCCACACCGTGGAGGGCGTCGTCGGCATCGAGCGCGACGACGACACGTGGGTCGTCACGGTCGAGGTCGTCGAGGACGCGCACATCCCGAGGACCTCTGACATCCTTGCCGAGTACGAGGTGCGGCTCAGCGCCGACGGCGAGCTCCTCGGCTACAGCCGCGGCCGGCGCTACGTCCGCGGACGCGCGGGGACGTGACACGTGCCGTGCCAGGACAGGAAGGCGGCGCCATGACCGTGGTCGGCGGCACGGCCGGACCCGGCGGTGCCATGGAGCCGCGCCGCGAGCGCGAGGGCACGCTCACCCACGTCATCGAGACCCTGCTGGACAAGGGCCTCGTCGTCAACGCCGACATCATGGTGTCGGTCGCCGGCGTCGAGCTGCTGGGCATCCGCATCCGGGCCGCGCTCGCGTCGTTCGACACCGCCGCGCGCTACGGCCTGGAGTTCCCGTCGGGCACGGACACCGACACGGTGGCCTGGCGGCAGGCGACCGAGCCCAAGGAGACCTGCCCGAGCTGCGGCAAGACGTCGCCCACGGTGCAGCTCCTCGAGGAGTACTGCCCCTGGTGCGGGTGGCAGAGCGCCCAGGCGCTGAACGGCGGTCGCCGCCGCGCCGTCGAGCCGGCCGACGACGACGCGCGCGACGACGGGGAGCGCGATCGTCACGATGGCTGAGAGCACGGCGGCCACCGCGCCGGCGCGCGCACCCGGCCGGTCGTCGGCCATGGAACCGACGCGCGACCTTCGTGCCACGCTCCCCGACCTGCTGGACGTGCTGCTCGACAAGGGCGTCTACCTCGACCTCGACCTGATCGTCACCGTGGCGGACATCCCGCTGATCGGGGTCAACCTCCGCGCCGCCATCGCCGGGATCGAGACGATGCTCGAGCACGGGATGATGCGCCGGTGGGACGAGCAGACCAGGGAGTGGGTGCGCAGGTCCCTGGCGCGTCGCGTCCCGCTCGAGGCCGACGAGGACGTCGTCGCGCGGACGGCGGGGGGCCACCGTCAGGAGGAGCCGTACGTCACGTGGCGGCCCGGGACCGTCTACCTGACCTCGCGGCGCCTGATGGTGTGGCGTGCCGAGCCTCGCGAGCTGCTCTGGCAGGTCTCTCTCGACCAGGTCACGGACGTGGCGCTGCGCTCCGAGCGCAGCGTGGGCGGCGAGGACCGCGACCGCCTCGCCGTGACGACGTCCGCCGGCACCACGCTGATCTCGGTGTCCGCACCCGCACGCTTCGAGTCCCTGGTGCGCGAGCAGGTCGCCGCCCTCGGGCAGGCGCAACGGACCGAGGGCGGGAGCAAGGCGGGCCCGCTGCTGCAGGCCCGGCTCTGGTACCTCGAGGACCTCGCAAGCGGCTCGGTGTGGCGGGGTGGCACGGGCGTGCTCGACCGTACCGAGGGCCTGACGTGGAAGGGCGTCCGTGACGCCAGGCCCGCCGTCCGGCTGCGGCCGCACGACATCCGCTCGGTCGAGCGCGTCCAGGGCCGCACGCCCGTGGGCCGCGAGATGCTCGACGTCGGCGGCGGAGCCGGGAGCGTCCGGCTCGCGACCGAGGACACGGGCCGGTGGGCGGCGGCGCTGCGCGACGTCGCCGGGCTGTCGACGGGAGGAGGCGCATGACGCTCAAGGTCGACGAGACCAGCCTCAAGAACGGCATCCTCACGCTCGTCGTGACGCTCGTGGAGGTGATCCAGGAGGCGCTCGAGAGCCAGGCGGTCCGGCGCCTCGAGGGGGGCGAGCTCACCGAGGAGGAGCAGGAGCGCCTCGGCCAGGCGCTGCTCGACCTCGACGAGGCGCTGGAGGGCATCAAGGCCGACCACGGCCTGACGACGTCGGTCGCCGACCTGCGGCGCGGGCTGGACGACGTCGTGGACGAGCTCGTCGACAAGCTCGTCAACCCGGCGCGGTGGGCCGACGACGCGCACCGGGAGGCGGAGTGACGGACATCGAGGGCCTCTACGTCTACGCCGTCGCCCGGGGAGTGCCCAGCCCGGCGGGCACCGGCATCGACGGCGCACCGCTCGACGTCGTCTCGGTCGGCGACACGCTCTCCGCCGTCGTGCACCGCCACACCGGGGGCCCGTACACGGGTCCCGACGACGACGTGCGGCGCTGGGTCGTGGAGCACAGCGAGGTGGTCGACCGCGTGTGGGAGGCCGGGGCGGCCGTGCTGCCGATGAGCTTCAACGTGATCGTCGCCGCCGGCGCCGACGAGCCGGCGGGCGTCCGGCTGGAGAGCTGGCTGACCGCCAACGCCGACGACCTCCTGGAGCGGCTCGATCTTCTGGAGGGCCGCGTCGAGCTTCGCGTCGAGATCGGGCTCGACCAGCACGAGGTCGCCCGGCACGACCCGCGCGTCGACGCCGCACGCGCGGAGCTCGAGGACCGCCCGCCGGGTGTCCAGCGCCTGCTGCGCAAGCGGCTGGAGGGACTCGAGCGCGACCTGACCGACGCGCTGGCCGACGGCCTGTACCAGGAGTACCGCCGCCGGCTCGCGAAGGTGTCCGAGGATCTCGCGGAGAACCGCGGCGCCCGCTCCGAGCCCGGCATCGTCCCGGTGCTGAGCGTCTCCCTGCTCGTGCCGCGGGAGGACATGGAAGCGGTCGGACGCGAGCTCGCGGCGATCAGGGACGAGCAGGCCGCCGCGCGGATCCGGTACTCGGGGCCGTGGCCCCCGTACTCGTTCGCCGAGAGGGCGCCGGCGTCCGGGCAGCGCGCCGACCGCTGGTCGAGCGGTCTCGAGCGCTAGGTGTTGCCGGCCAGCAGCTTGTCGACACTCGCAGCGACTACCTCGACCGGTGCGCTCTGGGGGCGGCTCGGACGTGGGCGCGTTCGCCCTGCTTGCCGATCAGGCTGAGGTACTCCACCGGTCCCGAGCTGGTGGCTGCGAACCAGTGTGGCGTGCGGGTGTCGAACTCCGCGGCCTCGCCGGGCTCGAGGATGAGGTCGTGCTCGCCAAGCACCAGCCGGAGCTGGCCGTCGAGGACGTACACCCAGTCGTATCCCTGGTGGGTGCGCAGGTCGGGCTCGGCATCGTCGCGGCCGGTGGGAAGGACGAACTTGTAGGCCTGGATGCCGCCCGGCCTGCGGGTCAGGGGCAGGATCGTCGAGCCGTCGGCACATGGGATGGGCCGCAGGTTGATTCGCGGGTTGCCGGTCGGTGGCGCGTCGACGAGCTCGTCGAGGGTGACGCCGTAGGCGCGCGCCAGGGGGAGCAGCTGTTCCAGGGTGGGACGGCGGAGCCCCACCTCGAGCCGGGACAGCGTGCTGGTCGAGATCCCGGTCTCCTTCGACAGGTCACTGAGGGTGATGCCGCGTCCTTGACGGAGCTGCTTGAGTCGTGGTCCCACCGCGTCGAGGGTGCGGTCCGTCGAGTCGCCCATGTCGATCATTTTGCCATTCGGCAACAATGTTTGCGCATTCGCCTTCTCGTGCGCACCATCGACGCACGTGGCCGCCGAACGATGGTCGCGGTCGACGTGAGGAACACCGTGGTGCGGCCGTCGTGGAAGGAGCTCCCGCGCCTCACCACATCGACGCCGACCTCGTGATGGAAGACCCCGACAAGGCCGTGGCTGCCCGCAACGGCGAAGGAGCCAGCCGATGACGCACTCGTTCGATCCTTCATTCGACAAGGACTACTGGGACCAGCAGTGGCAGGGTGACCGAGCCGCCCCGATCGCCATGGCCGTCAGCCCGCCCAACCCGCACCTGGTGCGAGAGGTCGACGCCCTGCAGCCCGGGACGGCGCTCGATGCCGGCTGCGGCGCGGGAGCGGAGGCGATCTGGCTCGCGTCCTGCGGCTGGCAGGTCACCGCGGCCGACATCGCGGGCGAGGCTCTGGCCCGTGCGGCCGAGCGAGCCGCCGCATCGGGCGTCACCGACCGGGTGCAGTGGGTCCAGGCCGACCTGACCGCATGGGAACCGGGCACCACGTACGACCTGGTGACGACCCACTACGCGCACCCCGCGATGCCGCAGCTGGAGTTCTACGACCGGATCGCCTCCTGGGTAGCTCCGGGCGGCACCCTCCTTGTCGTCGGCCATCTCCACCACGAGCACGGCCACGGGCACGGACACAGGCCCGGTAGTGGTGAGCCGCCGTCCTCGGCGTCGGTGACCGCCGCCGACATCACGGCGCGACTCGACCCCACCGTCTGGGACGTCGTGACGGCCGAGGAGTCGCGGCGCACCCTGCCGGGCCGAGATCGCAGCCCGGTCACCCTCCACGACGTCGTCGTCCGGGCGACCAGCCGGCACTGAGCCATCTGTCCAGACGCCCGCCGCCCCTTGCTGGTGCCGGCGCCACGTCGTCCTGCCTGGGCAGGTCGTGAGAGGAGCTCCGTCGAGCACGAACAGGTCGGCTAGGCGCGGACGCCGACGCCGGGGCTGGGGCGATGCACACGATGGACGGTCCCGTGCGCCGTCGCGCCGGCGTGCGCCCAGCGTCCGGTGCCGTCGACCACGTCCTTCAGGTGCGCACGGAAGCGTGGGCAGGTCGCGATGTCGTGCGCGGTGCACGCGAGCGCGTGCTCCGTCATGTGCCGTGAGCGCTCCATCTCGGCCTGACGACGGTCGAGCTCCGCCAGGTGCGCGGTGAGCACCTCGCGCCGTCCGTCGGCCTCGCCGTCGAGCAGCGCCTGGATCTGCTCGAGGCTCATGCCCGCGGCCTTGGAGCTGAGGATGACCCCGACGCGCACGACGTCGTCGGGCCCGTACCGGCGTCGTCCCGCGATGTCGCGGGCGGGCGCCAGCAGCCCGACCTCCTCCCAGTAGCGCAGCACGTGCGTCTCGAGACCGAAGCGCTCGGCGACCTCCCCGACGCTCCACGGCGACCCGCTTGACTTCATGTCGACATGAAGTCACACCCTGGGTACACCACGCAACCCCCAGGAGGAATCCATGCACGACGCGATCGTCATCGGCGGCGGCCCGGCCGGCCTGCAGGCCGCGCTCACGCTCGGCCGCACGCACCGCGACGTCCTGCTGCTCGACGCGGGCCGCTACCGCAACGACCCCGCCGACGCGATGCACAACGTCATCGGGCACGACGGCGACACCCCGGCGCAGTTCCGCGCCGCCGCACGCCGTGACGTGGCGAGGTACGCGACGGTGAGCGTGCGCGACGCCGAGGCCTTCAAGGTCCGGGTCCTGGACGACGACGCGCCCGACCGGCGGGGCTTCGAGGTGAGCACCGCGGACGGCACCGAGACCGCGCGGCGCCTGCTGCTCGCCACCGGCGTCGTGGACGAGCTGCCGCCCACGCCGGGCGTCGCCGAGCTCTTCGGCACCGTCGCCGCGCACTGCCCCTACTGCCACGGGCACGAGTACGCGGGCACGCGGGTGGGCATCCTCGGCGCCGGGCCGCACGTCGGCCACGTCGCCGGTCTCATGGCGCGGATCGCGACCGGGCTGACCGTCCTCACCGACGGCGGCGAGCTGACCGAGGAGCTGCGCGCGGTGCTCGACGCCCGCGGCGTCGAGGTGGTGACCGAGCCGGTCGCGCGCGTCGAGCCGCACACGCTCCGAGATGGCGGGGCCGGCGCACGGGTCGTGCTCGACGGCGGCACGGCCGTCGAGGTCGGAGGGCTCATGGTCGCACCGAAGCAGCGCCAGGCGGCGCCGTTCGCCGAGCAGCTCGGCCTCGAGCTGCGCGACTCGGGCTCCGTCGCGATCGACGCGTTCGGGCGGACGAGCCTGCCCGGGGTGTTCGCGGCGGGCGACCTCGCGCACTCGGCGGACTTCCCGACGGCGGTCTCGTCGGTCCTCGCGGCCGCCGCCGCCGGCCAGATGGCGGCAGCGGCGCTGGGTGCTGACCTGCTCACCATCGGGCGGTAGGCCACACTGGCCCCATGCTCGAGCTCGCCACCGGCAGCGGCCTGGCCCTGGCCGCGGGTCTCAACGCCTGGATCCCGCTGCTGGGGCTGGGCCTGCTGTCGCGGTTCACCGACCTCGTCGCGCTGCCGCCCTCGTGGGCGTGGCTCGAGAACGGCTGGGTCCTCGCCGTGCTGGCCGCGCTGCTCTCGCTCGAGATGGTCGCGGACAAGATCCCCGTCGTCGACTCGGTCAACGACGTGGTGCAGACGGTGGTGCGCCCGACCGCGGGTGGCATCGCGTTCGGCGCGGGCGCGACGTCGCAGACCGCGACCGTGACGGACCCGGCGGCGTTCGTCGAGTCGGGCCAGTGGGTGCCGGTCGCGCTCGGCATCGTGCTCGCGCTCGTCGTCCACGCGACGAAGGCCGGCGCACGCGTCGTCGCGAACACGACCACGGCCGGGACGGCCGCGCCCGTGGTGTCGGCCGCCGAGGACGTCGGGGCCGTCGGCCTGTCGGTCGCGGCGGTGCTCCTGCCGGTCCTCGTGATCCCGGTGCTCGTCGCGCTGGGGGTGGTCGCCGTGCTCGTGTGGCGTGGCGTGCGACGGCGACGCGCTGCCGTGTGAGCGGGGTGCCGACATCTAGAGTCGACCCATGACGCCGCACCGCATCGACTTCGTCCCGCTCGGCCTCGCCCCGCGCCCGAGCACCGGCGACGACCTCGCCGACCGGGTCCGCCAGCTCCTCGCCACGACGGCAGGACCCGGCGTGCGGGGCCTGGACCGGGTCCGGGCCGCCGGCACGCTCGACGGCGCGGACGTCGCGTCCTTCGAGCTCGACCTCACCGGCGTGACGTTCAGCGCCGAGGACAGGCCGGCTCTCGCGGGGTGGTCCGCCCCCGCGGAGGCTCGCCGCGAGCCGGCGGTCGCGCGCCGGCTGCGGCTCGACGCGCACCCGCTGACCGCCATCGACCTGCCCGTGGACGTCACCGCCGAGGCCGAGGGCATCCGGTTCACGTGGGTCGAGGGCACCGACGGCACCGTCGGCGCCCAGCCCGTGGAGCCCGACGCCGCCCACCCGGTCAGCGGGCACGCGCGCGTCGCGGTGGACCAGCGAGGGCTCGCCGGGATGGTCAAGGGCCTGCTCGCCGTCACGCTCGCGTCGCAGGGCGCGACGCTGACGGACCTGTCGATCGACATCACCGCGCGCGGGCCGCGCGCGGTGGTCGTGCACGTCCACGCCAAGGTCCGCAAGGGCCTGCTCGCGGCGAGCGTCGAGGCGACGGCGTCCGCCGCCGTCGACGAGAGCATGGTGCTCGTGGTCGACGACGTGCAGCTGCGCAGCGGGAACCCGCTCGTCGGCGCGATGCTGGCCATGGCTCGCGGACGCGTCGAGGCGGTCGCGAAGCGCCGCATCGACCTCCAGGCGGCACTGCCCCCGGGCGTGCGGCTCTCCGACGTGCGGCTCGAGGCGGGCGAGCAGCTCGTGCTCACCGCACGCCTGGGCTGAGGCCGGCATCGGGCCTGCTGCAGGACCGGCTCCGACCGGCTCCGACCGGCTCGGACCGGCGTGGTCAGCGCACCTCGCGCGCGACCCACGCCGCGTACGCGGCGTTGCCGCGGACGACCGGCGTCGTGAGCACCTCGGGCACGTCGTACGGGTGCTGCCCCGCCAGGAACTCCTCGAGCTCGGTCGCCCGCCGGGCGGTGGTCTTGAGTGTCGCTCGCCACTCGGTGGCCGTCTCGACGGAACCCTCCCACCAGTACGTGCTCGTCAGCGGCCCGTCGACCTGGCCGCACGCGGCCAGCCGCGCCGCGACGGCGTCGCGCACCAGGGCGTCCGCCAGGTCCCGGGAGTCCACCACAGTCACCACCTGCACGACGTCGTCCATGGCGTCGACGGTAGCGCCCGCACCCGACGCCTCAGCCCTTCACCGCACCGGCGCTGGCGTTCATGATCCGTCGCTGGAAGACGAAGAACAGCACGGCCACGGGGATGGTCATGATGACCGCCGCGCCGAGCTTGAGCGGGTACTGCGTGCCCTGGCTCAGCGCGCCCGACGACAGCTGCGCCACACCCTTGGTCAGGTTGAACAGCTCCTGGCTCTGGGACGCCACGATGAAGTGCGACAGCTCGTTCCACGACCCCTGGAACGACAGGATGACGATCGTGACGAGCGCGGGGCGCGCCATCGGGAGCACCACGGACCAGAACACCCGGAACGTGCCCGCCCCGTCGATGCGCGCCGCCTCCTCGACGCTCGCCGGGACCGACTCGAAGAAGTTCTTCATGATGAAGATCCCCGCCGCGTCGGCCAGGAGCGGGATGATGAGGCCCGAGTAGGAGTCGTAGATCCCGAGCGTGTTGATCACGAGGAACTTCGGGATGAGCAGCACGACGCTCGGCACGGCCATGACGGCCACGAGGCCGGCGAACACCACGCCCCGGCCGCGGAACGGCAGGCGGGCCAGCGCGTACCCGGCCAGCGAGTCGAACAGCACGCGCCCGACCGTCACCGCCAGCGTGACGATCACGGAGTTCTGGAACCACAGCGGGAAGTCCGAGTTGAGGAACAGCCGCTCGTAGGCCTCCGTCGTGAACGTCGCCGGGACGAGCGACAGCGGGTTCGCCGCGGCGTCGGCGTTCGACTTGAACGAGGTCGAGATCGAGATGAGGAACGGGAAGATGTACACGACGGCGAGCGCCGCGAGCAGCGCGTAGACGAACGACGTCGTCACGAGCCGCCGCGTCGTGGGCGACCGGCGCCCCGCGGCTCGCCCGCCGGCGTCGCCGGCCCTCGCCGGTGCCTCCGCGACCGCGGTCATGACGGCTCACCACCCTTCTGCCCCGTGCGGTAGAACCGCTTGCGCGCCGGGACGACGTCGCGCTCGGCCAGGACGACGCGCTGCACGATCGTCATCACGACGATGATCGCGAAGAGGATGAACGCGATGGCCGCGCCCCGCCCCCACTGCTGCGAGTTGAACGACGTCTCGTAGGACAGGTACGCGGGCGTGAGCGTCGTCTTGCCCGGTGAGCCGCGCGTGCCGGTGTAGATCTGGTCGAACACCTGCCACGTGCCGATGAGGCCGAGGGTGACGACCGTGAAGATCGTCGGCCGCAGCATCGGGATCGTCACGTACCGCAGACGCTGCCACGCCGTCGTGCCGTCCACCATCGCGGCCTCCTCGACCTCGCCCGACAGGTTCTGCAGCGCCGCGAGGAACAGCAGCATGAACGTGCCCGACGTCGTGAAGATCCCCATGATGATGAACACGCACATCGCGACGCTGGGCCCGGCGAGCCACTGCCACCACGACAGCCCGAGGAAGGGTGCGGACTGCAGCACCGCCGGCGGCTGGTCCACCCCGACCGCGCCCAGGACGATGTGCAGCACCCCGCGCGGGTCGTTGATCCAGTTCGGTCCGCCGACGCTCAGGTACGACAGCACCCGGTTGACCGCGCCCGAGGCGGTGAACAGGAAGAGGAAGACGACGGTGATGGCCACCGAGCTCGTCACCGACGGGAAGTAGAACGCGGTGCGGAAGAACCCGCGCCCCCGCATGATCCGGCGGTTGACGAGGATCGCCAGGGTGAGCGACAGCGCCGTCTGGATCGGCACCACGAGCAGGACGTAGTACGCGTTGTTGCGGAGCGACGTCGCGAAGTCGCGCTGCGGCAGGCCGCCGCCGGTGAGCAGCTCGGCGTAGTTCTGGCCACCTACGTAGCTCGCTGCGCCGCCGAACGGGTTCCCGCGGCCCGTCCAGTCGGACACGCTGACCCACGCCGCCATGGCGATGGGCAGCACGAGGAAGAGCCCGAGCAGCACGAGCATCGGGGTGATGAACAGCCACCCCGCGGCCGCCTGCCCGGACTGGATGCCCCGGCCGGGACGGCGGCGCCGGTGCGGCGCCGCCGTTCCGGCCGGCCGTGCCGTGGTCACGGGGCCACGGCCTCGAGCGACCCCTGCACCGAGGTCAGGATCTGCTGCGGGTCACCGGACGCCAGCCCCTCGAGCTGGGCGTTGAAGTCGCCGATCACGTCGGAGATGCCCTCGACGGGCGGCACGCCCTGCGCGTACTCGGCGCCCTCGATGAAGGCCGCCTGCTCGGGGAACTGCTCGGTCCACCGGTCGCGCACCGACTCCACGGACGGCATGACCCCGAAGCCCTCGGCGAACGCCATCTGCTGCTCGTCCGAGACGAGGAAGCGCACCAGCTCGATCGCGGCCTCCTTGTTCTGCGAGTCCGCCGCGACGCCCCAGCAGTTCGTGAACTGCAGGGTGCCCTGGCCCGCCGGCCCCTCGGGCAGCGGCACGACCGTGTAGTCGACGTCCGGGAAGTCGTTGGTGAGCGCACCGATGACCCAGTTGCCCTCGATGGTCATGGCCGCCGCGCCCGAGCCGAACGCCTCGCCGCCCCATCCTGCGCCGACCTCCGACGGGTACGCCGCCGTGCCCGCGGCGAGCATCTCCTGGACGTACGTGAGCGCCTCGACGTTCTCCGGTGTGTCGACGTTCGCCGAGCCGTTCTCGTCGACGAGGCCGCCGCCCGCCTGGGCCATGAACGTCCCGATGCGCTGCCACTCGGGCCCGAAGCTCAGGCCCACCTGGCCGTCGGTCGTGAGCTGCTCGGCGACGGTGCTCAGCTCCTCCCACGTGGTCGGGTAGTCGTCCTCGGTGAGCCCGGCCTCCTGCCACGCGGTGTTGTTGACGACGAGCGCGAGCGTCGAGAAGTCCTTGGGTGCGCAGTAGAACGTGTCCTCGTACGTGAAGGACTCGACGAGCGCCGGGAAGAAGTCCGCTTCGATCTGGTCCGCGTACGGCTCGAGCGAGCCGTTGGCCGCGTACCCGGCGAAGTGGTCGACGCCCACGTAGAACACGTCGGGCGGGGAGCCGGCCGCGAAGCCCTGGCTGAGCTGCTGCGGCAGGTCGGCCGCGACGCTGAGGTTGGCCTCCGTGCCGGACTCGGCGGACCAGGCCTCGAGCGCCTCGGTGACGGACTGGGTCTCGGCGTCACCGGACGAGCCGATGAGCACCTCGAGCGTGCCGCCGCCGGTCTCGCCGCCGGCGCCTTCTTCCCCGTCGCCGGAGCCGCCGCCGCCCTCGTCGAAGCCGGACCCGCCGCCGCAGGCCGCCAGGGCGAGCGCCGCGAACGACGCGGTGACGGCCGCGAGCGGGCGCCGGACCCGTCGCGTGGACCTGGGTCGTGAGGTGGTCGTTGACATCGCGGTTCTCCTTCGGTGTGGGAGTGCACCGCCGCTGCGGTTCAGCGCACGGCGCGGCTCGTCGCACGGACGACGAGGTGGGGTTCGATGAGGACCTGCCGGTCGAGCGCGACGTCGTCGCGCCCCTCGATCTGGGACCGCAGCAGCTCGACGGCGCGCGCGGCGACGTCGCCCACGGGCTGGGCGACGCTCGTGAGGTCGACGGCGCGCGCCACGGGCGTGTCGTCGAAGCCGGTCACCGCGACGGCCCGCCTGCCCGGGCGCTGCGCGGCGTGCTCGCGCACGGCGGCGAGCGCGCCGAGCGCGATCGAGTCGCTCACGCACACGAGCGCGGTGACGTCGTCGCGGGCGAGCACGCGCGTCGCCGCGGCGACGCCCTGGGCCACGCTGTCCGCCGTCCGATGCACGACGACGTCGTCCGCGAGGCCGGCGCCGGCGAGCGCGGCGTGCCACCCGGCGAAGCGGTCGTCGCCGACGCCCGAGCCCTCGGGCCAGCCGAGGAACGCGACCCGGCGGTGGCCGGCGTCGAGGAGGTGCTGCGTGGCGGCGCGCGTGCCGGCGCGACCGTCGATGTCCACCCAGGGGTGGTGGTCGGCCGTGGTGCCGCCGTCGTCCCTGCGTGTGTCCCAGGGCCGGCCGAACGTCACGAACGGCACGCCGTGGTCGGCGAGCCAGCGCGTGCGCGGGTCGCCGGCATGCGTGTTCGCGAGCACGAACCCGTCGATGCCCGTGGTGGCGCGCAGGTTCTGGTACTCGCGGATCTCGGCGTCGTCGTCCTCGGCGGTGAACAGCATGACGCGCAGCCCGGCGCGCTGGGCCTCGTCGGTGAGCGCGTGCAGGAACCGGTCGAGCACCTGGCCGCTGATGCCGTCCGACGCCGGGGGCATGCGCAGCCCCAGCACGGAGGATCGCCGGGTGCGCAGCTGGCGAGCGACGACATTGGGCCGGTAGTCGAGCTCGGCGATGGCGCGCAGGACGCGCTCGCGCGTGTCCGGCCGCACGACCTCGGGCGAGTTGAGCACGTTGGAGACCGTCTGCCGCGACACTCGGGCGTGCTCCGCCACGGTGGTCAGCGTCGGCCGTGACCCGTCCGCCATGCCCGCTCCCTCGCGATCCCCGGGCCGTCGTCGGTCCGTTTGAACGATCTAAGACAGGACGCTAGCGTCGGTTGTTGGATCGTTCAAGTCGAACGCGGACCACCCTCTCCGCGCCGAAGGAGTCGTCACCATGGCCGGAGTCCAGCCCTTCCTCCACGACCTGCTCGTCACGCTGCAGGCGCCCAGCCAGGTCTGGTGCGCCCGCGACGGGCAGGTGCACCCGCACGGTGCGCAGGGCGTCTACCACGCCGACGTGCGCGTGCTGAGCACCGCCGTCGTGCGGGTGGACGACCTGCTGCCCGAGCCGATCTCCGCGGGCCGGTCCGGGCC
Organism: Isoptericola sp.; assembly: GCA_031180595.1. Lineage (GTDB taxonomy): Bacteria > Actinomycetota > Actinomycetes > Actinomycetales > Cellulomonadaceae > Isoptericola. Next base: position 24,326 of record JAPSLQ010000011.1, on the reverse strand, counting down.
CGGTGAGCTCGAGGCCGTCGGCGTGCTGCGCATGATCGACGGACCGGGAGCGGACCCGACGGCGATGCTGCGCCGGCGCCGTGCCGTGCGCCCGGGCGAGGTGACGGAGGAGCTCGAGCTGTCGTGCGGCACCGACGACCCCGTCTCGGGCCGGGTGACGCTGCGCGTCACGAGCGACCTCGCGCGCATGGAGGCCGTGAAGCAGGGCGTCGAGGCCGCTCCCCTGGCGCCGGCCGCCACGCCCGACGGCGTGCGCTGGAGCGACGGGTCCGCCGTCGTCGACGTCGCCGCGCCGGGCGCGGCGGTCGAGGTGGACGACGACGGCGCGACGCTCGCGTGGGACGTGACCGTCGCGCCCGGCGAGCTGGTCACGCTCGGCTGGTCGGTGCGGATGCACGTGCCCGCCGTGGTGTCCGCGCCCGCGAATGCCGAGCCCGAGTGGTCGGTCCCCACGGTGGAGGCGGACGACAAGCGGCTCGCTCCCCTGGTGCGCCGCTCGCTCGAGGACCTGGCCGGGCTGCGCATGAGCGCGGAGTTCACGCCGGGCGAGACCTTCCTCGCCGCGGGCGCGCCGTGGTTCTTCACGCTGTTCGGGCGCGACTCGCTGTGGGCCGCGCGCATGCTGCTGCCGCTCGGGACGGACCTCGCGCGCGGGACCCTGCGCACGCTCGCCGCGCGGCAGGGCACGGTGACCGACACCGAGACCGCCGAGCAGCCGGGCAAGATGCTGCACGAGGTGCGCAGCGGCGAGCTGCAGGTCGACGACGGCACGGTGCTGCCGCCGCTGTACTACGGCACGGTCGACGCGACGAGCCTGTGGGTGTGCCTGCTGCGCGACGCGTGGCGCTGGGGCCTGGCGACCGCCGACGTCGAGGAGCTGCTGCCGACGCTCGAGCGCGCGCTGGCCTGGATGCGCGACCACGGCGACGCCGACGGCGACGGGTTCCTCGACTACGCCGACGACAGCGGGCACGGGCTGAGCAACCAGGGCTGGAAGGACTCCGGCGACTCGATCCAGTGGCACGACGGCAGCCTCGCCGAGGGGCCGATCGCGCTCAGCGAGGTCCAGGCGTACGCGTACGAGGCGGCGAGGGGCGGAGCCGAGCTGCTCGACGCGTTCGGGCGCCCGGGCGGTGACGAGTGGCGGGCGTGGGCCGAGGCCTTGAAGGAGCGGTTCCGGGAGAAGTTCTGGTTGTCCGACGACGCCGGCCCGTACGTCGCGATCGCGCTCGACCGGCACGGCAGCCCCGTGGACTCCGTGGCCTCGAACATGGGTCACCTGCTCGGAACGGGGCTGCTGGACCCGGACGAGGAGAGGACCGTCGCCCGGCGTCTCGTCGCGCCGGACATGAACTCCGGCTACGGGCTGCGGACGCTGTCGGCGGCCTCGAAGGGCTACTGGCCGCTGCGGTACCACGGCGGGACGGTGTGGACGCACGACACCGCCATCGCCATGCTCGGCATGGCGCGGGCGGGGCTGAGCGAGGAGGCCGGCGCGCTGGTGCGCGCGCTGCTCGAGGCCGCGCCGTACATGGACTTCCAGCTGCCCGAGCTGTTCGGCGGGAACTCCGCGGGCGACGGGTCCGGGCCGCTGCCCTACCCGGCTGCGTGCCACCCGCAGGCGTGGTCCGCGGCGTCGGCGGTCGCGCTGCTCACCGCGGTGCTGGGGCTCGCTCCGTCGTCCGACGGAGGGCTCGACGTCCGCCCGGTGACGCCGTCCCCGGTGGGTGCCGTGCGCGTGGAAGGGCTGCGCGTGGGGTCCCGGACGTGCACGGTCACGCTCGATCCCGCGGGCCGTGCGGACGTGCGCGAGGCGTGAACCGCGTGCACCCCGTCCGACCCAGCGGCCCGGGTGGAGCGCACCGCGCTCCGCCCGGGCCTCAGGACGTCAACCCTGCGCCAGCTCCACGCCGGCGCGCCCGGCCAGGACCTGGACGAGCGCCGACGCGTTGAGGTCGCCCAGACCGGCGGTGAGCGCGTCGTCGAGCGTCTGGCGCACGACGCCCGTGCCCGGCACCGGCGCGCCGGCGTCGGCCGCGAGCTTCTCGATGAGCCCCACGTCCTTGCGCATGAGGCTCAGCGCGAACGCCGGGCTGTAGTCGCCGGCGAGGACCGACGCCCCGACACCCGAGTAGATGGGCGTGCGGAAGTCGGTCACCGCCACGACGTCGAGCACCCTGGCGAGGTCGAGGCCCGCGGAGCGGGCAAGGACGAGCGCCTCGCCGAGCGACTGCAGCTGGGCCGCGACCATGAGGTTGCCGACCAGCTTGGTCCGGGCACCCGAGCCCGCCGGTCCCATGTGGTGCACGCTGGCGCTCACGGCCTCGAGCACCGGGCGTGCGGCGGCGAGGTCGTCCGCCTCTCCCCCGACGACGACCCACAGCCCGCCTGCCTCCGCCTCGCCGCGCGACCCGAAGACCGGCGCGTCGAGGAAGCGCAGCTCGCGCGCCCGGTACGCCGCGTGCTCCTCGTCGCTGAGCGCGGCGCTGATCGTCGACATGTCGACGACGACGGCACCCGGCTCGGCGTTCTCGAGGACGCCGCCCGGGCCGAGCGAGACGGCGCGGACGGCCTCGTCGTCCGACAGGCAGAACAGGACCACGTCCTGGTCGTGGACCGCCTCCGCGACGGTTCCGGCCCACCGCGCGCCCTCGACGTCGGCACCCGGCGTACGGTTCCAGACCGTGACGTCGTGCCCGGCGCGGACGATGTTGGCGGCCATGCCGCGGCCCATCGTGCCGAGGCCGAGCACCGCGACGGCGAGCGAGCCGCCGGCAGCGCTCATCGCGCGCCCTCCGCGAGGACGCCGGCCTTCTCCCAGCTCTGCAGGTAGCGCCACATGGCGGTGGCGCCCGGGTCCTTCAGACCGATGCTGCGCTCCTGGAGCCAGGAGGCGCGTCCCCGCCGCGACTGGAGGTTCTGGGTCTCCAGGACCGCGCGCTCGGCGGCTGCCACCGCGGCGGCCAGCCCCTCCCGGCCGTCGGTCGCGGCGGCGAGCGCGTCCGCGGCGGGCAGGATGGCGTCGAGGATCGTCTTGTCCCCGAGCTGGCTCTTGCCGCGCTGGGAGATGTTCTCCCCGGCGGCGCGCACGAACTCGGCGGCCGCGGCCACGTCCACGTCGTCGCGGCCGGCCCACGCCTTGGAGCCGGCGAGGAGCCCGCCTGCCACGAGCGCGGCCATGGTGGACGGGTTGGCGTTGGCGAACGCCTTGGCGCACGCCCGCGCGATCTCCGACGGGGTCGCGTCGTCGCCGAGCTCGTCGAGCGCCTCGATGATCGCACCCGCGCCGAGGGAGACGGTGATGCCGAGGTCGCCGTCCCCGAGCGCCTGGTCGAGGTCGCGCAGCTCGTCGCTGTACGCGACCAGCTCCGCGAGGCTGGCCTTGATGGCGGACTTCAGCTGGTCAGCACGCATGACTCACGACTCCTGGAAGAAGGGGGACTGGGCGGGTGCCTCGAGGAGCTCGAGCCGGGCGTCGTCGAGCTTGAGGAGCGAGATCGACAGGCCGGCCATCTCGAGGCTGGTGGCGTACTCGCCCACGTACGACTTGGCGATGGCGACGTCCTGCCCCGCCAGGGCCTGGTGCACGCGGCGGTACACCACGTACAGCTCCTCGAGCGGCGTGGCGCCCATCCCGTTGACGAGCACCGCCACGCGGTCGCCGGACTCGAGGGCGAGGTCCTCGGTGAGCGCGCCGACGATCCGGTCGGTGATCTCGTCGGCGGTCTCGAGCGGCCCGCGGTGGATGCCGGGCTCGCCGTGGATGCCGATCCCGATCTCCATCTCGCCGTCGGGCAGCTCGAAGCTCAGCGCGCCGGTCGTCGGCAGGATCGTCGGGGACAGTCCGATGCCCATCGTCGCGGTGTGCTCCACGACGTCCTCGGCGACCGCGGCGACCTCCTCGAGGCTGTCGCCGCGCTCCGCGGCCGCGCCGGCCGCCTTGTAGGCGAACAGGATGCCCGCGACGCCGCGGCGGTCGTGCTTGCGCTCCTTGGGCTGGCTCGCGACGTCGTCGCGGCCGAGCACCGTGCGGGTGGGGATGTCCTCGAGCTCCGCGAGGTCGGCGGCGAGGTCGAAGTTGAAGACGTCGCCGCCGTAGTTGCCGTACAGGTACAGGACGCCCGCACCGCCGTCGACGGCCTTGGTCGCCTCGAAGACCTGCTGGGAGGACGGCGAGGAGAAGACGTTGCCGATCGCGACGCCCGAGCACAGGCCGCGCCCGACGTATCCCTTGAACAGCGGCAGGTGTCCCGACCCGCCGCCGGTGACGATCCCGACCTTGCCCTCGAGCGGCGCGTCGGCACGCACGAGGATGCGCCGGTCGTCGCCGGGCGTCCGCACCTTGTCGGGGTGGGCGAGCAGGATGCCCTCGATCATCTCGTCGACGAACTGCTCGGGCTTGTTGATGATCTTCTTCATCGGTTTCCTTTCGGGGAAGATCTGCGCGTCAGGCGGCGACCGTCGCGGCTGGCCGGCGGCGACGCCGCCGCCACCGCACCTGGTCGAGCACCATGACGGCGATGAGGATGACGCCCTGGGCCATGGCGTACTCGTAGGAGGACAGGCGCACCGCGGTGAAGCCGCTCGAGACGATCTGCAGCGTGAGCGTCGCGAGGACGACGCCGAGCACCGTCGCGTACCCACCGTTGGGGTTGGTGCCGCCGAGCACGGCGATCACGATGACCAGCAGCACGTACGACGCGCCGTAGTCGGCCGACGCCGTGGGGTTGCGGGCGAGGAACAGCACGCCGGCGATGCCGCCCAGCAGGCCGGTGAGCAGGTAGGTGCTCATGAGGACCGAGCGACCACGGATGCCCGAGTAGCGCGCCGCCGTCGGGTTGGCACCCTGGAGCTGCACCTTCAGTCCCAGCGGCGTGCGGTTGAGCAGCGCGCCGACGCCGACGGCAACCAGGACGAACGCCAGGAAGAGCAGGGGAACACCGGCGAGCGTGGACATGCCCATCGCCGTCAGGGCCGAGGGGGCACCGTAGAGCGTCGAGCCGCCGGTCCAGGCGACCGCGACGCCGTTGTAGATCTGCATCGTGCCGAGCGTCGCGAGGATCGGCGTGATCCCCACGACCGAGACGAGCACTCCGTTGATCGCCCCGCCGGCGAGACCGACGAGCACGCCGGCCAGCACGATGACGGGCATCATGGCCTCTGCCTGGGCGGGGTCGGTCGCGGCGACCGCGGTGTAGATCGTCGACATGGTGATGGCCGAGAGGTTGGCGATCGACACGAGGGACAGGTCGATCCCGCCGGTGAGCATCGCGAGCATCATCGCGACGGCGAGGATGCCGATCTCCGGACTGGCCAGGGCGATGTTCTGCAGGTTGATCGCGCTGAGGAACACGTTCGGCGCGAGGACCGCGAACAGGGCGAAGGCGATGACGACGAGCGCGAGCATGCGCCGCGTCGTGCGCTCCATGTGCACCCGCGAGAGCAGCTCGCTCCACCGTGAGTCCACGGCGTCGTTGACCTGCTTCAACGGGTTGGGCTTCTCGACGGTGCTCATACGGCCGCCACCTCCTTGGGCTCGGGCGCGACCTCCTGGACGCGGCGCACCTGCGACGCGCGCCGGGCCGCGATCGCCTGGATCCCCACGCCCACGACGAGCAGGGCGCCGACGGCGGCGCGCTGCCAGGCGCTCGGGACGCCGGCGAGGATCAGGCTGTTGTTGATCACCTGGACGAGCAGGACGCCGAGCACCGTGCCGAGCACGGAGCCCCGCCCGCCGAAGATCGAGGCGCCGCCGAGGACGACCGCCGCGATGATGTCCAGCTCGGTGCCGACCAGCTCGTGCGGGCTCGCGCTGCGACCCAGGATCATGTAGATCATGCCGGCGGTCGCCGCCATGGCCCCGACGATGACGAAGACCCAGACCTGGACCCGCACCACGCGGATCCCGGCGCGCCGCGCGGCCTCGATGTCGCCGCCGATGGCGTAGATGCTGCGCCCGAACATCGTGCGCCGCAGCACCCATGCCAGCACGACGGCGAGCACGACGGCGGGGATCACCATCACGTGCAGGTTGGCCTGCCCGTTCTCGAGGCTCACCTCGAGCACGTTCGCCGTGCCGACGCCGGCGAGCGACTCGGGCAGGTTGGCGATGTACTTGCCGCCGACGTAGGTCAGCAGCGCTCCCTTGAAGATCCCCTGCGTCCCCAGCGTGACGATCAGGGTCGGCAGACGGAACCGGGCGATGACCCAGCCGTTGATCGCCCCGAGGCACCCGCCGATCACGATCGCGACGGCGAACGCCGCGACGAGGCCGAGGTCGAGCGTGCCGCCCTCCATGAGCCGCACCGTGGCGTACCCGGCGAACACCGCGATCGCGGCGAACGAGACGTCGATCCCGCCCAGGATGATGATGAGCAGCACGCCCAGGGCGAGGATCAGCGGGACGATCGCGTCGCGCGCGATGCTGAACGCCGTCGGGAGCGTGAGGAACACCGGGTTGGCGATCGACATGCCGACGACCACCAGCAGCAGGATGAGAGCGAGGACACCCTCGTTGTTCGCACCGCGCAGGCGCCTGGCCCACGAGGTCGCCGAGCTCTGAGGCGCGCTCATGCGGCCACCTTCTCCCTGATCGAGTCGACCGTGACGGCGTCGCCGTCCAGGACGTCGACGATGCGGCCGTGGCGCACCACCATGACGCGGTGGCAGCACGCGACGAGCTCGGGCGCGTCGTCGGAGATGACGACCACCCCGCGGCCGTCGGCCGCCTCGGCGCGCAGGATGTCGAGGATCTCCGCCTTCGACCCCACGTCCACCCCGACGGTGGGCCCGTTGAGCATGAGGACCTTCGGCTGGCGTGCGAGCCACTTGGCGAGCACGACCCGCTGGGCGTTGCCGCCCGAGAGCGAGCGCACCGGTGCCTGGACGCTCGGGGCCTTGATCCGCAACCGGCGGAACAGCCGGTCGATGGTCGCGCGGACCGCGCGCACGTCGAGCGTGCGCCACGGGGTGCGGTGCCGGTCCAGCGAGCCGGCGACGAGGTTGTCGGCGATGGACGCCTCCAGGAAGAGGCCCTGCGTCAGGCGGTCCTCGGGCACGTAGCCGATCCCGGCGTCGATGGCGTCCTGGATGGAGCGGATCCGGACCGGCTCCCCGTCGACCCGGATCGTGCCGCGGTCGTGCGGCAGGACGCCGAAGAGCGCCTCGGCGATCTCGGTGCGCCCCGAGCCCAGCAGACCGGTCACGCCGAGGATCTCGCCGCGCCGCAGCACGAACGAGACGTCGTCGTAGGCACCGTCCAGGCCGAGTCCCTCGACCTCGAGCACGACGTCGTCCGGGGACGGCAGGTCGCTGACGTGGCGCGTCTCGTCGAGCTCGCGCCCCGTCATGTGCTGCGTGATGGAGCGCGGGTCGAACTCGCTCGTCGGGCCCGTGATCACGTGCCGACCCGACCGCAGGATGGTCACGCGCTGCGCGATCGCCATGACCTCGTCCAGCTTGTGCGAGACGAAGATGAGGCCGACACCGCGGTCGCGCAGACGTCCGACGATCTCGAACAACCGGTCGACCTCGGTGTGCGTCAGGGCCGTCGTCGGCTCGTCCATGATGATGACGCGCGCGTCGTTGGCGAGGGCGCGGCAGATCGCGGTGAGCTGCTTGTCGGCGACCGAGAGGTTCTCCACGTCGGCGTCGAGGTCGAGCGCGAGCCCCAGGTCGTCGACGACCGCCCGCGCGCGGGCCCGGGCGGCCGCGCGGTCGAAGAGCCTCCGGCGACCGGCGACCGCCGAGGTGAGCGCGATGTTCTCCGCCACGGTGAGGTTGCCGAAGAGCGAGAAGTCCTGGTAGATGACCTGGATCCCGCTGGAGATCGCGGCCGTCGGGTTCATCGCGGCGAAGACCTCGCCGTCGACGACGATCTGGCCCGAGTCCGGGCGCTCCGCCCCGGAGATGATTTTGATCAGGGTCGACTTGCCGCACCCGTTCTCGCCCGCGAGGCAGAGCACCTCGCCGGCCAGGAGCGACAGGGACACCCCGGCGAGCGCGGTGACGCCGCCGTAGGTCTTGACGACGTCACGCACCTCGAGGATGGGCGTGGCCGCGCCGGCTGTGGCTGTGGTTGTCATCTGTGCGCCTTCCAGCACCACGGCGGGACGAGCACGGTGCGTCGTGCCCGTCCCGCCAGGACGGTCAGAAGTCGTACTGGGCGGCGGTCTCGGCGTCGGCCGCGATCGACGCGTTGCCCAGGAAGACGTTGTCGTAGCCCTCGAGCTTGGTGAGGCTCTCGTAGCCCTCGATCCCGAGGTCGGTGCCCTCCTCGATCGTGCCGCCCTCGGCGAGGATGCGGGCGATCTCGAGCTGGGCCTCGCCGGCCAGGGCCGGGTCCCAGAAGAAGATCTTGTCGATCGAGCCGGTGGCCAGGTACTTCGACGCGGCCGACGGGATGGAGGTGCCCATGACGCAGGTCTCGTCCTCCAGGCCCGCCTCCTCGACCGCGCGGGCGATGCCCGGGACGTCGTTGCCGGCCGAGCCCTGGAAGCCCTTGATGTCCGGGTGCTTCGCGAGGATCTCCTTGGCCTTCTCGTAGGCCGCGGTCTCGTTGTCGGTGCTCTCGATCGGGGTCTCGACGCGGGTCATGCCCGGGAACTCCGCCTGCTGGAGGTCGTAGGCGGCGCCGACCCACTCCATGTGCGTCTTGGCGGTGAGGCCGCCGACGAACTGCACGTACGTGCCCTCGCCGCCCATGCACTCGGCCAGGTTCTCCATGATCTCGCGGCCGTAGACGGCGTTGTCGAACGCCTCGATGTCGACGTCGACGTTCTCGATGCCCGTGGCCTCGTGGGCGACGACGACGATGCCCTGGTCCTGCGCCTGCTTGAGCACCGCGGACAGCGACTCCGGGGAGTTCGGCACGACGGTGATCGCGTCGGGCTTCTGGGCGATGAGGTCCTGGATGATCTGGATCTGCTTCTCCGGGCTGACGTCGTCGCCGCCCTCGGCGCGGGCGTCGATCCCGGTGCGCTCCCCGTAGGCCAGGACACCCTCCTCCATGCGGTCGAACCACGGGATGCCCTTGACCTTGACGACGGTGACCATGGTGGCTGCCGCCCCGTCCGAGCCGCCCGCCGCGCCACCACCGGCGCCCGCGGAGGCGCCTCCGACGGATCCGCAGCCGGCCAGCATCAGGGCGGCGACGCCCGAGGCGAGGACTGCCTGTGTGCGCAGGTGCTTCATCTCTTCACTCCCTCGTGATCTGCATGTCGTGCGGCGCGGTCATCGCACCCGACTGCGCACACGCTAGGCCGCTAATCAGGACCCGTCAAGCACGGTTTCGTGCATCCCACCATCCCGCGTGTGCGCACTTTCGCGCACAAGGTGCTGCTAACCTGTGCCGCAGGACGACGGAGGGGGTCACCGATGACTCGGCGCGAGCAGATCGTGCAACTCGTTGAGCAGCACGGTTTCCAGAGCGTCGCCGCCCTGGCGGCACGGTTCGACGTCGACACGTCGACGATCCGCCGCGACCTCGACCGCCTCGCGGCCGAGGGGGCGATCACGCGGACGCACGGGGGTGCCGCGGCCGCCGTGCACACCTTCGAGCACGGACGCGTGCACGGGGGCAACCTGCACCGCGCCGAGAAGCAGGCCATCGGCGCCGCCATGGCCGAGCGGATCCTCGAGGGGCAGACGGTCCTCCTCGACGGCGGGTCCACCTGCCTGGAGGTCGCCCGGCACCTGACGCACGAGCGCCTCACCGTCGTCACGCACGACCTGCACGTGGGCCTGGAGATCGCGACCAAGCCGCAGGTCAACCTCGTGTTCGTCGGCGGTGAGCTGCTGCCCACGACGACGTCGATGTGGGGCCCTACGTCGGTCCAGCAGGTCGAGAACCTGCGGGTCAACGTCGCGATCTTCGGCGCCGGGACCGTCATGGAGGACGGCATCTACGCGGCGACGAGCTACCAGATCGAGCTCAAGCGCAAGATGCGGTCCATCGCGTCGGAAGCCTTCTTCGTGGCCGACAGCTCGAAGTTCGGTCGCGAGGCGCTCTTCCGCGTCTTCGGGATCGAGGACTTCACGGCTGGAATCACGGACTCGACGCTCGACCCGATCCGGGCGTCGCACTTCCCGATCCCGATCATCCGGGCACGCGCGACCGGCGTGTGAGCACCTCGGCGCGGCCCGGGACGGCGTCCTGCGCGCCGTGCCGGGTCACGGCGAGCGCCCCCGCCACGGTCGCCACGCGCGCGGCCTCGGCGAGGTCGGCCCCGCGCGCGAGCTCGGCGGCGAGCACCCCGCAGAACGTGTCCCCCGCACCCGTCGTGTCCACGACGTCGACCCGGACCCCCGGCACCCGCACGTCGTCGTGGCCACGCCGGGCCACGAGCGCGCCGTCGCCGCCGAGCGTCACGACGACGGCGGGGACGCGGGCGAGCAGCAGGCGCGCGAGCTCCGACGGCGCCCGCTCGGGCTGAGTCGCCCCGTCCGGTCCGGCGAGGTCGGCAGCCTCGTGCTCGTTGACGACCAGGACGTCCACGTCCTGCCACACCGGTGCGGGCAGCTCGCGCGAGGGCGCCGCGTTGAGCACGAACGGGACTCCGGGACGTCGCGCTCGGGCCGCCGCGACGACGACGTCGAGCGGGACCTCGAGCTGCGCGAGCACCACGTCGGCCGCCGCCACCAGCTCGCGCGCGGGCTCGTCCACGACGACGCGCGCGTTGGCCCCCGGCGCCACCACGATCGCGTTCTCGCCGTCCGGCGAGACCGTGATGAGCGCCGTGCCCGTGGCCGCGGCGACGCGGCGCACCCCGTCGGTCCGGACCCCCGCCCCGGTCAGCGACCGCAGCAGGACCTCGGCGCCGTCGTCGGGCCCGAGCGCCCCGACCAGCACGGTGTCGGCGCCGCCGGCCCGCGCGGCGGCGACCGCCTGGTTGGCTCCCTTCCCGCCGGGACTGCGGCGCAGGTCACCGCCGAGGATCGTCTCGCCGCCGCGCGGGTGCCGCGGGACGTCGACGACGACGTCGAGGTTGGCCGACCCCACGACCGCGACGCGCCCGGAGGCGGGCGCACCGGCCGCGGTGCTCACCGGCTGCTCGCCCATGTCGCTCCCTGGTCGGCCGGGCTCAGCGGTGCGCCGCGACGGCGTCACGGATCGCCTCGAGCGTCGCGTCGTCGACGGCGGGCAGCGCCATGCGCGAGGCCCAGGGCGCGCCGTCACGCGCGGCCATCGCGGCCTTGAGCCGCGGGACGGTGGGACCGACGAGCGGGACGATCTCCTTGACCACGGCCTGGGCGGCGTCGGCGTCCGGGCTCCCGGCGTCCAGCGCCCGCGCGAGCGCGGCGAAGGTCTCCGGGAACGCGCTCGACACACCCGAGACGACCCCGGTCCCGCCCGCCGCGAGCACCGCGGGGAGCGTCGAGTCGTCGCCGGAGTAGAGCTCGTGGTCGGGCCCGAGCACCGCCGCGTACTCGGGCAGCCGCGCGGCGGCCCCGCCCGACAGCTTCACGCCGACCATCCCGGGCAGCGCGAGGACGCGCGCGAGCGTCTCGGGCGAGACGTCCATCCCCGTGCGCTCCGGGAAGAGGTAGGCGTAGACCTCGGCCTGAGGGTGCGCCTCGGTGAGCGCGCGGAAGAACTCGACGACGCCGTCGTCGTCGGTCGGCAGGTAGTACGGACTGAGCAGGGCGAAGCGGCCGATCCCGAGCCCGGCCACGGCCTCGGCGAGGCGCAGCACCTGCCGCGTGCTCCCGTGCCCGAGGTGCGCGACGACGCGCTGGGCGCCCAGCACGTCCGCGGCCCGCCGGAACAGCTCGACCCGCTCGTCGTCGTCGAGCGCCGGGAACTCGCCGGTCGTCCCCGCGATCAGCGCACCGCCCACGTGCGGCGCGATCGCAGCCAGGGCGGCGTCGTAGGTGGCCAGGTCGAGCGAGCCGTCGGCGGTGAACGGGACGGGGACGGCGCTGATGATGCGAGCGGTCATGGTGTTCCTTCGGTGGTGGGGCGCGGCGCGAGGGCCGCGAGCGGGACGAGTGCCTCGACGATGCCGCGGCGTTGCCAGGTGTAGGTGATCAGGAGCGTGTCGCGGACGACGACGGCGGCCGGGTAGGAGTACTCGCCGGTGCCGTCGGTGCCGACGCCGCCGTCGGCGGGCTCGAAGGCCGGTGCCGCAGGTGGCGGTGACGGCACGAGGAACGGGTCGTCCTCGACGGGTGTGACGCCGTCCTCGACGGTGACGACCTGTCGCCAGGTGCGGCCGTCGTCGGTCGAGACGGACACGACGAGCGGGCAGCGTGCCGCCCAGTCGCCGGCGACGGGGTTGTGGACGCACGCGACCGCGCCGCCGGGCAGCGGCACGACGGTGAGGCCCGAGTTGTTGTTGGGCAGTCCGGTCGGCTCGGCGACCGACCACGTCCGGCCCCCGTCCGCCGAGGACGACCGCAGGGCGCGGCCCTCGGTGCTGCGCAGCAGCGCGTGCACCCGCCCGTCGGCCACCCACAGGGCCGGCTGGATCGCGCCGGCGCCGCGCAGCCGCTCACGGTCGAGCGGGATGGGCGCCGCGTGCCACGTGTGTCCGCCGTCCTGCGAGCGGTCGACGAACGGCTGCCACCGCGGGCGCTCGCCCCACTCCTCTGTCGACCCTGGCGCCAGCCAGGCGCCGTCGGGCGCGACGACCGGAGGGTTCTTCACCGGCCCGCGACCGCCCACGTCGCCCGGGACCAGCTCGACCGCCTCGGACCACGTGCGCCCGCCGTCCGCCGAGCGGCGCACCCAGGTGCTCCACTCCGAGATCCGCGCGCCGCGGCGCAGGAACAGCCACAGGTCGCCCGCCGGTCCGTGGGCGAGGACGGGGTTCCACCGGGCGACCCGACCCGCGTCCACGACGACCGGCCGACCCCAGGCGGCCCCTGGCCCGCGGCGCGCGAGCCACACCCGGTTGTCCGGCGTGCCCTCGCGGGTGCCGGCGAACCACGCGGCGACCACATCGCCGTCGTGCGCCACGACCGTCGAGGCGTGGGCCTGCACCCAGCCGGGGTGGTCGACCGCAACCCATCGACGGCGCACGCGTGGATCCGTCCGCACGGGAGCAGGGCTCACCGGCCCCGCCCGCTCGTGACGTGCGCCTCCTCGGCGCGAGGCTCGCGACGACGAGACGCTCGGACGCGCGCCACGAGCGGCGTCGCGAGCCCGACCAGGGCCAGCACGAGCAGGACGGCCGAGATCGGCTGCGTGACGAGCGACGCGGGCCCGTCGATGAGCAGGGCGCGGCGCAGGTTGGCCTCGGCGAGGGGGCCGAGCAGCAGGCCGAGGACGACCGGTCCGGCCGGGAACCCGGTGCGCTTCATGACGAGACCGACCACGCCGGACGCGAGCATGACCCAGACCGTGTACATCGAGTTGGTCGTGGTGTAGGTGCCGACGGCGCAGAAGACGAGGATCCCCGCCCACAGGTAGTGCTGCGGGAGGTCGAGCAGGCGCACCATCCCGCGCATGCGCACGAGGCTGATCAGGAGGGACAGCAGCGTCGCGATGATCATGATCGCCGCGATCGTGATGACGAGGTCGGGGCTGTTGCTGAACAGCGACGGACCCGGCTGCAGACCCCAGATGACCATCGAGCCGATCATCACGGCCATGACGGAGTCACCGGGGATGCCGAGCGCCATGGTCGTGGTCAGCGAGCCGCCGAGCGTCGCGCTCGACGACGTGTCGGCCGCGGTGAGACCCTCCAGCGAGCCCTTGCCGAACTTCTCGGGCTCCTTCGACATCCGCTTGGCGCGGTCCCAGCCGATCAGCCCGGCGATGTCGCCGCCTGCGGCCGGCACGATGCCGACGAACGTGCCGATGACCGACCCCAGGGCGAAGGGCTTGCCCATCTGCCGGATCTCGCGCCGGTTCGGCCACCAGCGACCCAGCGACGAGATCGGCCGCACCAGGTGCTCGCGGTGGGTGACGAGCTGGTCGAAGAGCTCGGCGATGCCGAAGAGCCCGATGATGACGGCGATGAAGGGGAGGCCCGAGTTCAGCTCGTTGACGCCGAAGACGAACCGCTCGTCGCCCGTCACCGGGTCGCGACCGACCGTCGCGATCGCGAGGCCGACGATGCCGGCGATGACGCCCTTGAGGATCGACTTCGACGAGATGGAGATCATGACGGTGAGGCCGAACACCACCAGGGCGAACATCTCGGACGGCCCGAACTCGAGCGCGAACTGCGCGATGGGGCGGGCCGCGACGAGAAAGACGGCCATCGACACGAGGATCCCCGCCGTCGTGACGAACGACGAGGCGACGAGAGCCAGGCCGGCCTTGCCCTGCTTGGCCATGGGGTAGCCGTCGAGCGTCGTGGCGATCGCGGCCGGTGTGCCCGGGGTGTTGACGAGGATCGACGGGATGCGGTCGCCGTAGTTCGCGCCGACGTAGATCGTCAGCAGGACGGCGAGGCCCTGGACGGGCTCGAGGGTGAGCGTGAAGCCGGCCGCGAGCGCGACCGCCATCGAGCCGGTGATCCCGGGGAAGAGCCCGACGAAGGTGCCGACGAGGAGGCCCGCGAGGAGGCAGACCACCACGGTGACGTCGAGAAGCGGGACAAGGCCGTCGGAGATGACGTTCACAGGGGCACCTCGAGGAGCACGTCGAAGAGCAGGTGGATGAAGCCGGTGGTGATCGCCGGGAACAGCACCAGCGCGCCCCAGCCGCGCCCGCCGAAGACGGCGGTCACCGCGACGAGGAAGAGGGCGGTCGCGACGAGGAACCCGACCAGGGGCCATGCGACGAGGTACGCCGCGGTGATGGCGACGGTGAGGCCGAGGCGCACGAAGCCGCGATGCGTCGAGGACTCGAGGTCGTCACGCGGCATCGGCCGGACGACGGCCACGACGAGCAGCGCGAGGGCCAGCACGACGCCGACCGTGCCGAGCAGCTCGGGCCACCAGCGGGGGTCGATCCCGCCGGTCTCGGCCCGGACCTCGATCCGCCGGGCGAGGAACGCCAGCGCGCCCAGGAACACGAGGGCACCGACGGCGGACGCGATCTCGAGGGGTCGCGAGGTGGGGGCGGGGGTCACCCCGTCCGGTTCGGACGGGGTGACCTGCGATGCGCTGGCGTCCATCAGCCGTTCCCGAGGATCTGCCCGAATCGCTCGTACTCGGAGCTGACGAACTCGGTGAACTCGCTGCTCGACTTGTAGACCGGCAGTGCCCCGGAGGCCGTGACGGTCTCGACGAACCCGTCGGACGTCGCCGCCTCCTCGATCGAGCTCTCCAGCGTCGAGCGGACGTCGTCCGGCAGACCGGCGGGCGCGTAGATGCCGCCCCACCCGCCGAACTCGAGCTCGTAGCCCTCCTCGGCGGCCGTCGGGGTGTCCGGGAGGTCGGGGTGGCGCTCCGAGTGGAAGATCGCCAGTGCCCGGACCTGGTCCTCGGCGACGGCGGCGGACACCTCACCGCTGCCGGCGACCGCGGCGTCGACCTGGCCGCCGACCGCCGCCGCGAGCGCCGGGGCACCGCCGTCGAACGGGACGGGCGTGAGCTGCGCACCCGTCTCGTCGGCGAGGCCGAGCGCCGCGGCCTCCCAGATGGAGCCGGCGCCCGAGTTCGCCACGGACAGCTCCTGCGACTGGGCTGCCTGGACGAAGTCGTCGAGCGTCTCGTACGGGCTGTCCGCGGGGACCACGAGCACGCCCGGCGCGAGCATGATCTGGCCGAGGAAGTCGTAGTCGGCCGGGTCGACGTCGAAGTTCTGGTGGCCGAGCATCGCGATCTCGACGGGGACGAAGCCGATCGTGTACCCGTCGGGCTCCTGGTCGGCGACGTACTGCATCGCGGTCGACCCGGAGGCGCCGGGACGGTTCTCGACGACGATGGACGTGTCGAGGATCGGCTCGAGCTCGTTCGCGAGGGCGCGGGACGTGAGGTCGGACCCGCCGCCGGCCGCGGCCTGGACGATGAGCGTGATGTCCTCGCTCGGGTAGGCGGCGTCACCGCCGCCGTCGCCCGTGCCCTCGCCGCCGGAGCAGGCGGAGAGCGTGAGCGCGGTGACGGCCAACGCCGCCCCGGCCGTGAGCAGGTGGGTGCTACGTCGGTTCATGGTGTGACAACTCCTTTGTCGCTGCTGCAGGGTCGTACGTCAGGTGAGAGGTCCGGGGTGGCGCCGGGGCCGTGGCCTCCGGCGGCGTCCCGGCGTCAGGGTGAGGCGACGAATCGCGAGTAGGCGGAGAGCATCCGGCGGTGCGACCCGTCGAGGTGCTCCTCGATGAGCTCGAGCGTGCGACCGAGGTCGCCGCTCATGACGGCGCGCAGTAGCGCGGCGTGATCGTCGAACGTCGGCGCCAGGTCCTGGTCCTCGGCGTTCGTGACGGCGAGCATGCCCGCGAACGTGGGGCGGTACTGCTGCCAGATCGCGTCGAGGCGGCGATGGCCGGACGCGGCGTAGAAGGCGGAGTGGAAGTCGAGGTCGGCCGTGGCGAACGCCGTCGGGTCCTGGGCGTCGGCGGCGGCGCGCATGCGGTCGAGCGCGGCCGACGCCGCCTCGTAGCCGACGCCCTGCCGCCCCAGGCACAGCCGGACGGCCTCGACCTCGAGGAGCCTGCGCAGCCCGTAGAGCTCCTCGATGTCGTCGAGCGTGAGGCCGATGACGAAGACCCCGCGGCGGCGCGACTCGACGAGCCCCTCGGTCTCGAGCTGACGCAGCGCGTCGCGGACGGGGCCCCGGCTCACGTCGAACGCCTCGGAGAGCTGCGCCTCGACGAGGTGCGTGCCGCTGGGCAGCTCGCCGGTGATGATGAGTCGGCGCAGGTGGTCCACCACGTGCTGACCGAGCGCACGTGCCGGGGGGACGCTCATCGCCGCTGCGCGTCGCCAGTGACCGTCGGTGGTGCTCACCGGACCTCCTCGTCCGTCGTGCTGTAATCGATTGCTGCTAACGGTTAACCGTCAACATACGCGGTCGTCCCGTGAGGTGCAACACTCCAGTTCACGCCGCCCGTACCGTGGGCGGCGACCGGGTGCACCCGGTCCTGCGCCCCACCGGGAGGAGCCCTCATGGCACGCATCGTCGACGTCGCGAACCTCGCGGGCGTCTCCACGGCGACCGTCTCGCGGGTGCTCAACGGCAAGAACGTCCGGCCGGAGCTCGCGTCCGCGGTGCGCGACGCCGTCATGGAGCTGGGCTACTCCCCCGACCGCACGGCACGCTCGCTGCGACGGCGCCACAGCGAGGTGATCGCCCTCGTGCTGCCCGACGTCGAGAACCCGTTCTTCACCGCCGTCGCCCGCGGGGTCGAGGACGTGGCGCTCGAGGCCGGGTTCTCCGTCGTGCTGTGCAACACCGACGACCGGCCGGACAAGGAGGAGCGGTACCTCGCCGTGGCGCACGACGAGAAGATGGCCGGCGTCGTCCTCGCCCCGGCGACCTCGACGCCGCCGATCGACAGGCTCGTCGGGAACGGCCGCAGCGTCGTCGTCATCGACCGCCGCGTCACGCACGCCGTCGACCAGGTGACCTTCGACAACCGGTCCCTCGGCTACCGCGCGACCCGCGCCCTGGTCGAGCGAGGGTTCCGCCGCATCGCGTGCGTCACCGGGCCGGCCACCACGAGCACCGCCGTCGACCGGGCCGACGGCTGGCGCCAGGCGTTGGAGGACGCGGGCCTCGTGGCCGACGACGGCCTGCTCGTCCACGCCAACTTCCGGGTCGACGGCGGCTACGAGGCCCTCGGCGCGCTGCTCGGTCGCTCGCCCGCGGCCGACGCGGTCCTGGCGACGAACAACCTCGCCGGGGTCGGGGTGCTGCGCGCGCTCGCGGACAGGCACGGCGGCCCCCTCCCGGGGCCGGACGCCAACCGCAGGTCGCCCGGGCCGGAGCTCGGCGTCGGGATCGTCGGCGACCTGCCGTTCGCGACGTCGCGCACGTCGGACGTCGTGCTCGTCCCGCTCAACCCGCGCGACCTCGGAGTGACGGCGGCGCGCCTCCTGCTCGACCGGATCTCGGGCGACGACACGCCCGCGCGGCACGTGGTGCAGGCGACCGAGGACGCGGCCGCGGTCGTCCAGGCGGCTCGGTGACCGACTCGATCACGATCGCCCCTTGCGGCGTGTAATCGATTACTGGCATCCTCGGTGGAGTGCCGCCGCGACCTCGCGACGCCGCGACCCCTGAACCGTAGGAGCACCGCATGACCGCCTATGCCCTCCCGTCGATCCCCGAGCCGCCCACGGCTCCCGCGAGCACGGCGTACCTCGTCGCGTCGGGCGACCTGCGCGAGTCCGCCAACGTCGCCGGATGGCCCACGCAGGTCGAGCTCGAGCGCGTCCTCACGGACGCCTTCGCCGCCAACGGCTGGGACGTCGTCCGCGCCAACGACGTCGACCCCGAGACGGGGCACGGCTTCATCTCGAGCCAGCGCATGGGCCTCGACGTCTTCGCGACCATCCCGCCGGACGCCCCGCTCATCGTCGCCGAGGCCGTGTGGCAGTACTCGCACCACGTGCTCGCGGGCCTGCGCACGCACCGCGGCCCGATCCTCACTGCGGCCAACTTCGCGGGCGACTGGCCCGGCCTCGTCGGGCTCCTCGGCCTCAACGCCGGCCTGACGAAGATGGGCAAGCCGTACTCGACCGTCTGGACCGTCGACGGCACGGACCAGTGGTTCAAGGACGCCATCGCGTCCTGGGTGACGACCGGGCGCATCGAGCACGACGACTCGCACGTCCACGCGCTGCCCGAGCTGCCGGCGTCGCCGGAGAAGGAGCTCGGCGACGCCGTCGCCGCCCAGCTGCTGCGCGAGAAGGCGATCATCGGCGTCTTCGACGAGGGCTGCATGGGCATGTACAACGCCATCTTCGACGACGAGCTGCTCAACGGGATCGGCATCTACAAGGAGCGGCTGTCGCAGTCTGCGCTCTGGGCCGAGATGCAGCGGGTCACCGACGACGAGGCCGACGACGTCCAGCGGTGGCTCGAGGACGCCGGCATGACGTTCCGCCTCGGCACGGACGAGGCGACGGAGCTCACGCCCACCCAGCTGCGCTGGCAGCACAAGATGTACATCGCCGCCCTGCGCATCGCCGACGACTTCGGCCTCGACGCCGTCGGAATCCAGTACCAGCAAGGCCTCAAGGACCTCTCCCCCGCCTCCGACCTCGCCGAGGGCTTGCTCAACAACGTCCGGCGTCCGCCGGTCCGGTCGCGCGACGGCGAGCGCGTCCTGTGGGACGGCCAGGCGTTCCCGCACTTCAACGAGGTCGACGAGGGCGTGGCGGTCGACGCGCTCGTCACCAACCGCATCTGGACCGCGATGGGCCTCGACCCCGCCACCACCCTGCACGACGTGCGCTGGGGCGAGGAGTTCGACGGCCGGTTCGTCTGGGTCTTCGAGATCTCAGGATCGGTGCCTCCGTCGCACCTCGAGGGCGGCTACGCGGGCGCGGAGGGCTGGCGCCAGGACCCGGTGTTCTTCCCGGCCGGCGGGTCGACCATCAACGGCGTGTCCAAGGAGGGCGAGATCGTCTGGTCGCGCGTGTACATCGCCGACGGCATCCTCCAGGTCGACCTCGGCCGCGCCTCGGCGGTCGCGCTGCCCGACGACGAGACCCGCCGGCGCAAGGAGGCCACCAACCCCGAGTGGCCGATCATGCACGCGGTGCTGCACGGCGTCACGCGCGACCAGTTCATGGCGCGGCACAAGGCCAACCACCTCAACGTCGCGTACGCGCCCGACGCCGAGACGGCCGACAAGGCGCTGGCCGCCAAGGCGGCGTGCTTCGCCGCGCTCGGCATGCCCGTGCACCTGTGCGGGGACACCGCTCTCACGGCCGGCGGGGTCTGACCTTCCAGACGGTCGACGAGGTCAGCGCGGCTCGGCCGCCCACCCGCGCGCGACGGCGGCCAGCTCGCCGCTGAGCGCGTCCAGCGTCCCGGTCACGCCGAGCCGTCGCGCCTCCTCGCGGAGGTCGGCGAGCACGTCCGGCGGCACGATCCCCTCGGGGTGCACGTCCGTGCGGCCGCTGTTCCGCGCGATCGCCGGCCCGACGGCGGCCGCGGCGGGCTGTGCCGCGGCGACGAGCAGGGCCAGCGCGGCGACGCGGGTGCGGCCGGTCTCGGCCAGCAGGCCAGCGGCGTTGCGGGCGGTGGTCCACAGCTGCGTGGGCTGGTCCGTCCGGCGCCAGAAGTCGAGCAGGTACCGGAACCCGTCCGCCGCCGCGGCCAGGTCGCCCAGCCGGGTGCGGGCCGACGCCAGCCCGACGCTCGCGACGCCCTCGACGAACGTCGTCCCGGCGTCGCGGGCGTCCTCGATCGCGCGGAGGTACAGCGGGACCGCCGTCCGAGGGTCGGTGGCCGCCGCCATCTCGGCCTCCACGTACGTCGCGAAGGCGGCGTGCGAGCGGCACCCTGACCTGGAGATGGCGACCTGCGCGCGGTCCAGCAGCTTCCTGGCCCCGGCCGGATCCCCGCCGTACGCCGTCGCGAGGGCGGCCGAGGCCACGTACGCCCCCGACTCGACGCGGCGGCCCTTGCCCGAGCGCAACCACCCGTCGACGGCGGCCGCGAAGTCACCGCGGAAGTGCGCGACGGAGCCGAGAGCCCGCCAGGCGCCCTGGACCAGCGCCGGGTCGGGGTCGGGCCCGGCCACCCGCATCGCCTCGTGGGCCAGCGCCGCCGCCCGGTCGAGGTCGCCGATGAGCCGAGCGGCCTCGGCCGCGGCTCCCAGCACGGCCGCGCGGCGCGGGTGACCGACCAGGTCGGGGTCGGCCGCGAGCTCGAGCGCCCACGTCCACAGCTCGCGCAGGTCACGCCAGATGGAACCCTCGTCGAGCGCGACGGTGATGCCCACGCGCACGTCGTCGCGGCCGTGCTCGACGGCGACGTCCCGGGCGGCCCGCAGGTTGTCCAGCTCGGCGCGCAGCCGCCGGTCCGCTGTGCGCTCGCCGGGCCCCAGCAGCTCGACGCCGATCTCCTCCGCGAGCCGCAGCGCGGTGTCGAGGAAGAGGGACTCGGCCGCGGGGAGCTCACCGCCGTCCCGCAGCTCGTCGAGCAGGAACGTCCGCACGGTGAAGAGCAGGCGGCACCGGCCCGTCGCCGGGTCGGAGACGACCAGCGACGCGTCGACGAGCCGGTGCAGCACGTCGACGGGGTCCTGGGCCACGCCCAGCCGTGCGGCCAAGGCCTCGACCGTCGCGACGTCGAGACCGCCCGGGAAGGGGGCGAACGCCCGCAGGAGACGCTGCTCCTCGGCGGTGAGCAGCCGGTACGAGGAGTCGATCGTCGCCCGCAGCGTGCGCTGCCTGCTGTCGGTCCCGTCACCGCGCCCGGTCGCCAGGTCGAGCGCGCGGTCCAGCCGCTGCCGGACGGCGCCGAGCGGCATCACGGCGACCTGGCGCGCCGCGAGCTCGATGCCGAGCGGCAGCCCGTCGAGCCGCCGCAGCACCTCGGCGAGGTCGTCGGCGTCCTCCGGCGTCACGTGGAAGTCCGACCGGAGCCGCCTGGCGTGCTCGGCGAACGCCCGGACCGCGGGCTGCCTCCGGAACGCCTCGAGGTCGCTCGACGTCGGGGGCACCGGCAGCGGCTGCAGCCGCACGACGTACTCCCCCGGCACGTGGAGCGTGACCCGCGACGTCGCCAGGACGCGGACGCCGGGCGCCGCGCGTCTGAGGGTCGCCACGAGCGCCCGGCACGCGTCGGGGACGTGCTCGCAGTTGTCGAGCACGAGGAGCATGAGCCGGTTGCTGAGCAGGTCGGCGACCTGCTCAGGTCCCACCTCGCCCGTGATGCGCAGGCCCAGGGTCGAGACGACCGCCTGGCACACCCGGTCCGGTGAGTCGACGGCGGCGAGGTCGACGACGGCGACCTCGGTGGCCGCCGCCGTGGCCGGGTCGCCCGCGACGTCGAGCGCCAGGCTCGTCTTGCCCACCCCGCCGGGTCCCGTGAGCGTGACGACGCCGTGACCGGACAGGAGCCGCACGACCTCCGACCGGTCGTGCTGGCGACCGACCAGAGGACCGTCCGGACGGGCCGCGCGCCGCACCGGTCGGGCGGTGCGGCTCGGCGGACCCGTCGCGTCGGCGGCCGTGCCGGCCAGGACGCCGGCCGCCACCTGCTGCTCGAGCGCACGCAGGGCTGGGGTTGGGTCGAGGCCGGTCTCGTCGGCGAGCCGGTGTCGGAACTCCTGGGCGGCCGCCATCGCCTCGGCCTGACGCCCCGCCGACCCCAGCGCCCGGACGTGCAGCAGGGCCGTGCGCTCGCGCAGCGGGTCCGCCGCCCTGGCCCGCGCGGCGTCGGCGGCCACGTCGGGCTCGCCGAGCGTGAGCCTGGCGTCCAGCAGGTCGTCGACCAGGCGGCGGTGCAGCTCGTCGAGCCCCACCGCCTCGACCTCGAGCTCGGGCCAGGACCGGAACTCCTCGAGGGCGGGACCTCGCCACAGGGCCAGTGCGGTGCGCACCAGCTCGGCGGTGCGCTGCGGACCCGCGCCGCGGGCAGCCGCCTCGCGCGCCAGGCGGCGCGCGGCGGCGACGTCGAGGGCCTCCGGCTCGAGCCGGAGGCGGTAGCCGCCGGCGCTGCGCTCGAGGCGGTCCGCGTAGGGCTCGAGGTGACGGCGGAGCCGTGAGACCTGGTTGTAGAGCGCCTGGACGGAGTTCTCGGGAGGGTCGTCGGGCCAGAGTGCTGCCACGAGCCGGTCGGCGCCGACGACGGCACCACCCGCCAGGGCGAGCACGGCCAGGAGCGCGCGTCGACGCGATCCGGGGACCGGGACGTCGCGGCCGTCGACCCGCAGCCGCAGCGGCCCGAGCAGGTCGACCCGGAGCTCCGTCCGCACGACGGAGGCCGCGTCGGGAGACCGGTCGTTCGGCACGGCGCCTCCTGCATCGGGCCAGCGAGCCGATTCTGCTCCCCCGGGCACGTCCTGTCACCGGGCTGTCACGGTCGCGTGCCGTGCCTCCGGTACCTGGCGATCGCGTGCGAGCGCGGTGCCAGACGCGGCGCGGAGCGTGGACCCGTCGGCGCCACCGGGGCGCCTCTGCCGAAAGGAAGCATCATGACCACCACCGAGACCGTGACGTCGGCGGTCGGCGACATCGACCTCGCCGAGGTCGAGGCCTTCGCCGGGCGGGTCGCCCTCGACCGGGCGAGCGCCTACCAGGGCGTCCTCACGTACCTGGGCGACCGGCTCGGCCTCTGGCGCACGCTGGCCGCCGTCGGCTCGGCGACGTCCGGCGAGCTCGCCGAGGAGGCCGGGCTCGCGGAGCGCTACGCCCGCGAGTGGCTGTCGGCACAGGCCGCGGCCGGCTACCTCGACTACGACGCCGGGTCCGGCCGCTTCAGCCTCCCGGCCGAGCGCGCGATGGTGCTCGCCGACGAGAGCACCCCCGCCTCCGGCATCGCGGGGTTCGAGGTCATCGCGGCCGTCTGGGCCGCCGCCGACAAGCTCGCCCACGCCTACGTGACCGGCAAGGGCGTGCCGTGGCACGAGCACGACCCGCGCCTCTTCACGGGGGTCGAGCGGTTCTACAGCGTGTTCTACCGGAGCTCGCTCGTGGCGGAGTGGCTGCCGAAGGTCGACGGGCTGGTCGACCGGCTCGAGGCCGGCATCCGCGTGGCCGACGTCGGGTGCGGGCTCGGCGCGGCAACCATCCTGCTGGCCGAGGCGTTCCCCCGCTCGACGTTCGTCGGCGTCGACTACCACGACGAGTCCATCCGGCTCGCGACCGAGGCGGCGCGCGCCGCGGGGGTGACGGACAGGGTCGAGTTCCGGGTGGGCGACGCGTCGGCCTACGAGGGCACGTTCGACCTCGTCTGCTTCTTCGACGCCGTGCACGACATGGGCGACCCGGTCGGCGCGCTGGAGCACGCGCGGCGCTCGCTGGCGCCCGGGGGCCAGGTGTTCGCCGTCGAGCCGTTCGCCCACGACCGCCTCGAGGACGCCCTCGGCGACCCGGTGGCCATGACGTACTTCGCGGCGAGCTCGGCGCTCTGCGTGCCGCACAGCCTCTCCGACGGCGGCGCGGCGCTGGGCGCGCAGGCCGGACCGCGGCGACTCCTCGACGCCTTCGCCTCGGCCGGGTTCGGCACCGCGCGGGTGGCAGGGCAGACGCCGTACAACCTGGTGCTCGAGGCGCGCGCCTGAGCGGCGGGTGGCCGTGGTCGTGCGACCCGGGGCACGGACGTGCGCCCGGGCCGCACGACCGCGGTGTCGGCAACGGGTACACCAGGGGTGTCCGTCCCGACATCGGGCATGCACCCGCCGGTCACCTGACGGCCACCCGGCGCGCCTAGCGTCGAGCCGACGGACTCGACGAAAGGGCACAGCGACGATGACCCTCACCCTCACCCTCGTGCGGCACGGGCAGACCATGCTCAACGCGCGCCGGCACCT
>JAPSLQ010000161.1:2900-6237 GCA_031180595.1 Isoptericola sp. | reverse complement strand
CGGTGAGCACGGTGAGGGGGACGCGGATGGACGGGTCGACGGCGGTCGCGACGCACGCGGACGCGGGCTGGGCCGCGGGTCCGCTGCTGGGCTTCGACACCGAGACGACCGGTCTGGACGTCGCCGCCGACCGCCTCGTGACGGCCGCGCTCGTGCTGCGCCTGCCCGGCGTGCGCACCGAGGTGCGGACCTGGCTGGTCGACCCGGGCGTCGACATCCCCGCCGAGGCGGCGGCGATCCACGGCATCACGACCGAGCACGCACGCGAGCGCGGGCGCCCGCCGGCGGAGGCGCTCGAGGAGATCGCCACCGAGCTGGTCCGCCACGTGCGCCGCGGGGTGCCGCTCGTCGCCTACAACGCGTCTTTCGACCTGTCGCTGCTCGACGCCGAGCTGGCCCGGCACGGCCTGGCCACCGTCCCCGAGCGGCTCGGCCGGCCCGTGTCCCCCGTGCTCGACCCGCTCGTCATCGACCGCTGGCAGGACGCCGGCCGCGAGGGCAAGCGGCGTCTCGGCGACCTGTGCGCGCTCTACGGCGTCGTGGGCGACGGTGACCTCCACGCCGCCGACGTCGACGCCCTCGCGACGCTCGACGTGCTGGCCGCCCTGCTGTCCCGGTACCCGCACCTGCGCGCGACGGCGCTCGAGGCGCTCCACGCGGCCCAGGCCGGCGTGCACCGCGACTGGGCGGAGTCGGTGAGCGCGGCGCCGGGGTGGCCGTCCGAGGCGCCCCGGGGAGCCGGCGCCCCACCAGGGACGCCGGCCCCCGGCGGCGGTCACGGGTAGACGGCGTCCACCTCGACCTCGACGAGCCACCCGTCGACGGGCAGGTTCTCGATCTCGAGGGCGAACCGCGACGGGCGGGCCTCGTTGACGACCATCGGGGCCGTGCCGCGCGAGCCGAGCTGCACGGTCATGGGCTCCCCTGTGGCGAGGTTGGTGTTGGCGAAGAACTGGCGGTAGGCGCGGTTCCAGCCGGCGAAGTCCATCTTCTCCTCGCCCGCGGGGTTCTGGAGGAAGACCCGCATCGAGACGACGTCGTCGTAGGACAGCCCCGCCCTCTCGAGGTTCTCCCCGATGCGCATGAGCACGTTGATGCCCTGCGCCTCGGTGATCGTCACGCCGGGCGGCAGCGCGCCGCCGGGGAACACGTCCGTGGGGATGTACCGCTCCTCGGTCGAGACGCCGGGGCCCGCGTTCATCGCCGACGGCCCGAGGCCGGAGGACTTGTACCAGGCGACGTTCTTCCCGAACGCCACCCCGTTGGCGATCATCGCGGTGTCGCCGGTGACGAAGGAGAAGGACTCGGTGGGCGCGGGCGTGAACAGCCTGCCCGCGGCGAGGGCGGTGCTCGGCACGGCCAGGGCGGCGGTGGCGACGACCTTGGTGCGGCTCTTCATGGCAGTCCTCCAGGGGAAGCGGGAGCCGTGGCGGCGCCCGGGAACCGGTCGGCCGGGACGAGGCCGATGGGGCCCGAACGTAGGGGCGCGTCGTTTCCCGGACGTGAACGTCGCGGGTCGGGACGAAGACGCGTCCGGACCGTCCGGCGGCCGGAAACGCGCACGTCACGGACGGCAACTGCGCCGCAACGCCCGCGACTCATCCCCGTCACGGACCGCTCCTAGCGTGCCGCCAGGTACTGACGACAACGCCCGGCACGACGCCGCGGACGGACGCCCGTCAGACCGCCAGACACGAGAGGTGGTAGTCCGTGGTCACCGAAGAGAGCACGTCGGGTGTCTCCCGCCGCAACTTCCTCCAGGCCGTCGGAGTCGGGTCCAGCGCCGGGGTCATGTTCGCGACGATGGGGGCGATGGGCCTCGCGCCCACCGCCGCGGCACAGCCGCGCAGCGAGTCCTGGGTCGCGCCGTTGCGCAGCGACTTCACGTTGTCGGGCCGCTCCACCAAGAAGGTGGTGATCGTCGGCGCCGGCCCCGCGGGCCTGGCCTCGGCCTACGAGCTGCAGAAGGCCGGCTACCAGGTCACCGTCCTGGAGGCACGGCACCGGCCGGGCGGCCGCACGCTGACGATCCGCGGCGGCGACTCCGAGACGGACGTCGACGGCGTCACCCAGACCGCCCGGTTCGACGACGGCGTCTACATGAACGCCGGCGCGGCGCGGATCGCCCAGTGGATGGTCACGATGGACTACCTCCGGGAGCTCGGCGTGCCCTACGAGGTGTTCACCAACGCGAACGCCGACGCCTACATCTACAACGAGCGCTCGGGCGCGACGCCCGGCAACCCGATCCGTCACCGGACCGCGAAGGCGGACCTCTTCGGCTACGTCTCCGAGCTGCTGTCGCTCGCCACGAACCAGGGCGCGCTCGACGCGAGGCTGACGGCGGAGGACAAGGAGAACCTCAGGGCGTTCCTGCGGAGCTGGGGCTCCCTGCAGGCGGACGGCACCTACGCCGGCGGCAACAACCGCGGCTTCGAGGTCTACCCGTCGGCGTGGAACGAGCACGGGACGCCGCTGCCCGGGCCGGGCACGGTGTCAGAGGTGCTCGCGTCCAAGGTCGGCCAGTACTTCCCGTTCGAGCTGAACTGGGAGCAGGCCATGCTGATGTTCCAGCCCAAGGGCGGCATGGACACGACCTACCGGTACTTCGTCGACGCCATCGGCCGCCAGAACGTGCGGTTCAGCTCGCCGGTGACCGGCGTCGAGAACACCGCAGGGGGCGTCAAGGTCACCTACACCACGCCGAACGGCAAGGCGCGGCAGGTCGAGGCGGACTTCGCGATCGTCGCCGCGCCGCCGTTCGTGATGCGCCGGTGGGACACCAACTGGGGCTCGGGGGTCGACGCGGCACTGGGCGAGTTCACCGCGGGTTCGCCCGCGGGGAAGATCGGGCTGCAGTACCGTTCCCGCTTCTGGGAGGACGACCACCGCATCTTCGGCGGCATCACGGAGACCGACATGGATCTCGCCCACCTCTGGTACCCGTCGTACGGGTACGGCGAGCGGAAGGGGCTCGTGATCGGCTACTACAACACCGGCGCCAACGCGCGGGCCTACGCCGACATGACGCCGAGGCAGCGGGAGCGGCGCGCCGTCGAGCAGGGGGTCAAGATCCACGGCGAGAAGTACCGCAGCGAGCTGGAGAGCTCGTTCTCGATCGCCTGGCACAAGGTCCCGTACATCGAGGGCGCCTGGGCCTTCCCGAACACGCAGTCCGCGGGCTTCAAGCAGCTGCAGCAGGGGGCCGGCAACGTGTACTTCGCGGGCGACTGGATGTCGGAGATCTCCGCCTGGCAGCACGGCGCGTTCTGGTCCGCCCGCTACGCCGTGCAGGCGCTGCACACGCGGGTCATGACGGCCTGACGGCGACCGGCGC
>JAPSLQ010000161.1:0-2800 GCA_031180595.1 Isoptericola sp. | reverse complement strand
GTGCCCTTGTAGGGCACCTGGCCCTCGACGCCCTCGGGGACGATGAGGTCGTCGCTGGCCACCTCCGCCTGGAAGTAGCGGTCCTTGGAGTACGACTTCTTGCCCCGCGACGACATGGCGCCCATCGAGCCCATGCCGCGGTACGCCTTGTACTGCTTGCCGTTGACGAGGATCGTCTCGCCCGGCGCCTCCTCGGTGCCGGCGAGCATCGACCCGAGCATGACCGACTCGGCGCCCGCGACGATCGCCTTGCCGATCTCGCCCGAGTGGCGCATGCCGCCGTCGGCGATGACGGGGATGCCCGCCGGTCGCGCCGCGAGCGACGCCTCGTAGACCGCGGTCACCTGCGGCACGCCGACGCCGGTGACGACACGGGTCGTGCAGATCGAGCCCGGGCCCACGCCCACCTTGATGGCGTCCGCGCCCGCGTCGACGAACGACTGCGCGCCCTCCCGGGTGGCGACGTTGCCGCCGATGACCTGGACGTGGCGGGTCGCCGGGTCGGTCTTGAGGCGCTTGACCATCTCGATGAGCATCCGCACGTTGCCGTGCGCCGTGTCGGCGACCAGCACGTCGGCGCCGGCCTCGACGAGCGTCGTCGCCCGCTGCCAGGCGTCGCCGAAGTAGCCGATCGCCGCACCCACCATGAGGCGGCCCTGGCCGTCCTTCGAGGCGTGCGGGAACTGCTCCGACTTCACGAAGTCCTTGACGGTGATGAGCCCCGCGATCCGCCCCTCGTCGTCGATGAGCGGCAGCCGCTCGAGCTTGTGCTTGCGCAGCAGGAGCGTGGCCTCCTCGCGCGAGATGCCGGCCGGCCCCGTGATCAGGGGCATGGGCGTCATGACCTCGTCGACCTTCGTCGTGCCCCACTCCGCGACGGGCGTGAAGCGCAGGTCGCGGTTGGTCACGATGCCGATGAGCCGGTTGCCGTCGTCGACGACGGGGAAGCCGGAGATGCGGTACTCCCCCGCGAGCTTGTCGAGCTGCTCGAGCGTCGCGTCCGGCCCGATCGTGACGGGGTTCGAGATGATGCCCGTCTGGGTCCGCTTGACGAGGTCGACCTGGTACGCCTGGTCCTCGATCGAGAGGTTGCGGTGGAGCACGCCGAGACCGCCCTGGCGCGCCATCGCGATCGCCATGCGCGACTCCGTGACGGTGTCCATCGCCGCGGACACGAGCGGCACCCGGAGCGAGATCTCGCGCGTGAGGCGGGACGTCGTGTCGATGTCCGAGGGCGCCAGGTCCGAGTAGCCCGGCAGGAGGAGGACGTCGTCGTAGGTCAGCCCGAGGAAGCCGAAGGGGTCGTGCTGCGGGGTCGAGGCCGTCATGACACGAGTCTACGTTCCCGGGCGGCGGACTATTCCCGCCCGGGTGCTCGTCACAGGGCTCATCCGACGACGGCCAGCACCTCGTGCAGCAGGCCCGTGAACGACCTCACACGCTGGACCGTGGCGGCCAGCGGCAGCTCGCTGGCGGCGTCGTCGCGGCGCAGCCCGACGAACACCGGCAGCTCGGGGAAGCCGTCGTGGACGGCGCGCACGACGTCCAGGTCCGGTCGACGCTGCGTCGTGGCGAGCACCACGGCGGCGGGGCGCACCATCGTCACCAGCTCGAGCGAGCGGTGCGTGCTCGCCGGACCGGTGACGATCCGGGCCGTCGCCCCCTTGGCCGCGAGGGCGGCCGCGAGGGCGTGCGCCGACAGCGGCACCACCTCGTCGGCGGCGGCGAAGATCAGGACGATCTTGCGCATCCGGCTCGGGTGGTTGGGCGGTGGACCCCCGGCCGCGACGACGGCATGCTCGTGCGCCTCGGTGAAGTCGCGCAGGGCCTGGAGGGCGGCGGTCGCGAGCACGACCTCGGGCACGGCGCCGGGTCCGGCGAGGACGGTGCGCTGCGCGACCCGTTGCCACGCGGGCTCGACGAGCTGGGTCCACCACGTCGACGGGTCCTCGTCCGCCCCGAGCCGCAGCAGGTCGTCGCACCGCGCCTGGTCGTAGGCGATGGCGGCGTCGACGACGCCGGAGACGCGCGCGGACATGCTCCCCGCGACCGCCACGGGAGCCCCCGGCGCCGGCGGCGCGGACACCGGTCCGCCCGCGCCCCCGCCGGGCAGCGCGCGCAGGTGGGCGCGACCGGGCCGGGGCGCGCCGCCCGGCGCGTCGTCGCCCTCGGTGTCCTCGGTGTCGGTGCCCTCGACGTCCTCGGTCGCGGACTCGAGCTCGTCGACGTCGGCGTCGAGCGCGGCACGGGCCGCGTCGACCGGCGCGACGCCCTCGAGGGTCAGACGACGCATGACGAGCAGGCGCGCGACGTCCTCCCGCGTGTAGCGGCGGTGCGAGCCTGCTGTCCTGCCGGACGGCCCCAGACCGTATCGGCGGTCCCATGTGCGCAGGGTTGCCGGTGCGACGCCGAGGCGCCGTGCGACGGCCGCGACGGCGAGCCCGGGGCTCGCCGTCCGGGACCCGCCCGACGTCGATGCGGGTCGGGAAGGGGTCATGGCTCGATTCTGCCCACCCCTGCCGTACGCCGCCACTGCGATACCCCCTGAGGCACCGGCCGACGCCCGGACCGGTCCGGAACCTCTTCATCCCGACGGTCAACCGCGTCATCACCGCGTCACCAGCGCGTCAACCGTTGAAGACAGAACCGTTCACGTCGACACCGAACAGGGGCTTGAACAACTTCTGCACAACTTGTAGGTTGTTCGGCATGACGGAGATCTCGAGGCTTCCCGGACCGGTGATGGAGCTGTGGGAGTGGCAGTACCAGGGAGCGTGCCGCGACGCGGACGACACCCTGT
>JAPSLQ010000160.1 GCA_031180595.1 Isoptericola sp. | reverse complement strand
AGCGGGTCCGCGAGGCCGTCGTCGGTCAGCTCGATCGTGATCGGGCCGACCTCCTCCGGGTAGGTGCGGTCGATGACGGCACCCGCGTACACCCCGAGCGTCCCGACGCCGTAGCAGGCCCCCAGGAACGGGAAGTCCCGGTCGACGACCTCGTCCAGCAGGGTGACGAACTCGCGCTCGACGCGACGCTGGGCGTCCGACTTGGTGTCCTCCGGGTCGGACGAGTTGTACGGTCCTCCACCGACGATGATGCCGGAGTAGTCGTCAAGGTCGACGTCGGGCATGGGCCGCGCCTCGAGGCGCACGCGGTGCAGCTGCTCGGGGGCGAGGCCGCCGTACCGCAGGAAGGCCCGGTACTCGCCGTCCGCGGCGACGTCCTCGCCGCGCGTCGCGAGGAGCAGGAACGGTTTCATGCCGGAAGGCTAGGCGCGTCCTCCCGAGGACGCTCGCCGCCGCTCCCGCCCAGGACCGGGCGCCGCGCCCAGAACGACGCGAGGGTCGCCCCGGACACGTTGTGCCACACCGAGAACAGCGCGGCGGGCAGCGCCGCCGCCGGGTTGAAGTGTGCCGTCGCGAGCGAGGCCGACAGGCCGGAGTTCTGCATCCCGACCTCGATGCTCACGGCACGCCGGGCGGTCTCGTCGAGACCGGCGGCGCGGGCCGCGAGGTACCCGAGCGCGAGGCCGGCGCCGTTGTGCACGACGACGGCGAGCCCGAGCAGCGCGCCCGTGGCCAGCACGGCGTCCGCGTTCGCCGCGACGATCCCCGCAACCACCACCACGATGCCCGCCACGGACACGAGCGGCAGGTAGGGCAGCACGCGCTCGACGTGGCGCCCGGCCAGCGTGCGCACCAGCAGACCCGCGAGCACCGGGACGAGCACGATCTGCACGATGGACGTCATGAGCGAGCCGTAGGTGACGTCGAGCTCGGAGCCGGCCAGCCACAGGACGAGCGCGGGGGTGAGCAGCGGGGCCAGCACCGTCGACACGGCCGTGAGGGTGACGGAGAGCGCGGTGTCACCCTTCGCCAGGTACACGATCACGTTGGACGCCGTGCCGCCGGGCGCGGCCCCGACGAGGATCATGCCGAGCAGCGCCATGTCCTCGAGGCCGAACGCCCGGCCGACACCCCACGCCACCAGCGGCATGACGAGGTACTGCGCCCCGACGCCCACGAGCACGGCCCACGGGCGCCGGGCGACGAGCGCGAAGTCCGCGCCGCGCAGCGTCAGGCCCATCCCGAACATGATGATCCCGAGGAGCAGCGGGACGTGCCCGGCGACCGGCGCGAGCTGCGACGGCGCGAGCAGCCCGGCGACGCCGCCCAGCACCACGAGGAGCGCGAACCACCGGCCCGCCAGCTCCGCGACCCTACGCATGCCTGGGGACTCTACCCGCTCACGACCAGCGGAACAGCCGGATCGCGACCGGGAGCGCCACCACCGTCCAGACCGCCATGACGATCAGCTGCAGCAGGGGGAAACCCTGCTCGAACCACGCCGTCGTCATGGACTGGGCGGCGGCTCCCAGGGGGGTGAACTGCCCGATCTGGCGCAGGACCTCCGGCATGATCGGCCCGGGCGTCCACAGGCCCGCGAGCAGCAGCATCGGGAAGTAGAGCGACATCGCGATCGCGTTCGCGGCCGACGCGCGGGGCGCGACGGCGGCCACGAGCATGCCGAGCGTGAACATCGCCGCCATGCCGAGCACGAACGACAGCACGACGACGCCCAGCTGCTCGGGGGCGACGAAGCCGAACACGAGCTGTCCCACGACCAGGGCGAGCGCCGCGCCCACGACGGTCGTGACCGCGTTGATGACCAGGTGGGCGACCACGATGCCCTGGGGGCGCATCGGCGTCGTCGACAGCCGGCGGAGCACGCCCTTCTCTCGGTAGGTCGCGATCGTGACGGGCATGACCGTCAGGGACGCCGTGCCCACCGCCATCGCGAGCACGGTCGGCAGGTAGGTCGCGACGGGCGTGAGCCCGTACCAGACCGAGTCCGGCGGGGCGTCGGTGATGGGGTCCCGCATGCCGGGGATCGCGAGGCCGACGCCGAGCAGGATGACCGTGGGGAAGAGGATCCCGAAGAACGGGGCGGCGAAGTCGCGCAGCCACACGGCGGTCTCGGTCCGCAGCAGGCGGCCGAAGCCGCGCCACGAGCCGGTGCGGGCGGCGGTGGGTGCCGGGGCGGTGGTGGTCATGAGCGGGCTCCTTCCAGCTGCTGCGCGTCCCCCGCCTGCGGGTCGTACTGCCGTCCGGTGACGGCGAGGAACACGTCCTCGAGGGACTTGGTGACGGTGCGGACGTCCTCGGGCACGAGGTCCGCCTCGGCGAGGGCGGGCACGAGGGCGAACAGGACCCGCCGCGACCCCGTGACGGCGACCTCGGTCGCCGCACCCGCGTCGTCGACGCGCAGCACGTCGGGGTGCCGTGCGGCGAGCTCGTCCAGGACGCCGCGGGCGCGCGGGGCGTCCTCGGCGGCGAAGCGCACGACGACGGTGCGCTCGGACTCGAGGCCGTCGATGAGCCCGGCCGGCGTCCCCTCGGCGACGACGCGACCGCCGTCGATCACGACGAGCCGGTCGCAGAGCCGCTCCGCCTCGTCCATGAAGTGGGTGACGAGCAGGATCGTCACGCCCGTGGCGCGGACGCGCTCGACGAGGTCCCAGGTGCTGCGCCGGGCCTGCGGGTCCAGGCCGGTCGTGAGCTCGTCCAGGATCGCGACCCGGGGGTTGCCCACGAGCGCGAGCGCGATCGACAGCCGCTGCCGCTGGCCGCCCGAGAGCCTGGCGAACTGCACGCCCGCGTGCGGGGTGAGGTCCAGCAGCTCCAGGAGCTCGTCCGGGTCGGCCGGGTCGTCGTAGAACGCCGCGAACAGACGCAGCGCCTCGCCGACGGTGATCTTGTCGTGGAGGGCGGCCTCCTGGAGCTGCACGCCCAGGTGGTCGCGCACGGCGCCGGGGTTGCGCTGCGTGTCGATGCCGAGCACGCGGACCGTGCCGCCGTCGGCGTGCCGCAGGCCTGCGAGCGTCTCGACGGTGGTCGTCTTGCCGGCGCCGTTCGGCCCGAGGATCCCGAAGATCTCTCCAGGCTCGACGGCGAACGACACGTCGTCCACGGCGACCTTGTCGCCGTAGGTCTTGCGGAGGTTGCGGACCTCGACGATGGGCTGAACCATGCCGGGCCTCCTTCCGTTGCGGTGGGTCGTCAGTTCGAGGGACGTAGCAGGGTGGAGCGGAGCAGACGGTCGAGCACGAGCACGGCGAGCGCCGTCGCGGCGATCCCGCCCGCGAGCGTCACGACCACGGTGGGCAGCGGGTCGAGGGCGGGCGCCCCGCGGAGCGCGAGCCCGAAGATCCCGGTGCGGGTCGCGAGGTCGACGACCGCGGCGGGCAGCAGGAGCGGCACCATGAGCGCCGTCCCCCACCAGGGGCCGGACCGGCGGTAGCCGACGGCCACCGCAGACCCGACGAGCACGTAGGTGACGATCACCAGCGTCTCGCCGAGCGTCGTCGTGGCGAACCCCGCGGGCGAGTCGACCGCGAACGGGCCGATACCGGTCCAGGGCCGTTCGAGCGCGGTGTACAGCCGCCGCTCACCGGCCGCGAGGGCGGCGGTGAGCACGCCGAACGCGAGCCCGGCCGGGACGGCGCCGCGCACGACGCCGGTCACGAACGAGCGGCGCGTCCCGCCGGCGGCCAGGTGGATCGTGAGGAGCGTGACCGTCGCGAGGAGGCCGACCGTGAAGGCGACCCAGCGGCCAGGGCCGCCCGCGGCCGCGTACGTGATGCGCTCGAGCTCTCCGCCCCAGCGCTCGACCGCGAGCGGTGCGCCGATCACCAGCGCGGCCCAGAGCACCCAGAACCACGCGCCGGCCACGAGGAGAGAGGTCACGAACCTCCGGCCGAGGCGGCGCTCCGCGCGCCGTCGCGTCGTCGGCGCGGGCCGCGCGGCGCGGGCGGTCGTGGTGGTCATGGTCGTTCCTCCGGTCGGTGGGTGCGGGCGCGGCAGGTGCGGGGCGCGTGCCGGGATGGTGCGTGCGGGGATTGGTGCGTACGGGGCGGGTGCGGGGGCGGTACGTACGGTCACGTCGTCGGGCGGAGCCGTACGCTCCGCACGAGCAGGTGGAGCGCGCCGGCGGCGAGGCCGAGCGCGACGAGCCCGCCGGCCAGGCCGAGGACGATCTCGCCAGCGGCCATCGCGTCTCCCGAGGGCTCGACGTTGCTCAGGACCAGGCCGCCGACGCCGCCGCGCGTCGCCAGGTCGGTGAGCGCGATCGGGACGAGCAGCGGGACGACCAGCGCCGTGCCGCTCCAGACGCCGAAGCGCTTGTAGCCCGCGGCGATCGCGGCCCCGCAGAGCACGTACGTCGTCACGGAGAGCGCCTCGGTGAGAACGGTGAGCAGGGCGTCGGGCACCGGGCCGCCGGCCTGCAGGCCGGCCGCACGCTCCCACCCGAAGCCGATCGCCCCGAACAGGAGCCGCTCGCCCTGGATGTAGGCCACGGTCAGGATGCCGAAGCCGAGACCAGCGACCGCCGCGCCGCGCGCGACGCCGGCCGTGAACGCCGAGCGCGTGCCGCCGGCGGCGAGGTGCAGCGTGAGGGAGGCTGCCGGCACGATGATGCCGAGCACGAACGCGAACCACCGCGGGCTGCCCGCCGAGGACTCGAAGATCCCCCGGTCCATCTCGCCACCGGCACCCGAGACCACCAGCGGGACGGCGATGCCGACGACGGCGTAGACGGCCCAGAACCAGCCGCCCACGACGCCGAACACCGCGACGACGTTGCGCCGGACGGCGCGGGCGGCGCGGCGGTGGGCCGCACGGGCGAGCTGGACCCGCTCGTCCGCCACCAGGCGGCCGCCCGTCGACTGCCGGGTGCTCATCGCTCCGCGCCCCTCGGCTCGGTGAGGTGCACGAACAGGTCCTGCACCGGCACGGCGCCGATCTCGACGCCGGCGGCGCGGGCCGCGGCTCGCTCCTCGGCGGTGAGCGCGCCCTCGACCGTGATCTGGACCGTCCCGCCGAGCCGCTGCTCCTGGAGGACGCGGCGGTCTCCCTTGAGCTCGGCGACGGCGGCGGCCGGTCCGGTGAGGCTGGACCCCCGGGCGCGCATGTCCTCCACCGGCTCGGCGAGCAGCACGCGGCCGCGGTCGAGGACGACGACCTCCTCGAAGAGCCGCTCGACCTCCTCGACCAGGTGGCTCGAGAGCAGGATCGTCCGCGGGTGCTCGGCGTAGTCCGCGAGGACCTCGGAGTAGAACGCGTAGCGCGTCGGTGCGTCCATGCCGAGGTAGACCTCGTCGAGGATCGTCAGCGGAGCGCGCGAGGCCAGGCCGATCGTCGCCCCGACGGCCGACCGCTTGCCGCGCGAGAGCGCGCCCGGCTTGGTGCGGGTGCTGATCTCGAACCGGTCGAGCAGGCGCCCGGCGAGGTCGGCGTCCCAGTGCGGGCGCAGGTCGGCGTAGTAGGTGAGCGACTCCGTGAGCTTCTCGTCGTCGATCAGGTCGCCGCTCTCGCGCACGAGCTGCACGTTCGAGGTGACCCAGGCGTTCTCCCACGGGTCCACCTGCGCGCCCTCGGGGCCGACGACGACCGTGCCGCTCGTCGGTCGGGCGAACGCCGACAGCAGCGACAGGAGGGTCGACTTGCCGGCTCCGTTGCGACCCAGGACGCCCGTGATGACGCCGGGCCGGATCGTGAGGCTCGCTCCGTCGAGCGCGGTGGTGGCGTCGCGCTTGACGACCGTCGAGTCGTTGACCAGCTCGCGTCGCGAGCCGTACCGGACGACGACGTCGTCCAGGCGTGCGCCGAAGGGCTCCGGCGTCGTCATGGCTTCTCCTTGGTGTCGGTGGTGCGGCCTCGGCCGCGGACGTAGCTGATGACGTCGTCGGCGGGGATGCCGAGGAGGTCGGCCTCGGCGAGCGCAGGTGCGAGCACCTCGTCGAAGTAGCGGCGGCGGTGCTCGGCGAGGAGGCGCTCGCGCGCGCCGGGGGCGACGAACATGCCCAGCCCCCGGCGCTTGTAGAGCACGCCCTCGTCGACCAGCCCGGCGAACGCCTTGGCGGCGGTCGCCGGGTTGATGCGGAACGTCGTCGCGAACTGCGTCGTCGACATGACCTGCTCCTCCTCCGCGAGCTCGCCCGCGAGCACCTGCGCCCGGATCATCTGCGCGATCTGGACGTAGATCGGCTCGGGTCCGTCGAACACGCGGCCCTCCCGTTGGTTCAGTGGTTCGTTACTCGACTAATGAACCACAGATGCTCGCC
>JAPSLQ010000159.1 GCA_031180595.1 Isoptericola sp. | reverse complement strand
GCGGTGCGCGGGGCGATCGGGTCGTCCGCGGCGAGGCCGGACCACCCCGGCACCGTCACGCTCCGGACCTCCGACGTCGTGGCCACCGCCGGCAGCTCGGGGCACCCGAGCGCGGGCTCGGCCGCGGGCTCCTCGGTGCCGGGATCAGGGGCGGGCGCCTCGCGGTCGTCCGAGTCGGCCATGACCCGGCCGCCGGCCGACAGCGTGAGCCACGCGTCGACCGGGCACGTGGGCGTGAGGGTGCGCACCGAGACCGAGGCGACCGACCCGCCGCCCACGAGACGCCAGAGGTGAGGCGTGCGCGACGCGTCGACGTCCGACCACTGCAGCCCGGCCACGCCGGCGAGCACGAGCGGCGTGTCTGTCGGGGCCGCCGTGCGCACGCGTTCCGGGACGTGGTCCGTCGCGAGCACCGGGGCGGAGGTGCCGAGGAGCGTGGCGAGCGCCGCCAGTGCGACGGCGAGCAGACGGACCAGCGGGTTCACCCCGCCAGCCTAAGCGCCGTACCTCAGGCGGTCGGATCGATGCCCGGCGTGCGCACCACGAGCGAACGCTTCTCCACCCAGATCTCGAGCTCGACGGCGCGGCCCAGGGGGTCGCCGTCGACCTGGGCCTGCTCGCCGCCGGGCACCACGACGTGCACCCGCCGGGCGCGCACGTGGTCGATCCGGCCGATCTTGCCCGGCAGGTCGTTGCGCATGCCCACGCCCTGGATCACGACCTCGCCGAGCAGCTGGGCCCACCCGGCCAGGCCGCCGCGCGTGTCGACCGCCGCGATGTCGAGCTCGCCGTCGTCGATCACGGCGTCGGGCAGCAGCGTGATGCCGCCGGGCAGCTGGCCGCAGTTGCCCGCCATGAGCGTGCGCAGCCGTGCCTCGACCGGCGGGCGGTCGTCCAGCGTGATGCGCGCGCGCATGCGCCGGGCGTGCAGGTGCTTGACGCCCGAGACGAAGTACGCGATCCAGCCGACCTTGGCCTTGAGCCTGTCGTCGGTGTCGGCGACCATCGCGGCGTCGAACCCGAGCCCCGCGATGACCAGGAAGATGTGCTTCGCGAGCTCCACCTCGGGCTCGCCGGCGGCGTCGCGCGGGGGCGGGGGGATCCCGGGCTGGCTGTCGGGGCGCTCCTCGGGCAGGTCGGCGTACTCGATGACGCGGGCCCAGCCGACGTCGATGCGGCGGTCCTGGCCGCCGAGCACGACGGCGAGCGCCTCGCGGACCGAGGTGAGCGGGATGTCGAGGTTGCGCGCGAGCAGGTTCCCGGTGCCCGAGGGGATGAGCCCCATGGGCCGGCCCGTGCCGACCATCGCCTCCGCGACCGCGCGCACGGTGCCGTCGCCGCCGGCCGCGACGACGACGTCGGCCCCCCAGTCGAGCGCCTCGCGCGCCTGGCCGGTCCCGGGGTCCTCGACGGTGGTCCGGAAGAACCGCGGCTCGGGGAGGGCCGCCTCGGCGCACACCCGGCGCACGGACTCCTCGAGGTCCTCGGCGCCCTCCTTGGACGGGTTGATGACGACGGCGAGCTGCGGCCGGTGCACGGTGTCGGGCTCGGCCGCCTCGCGCGACGCCGCCGGCGGGTCTACGGGCGCGACCGCGGCGCGCGGCGCCCGTCGCTCGGTCCTCCAGACGACGAGGACGACGCCGAGCGCCGCGAGGGCGACGACCAGCGCGACGATCCCGAGCACGAGCTCCAGCGGCATGACCGCAACCTACGGCCAGGGCGGGCCGCCCGCAGGGCGAACGTTAGGCTTGCGGGCGTGATCGACCTCCGTCTCCTGCGCGACAACCCCGACGTCGTCCGCGCGAGCCAGCAGGCCCGCGGCGACGACCCCGCTCTCGTCGACGCCGTGCTCGACGCCGACGCCCGGCGTCGCACCTCCCTGACGGAGTTCGAGGGGCTCCGGGCCGAGCAGAAGGCGCTGGGCAAGCAGGTGGCCAAGGCGTCGGGCGACGAGAAGGCCGCGCTGCTCGCCAAGACCAAGCAGCTCGCGGAGGACGTCAAGGCGCGCCAGGCCGCGGCGAACGCCGCGGAGGCCGAGCTCGACGAGCTGCTCTACCGCATCCCCAACGTGGTCGAGGGCGCGCCTCCCGGGGGCGAGGACGACTACGTGGTCCTCAAGGAGGTCGGCACCCCGCGCGACTTCGCGGCGGAGGGCTTCGCCCCGCGGGACCACCTCGAGCTGGGCGAGGGACTGGCGGCCGTCGACACCGCGCGCGGTGCCAAGGTGTCCGGCTCGCGCTTCTACTTCCTCACCGGCATCGGGGCGCGCCTGGAGCTCGCGATCCTCAACGCGGCGATGGACCAGGCCGTGGCCGAGGGCTTCACGCCGATGATCACGCCCACGCTGGTCACCCCCGCCACGATGCGCGGCAC
Source organism: Isoptericola sp. (assembly GCA_031180595.1). Taxonomy (GTDB): domain Bacteria; phylum Actinomycetota; class Actinomycetes; order Actinomycetales; family Cellulomonadaceae; genus Isoptericola. The sequence continues at coordinate 3,931 of JAPSLQ010000159.1, read as the reverse complement.
GGGCTTCCTCGGGGCGCACGCGGACGAGATCTACCGCCTCGAGCGCGACGACCTCTACCTCGTCGGGACCTCCGAGGTGGCGCTCGCGGGCTACCACGGCGACGAGATCCTCGACCTGTCCGGCGGCCCGCGCCGGTATGCCGGATGGAGCGCGTGCTACCGCCGCGAGGCCGGCTCGCACGGCAAGGACGTGCGCGGCATCATCCGCGTGCACCAGTTCCACAAGGTGGAGATGTTCAGCTACTGCGCGGTCGAGGACGCCGCGGCGGAGCACGCGCGCATGCTCGCGTGGGAGGAGGCCATGCTCGCGAAGGTCGAGCTCCCGTACCGCGTCATCGACACCGCGGCCGGCGACCTCGGCACCAGCGCCGCGCGCAAGTTCGACTGCGAGGCGTGGCTTCCCACTCAGCAGCGCTACCTCGAGCTGACGTCGACGTCGAACTGCACCACGTTCCAGGCGCGCCGCATGAACGTCCGCGAGCGGACCGACGACGGCACCCGCCCCGTCGCGACGCTCAACGGCACGCTCGGCACGACCCGGTGGATCGTCGCGATCCTCGAGAACCACCAGCAGGCCGACGGCTCGGTGCGCGTCCCGGAGGGACTGCGGCCCTACCTGGGCGGTCTCGAGGTCCTCGAGCCGGTGCGCTGAGACGCGCGGGCCCATGACGCTGAAGGCGGAGGACCGGCTGCTGGTCGCGCTCGACATCGACGGCACGCTGCTGCACTACGACGGCACGATGTCCGACGAGGTCCGCCGCGCGGTCGCCGACGTGCGCGCCGCGGGGCACGAGGTCGTCCTCGCCTCCGGTCGGTCGCTCATCGCGATGACGTCCGTCGCGGCCGAGCTCGGCATCTCGACCGGCTGGATGGTCGCCTCCAACGGTGCCGTCACCGTGCGGCTCGATCCCGACGAGCCGCAGGGCTGGGCGCTCGAGGACGTCGTCACGTTCGACCCCGAGCCCGCCCTGCGCCTGCTGCGCGAGGAGCTGCCCGACGCCCGGTACGCGGTCGAGGACGTCGGCGTCGGCTTCCGCATGAACGCGCTGTTCCCCGAGGGCGAGCTCGACGGCGAGCACCGCGTGGTCGAGTTCGACGACCTCTGGTCGGGCGAGGTCACGCGTGTCGTCGTCCGGAGCCCCGAGTCCACGAGCGAGCAGTTCCACGCCCTCGTCGAGCGCCTCGGCCTCGACGACGTCACCTACGCGGTCGGGTGGACGGCCTGGATGGACCTGGCGCCGCTCGGGGTGAGCAAGGCGACCGCCCTCGAGCAGGTCCGGCGCCGCGTGCACGTCCAGCCGCACCGCACCGTGGCGCTCGGCGACGGGCGCAACGACGTCGAGATGCTGCGCTGGGCCGCGCGCGGGGTGGCCATGGGCCACGCCGACGCGGTCGTCAAGGAGTCCGCCGACGAGGTGACCGGCACCATCGAGGACGACGGCGCGGCCGGGCTCCTCCGCTCGCTCCTCGCGAGGTAGCGCTACCTCCGCCAGAGGCGCGCCACCTCGCCGTCAGTCGCGGGCGGTGAGGACGATCGGGTCGTCCTCGGTGATCGCGATGGTGTGCTCGCTGTGCGCGCCGCGGGAGCCGTCGACGGACCGCAGGGTCCACCCGTCAGGGTCGGTGTAGATCTCGTCGGTCGTCTCGAGGAACCACGGCTCGATGGCGAGGACGAGCCCCGGGCGCAGCGGGAACCCCCGGCCCGCGCGCCCGTCGTTCGGCACGTGCGGGTCGCCGTGCATCGTGCGCCCGACGCCGTGCCCGCCGAAGTCCGTGTTGATCGAGTAGCCGGCGGCGCGCGCGACCTGGGCGATCGCGGCCGAGATGTCGCCGATCTTGTTGCCCGGACGGGCGGCCGCGATCCCGGCCTCGAGCGCGACCTCGGTGGTCCGGATGAGCTTGGCGTCGGCCGCCGCCCGCTCGGACGTCGGCGACGTCCCGACGACGAACGACGTCGCCGAGTCGGCGACCCACCCGTCGACCGCGACGGCGAAGTCGATGCTCAGCAGGTCGCCGTCGCGCAGCGCGTAGTCGTGCGGCAGGCCGTGCAGGACGGCGTCGTTGACCGACGTGCAGATGACCTTGCCGAACGGCATCGCGCCGAACGACGGGTGGTAGTCGATGTAGCAGGACTCCGCGCCGCGCTCCTTGATCATCCGGTGCGCGAGCTCGTCGAGCTCCAGGAGGTTCGTCCCGACATGAGCGGCCTGGCGCACCGCGGTCAGCACCTCGGCGACGAAGCGGCCGGCGGGCCGCATCTCCTCGATCTCGCGCGGGGTCCTCAGCTCGATCATGGTGGTCCTTTCCGTGCAGGGGTCGGCACAAGGGTGTCACGGATCGTCACCGAGTCGTGACCCGACTTCGCCCCTGTTCCGGTTGCGCGGACCCGGTGGCCTGCGGTCGACTCAGGACAGGCACGTGTGCCGAGGTCAGCGGCATGTCTCGCGTGGCCGCACCGGACCGTCCGATGGCATCGTCGGACGGACCACGACGCAGTGGAGGGGTTAGCGATGACCAGACGAACGACGACGGCGCGCCGCCGGGGCTTGGCGCTCGCGGCAGGAGGCGCCAGTCTTGCGCTCGTCCTCGCCGCCTGCGGTGGCGATGGCGATGGCGGCGGTGGCGGCGGCGGTGGCGGCGGTGAGGACGGCGGGGCGACCGCCGAGGCCATCGACTGCTCCGTCTACGAGGAGTTCGGCGACCTCGAGGGGACGTCGGTCAGCGTGTACACCTCGATCGTCGAGCCCGAGGCCGAGCAGCAGCAGGCCTCGTACGAGGCGTTCGAGGAGTGCACCGGCGTGACCGTCGAGTACGAGGGCTCGCGCGAGTTCGAGGCGCAGCTCCTCGTGCGGCTCCAGGCCGGCAACGCTCCCGACATCGCCTACCTGCCGCAGCCGGGCCTGCTCAACACGATCGTGCGCGACTACCCGGACGCGATCGTCCCCGCGCCCGAGCAGACGGTCGCGAACGTCGACGAGTTCTTCAACGAGTCCTGGAAGGAGTACGGCACGGTCGACGGCACGTTCTACGCCGCCCCGCTCGGCGCGAACGTCAAGTCCTTCGTCTGGTACTCCCCGGCGATGTTCGAGGACGCCGGCTACGAGGTCCCGGAGACGTGGTCCGACATGATGGACCTCACCGCCCAGATCGCCGAGTCGGGTGCGATCCCCTGGTGCGCTGGCGTCGAGTCCGGCGACGCGACCGGCTGGCCGGCCACCGACTGGATCGAGGACGTCGTGCTGCGCACGGCCGGTCCTGAGGTCTACGACCAGTGGATCTCGCACGAGATCCCGTTCAACGACCCGCAGATCGTCGAGGCCTTCGAGGCCGCCGGCGAGATCCTCAAGAACCCGGAGTACGTCAACGGCGGGCTCGGCGGTGTCGACTCGATCGCGACGACGCCGTGGACCGACGCCGGCTACCCGATCCTCGACGGCTCGTGCTGGCTGCACCGCGCCGCCAACTTCTACCAGACGCAGTGGCCCGAGGGCACCGAGGTGGCCCCGGACGGTGACGTCTACGCGTTCTACCTGCCGACCGACCAGACCGACGTCCGCCCGGTCCTCGGCGGTGGCGAGTTCGTCGCCGCCTTCAACGACCGTCCCGAGGTCCAGGCGTTCCAGACCTATCTGGCGAGCCCCGACTGGGCGAACCAGAAGGCCGTGGCGACCCCGACCGGCGGCTGGGTCAGCGCCAACACGGGGCTCGACCCGGAGAACCTCGCGACCGAGTTCGACAGGCTGTCCTACGAGATCCTGGCCGACCCGAACGCGGTGATCCGCTTCGACGGCTCCGACCTCATGCCTGGCGAGGTCGGTGCGGGAACGTTCTGGACCGGCATGGTCAACTGGTTCACGGGCGCTGACACACAGGAGGTCGTGGACCAGATCGAGAGCAGCTGGCCGCAGTAGTCACCCCGCACGCCGGTCCG
>JAPSLQ010000158.1 GCA_031180595.1 Isoptericola sp. | reverse complement strand
GATCTCGCTGGTCAGGGGGCCTTTGCGCAAGGGTGGGCGATACTGGGTTCGAACCAGTGACCTCTTCGGTGTGAACGAAGCGCGCTACCACTGCGCCAATCGCCCGAACGCGTCACTGATATTAGCCGCAACCCGGCCGAGGACTCAAACCGGACTGCTCGGGTGTGGCGCACGAGACGCACGCCGGCCGGATCAGGGGTCGAGCCGCTCCCGGCACAGCTTCTCGAACAGCTCGCGCGCGGCGGCGGACACCTCACCCACCGCGACGTCGGCGCCGTCGAGCCAGGTCACCGGCTGCACGTTGCGGCCCGACGACGTCAGCACCAGTTGCGCGTCACCCCGCGTCACCTCGTCGAGGACGGAGAACGGCAGCTCCCCCTCGAGTGCCTCTCGCACCGGCAGGCCCGCCTCGGCGCCCCACTCGAGCAGCAGCGCACGCGTGATGCCCGCGAGGCAGCCAGACTCGAGCGTCGGCGTGACGAGCTCTCCCCCACGCTCGACGAACACGTTCGAGCCGGTGCCCTCGCACAGCTCGCCGACGGTGTTGGCGAGGATCGCCTCGTCGCCGCCCTTGGACACGGCGTCCGCGAGCGCCACGACGTTCTCGGCGTACGACGTGGTCTTGAGCCCCGCGACCGCCGAGCGCTCGTTGCGCGGCCACGGCGAGCGGACGGAGCGCGACGTCGGGGCCATGGCGCCGTCCTGCACCGCGACCACGACGGTCTGCGCTCCCGCGACGCGTCCGGAGCCGAGCGGCCCGACGCCGGCGGTCACCGTGATGCGCAGGCGCCCGTCGAACGCACCCAGCGCCCGCACCGCCTCCTCCAGGACCGCCGCGACGCCGTCGCGCACCTTCTGCTCGTCCGGCGCGGCGAGCCCGAGCCCCGTCGCGGAGCGCGCGAGTCGCCGCAGGTGCCGCGTCAGCGCGAACACCTGCCCGTCGAGCACCGTGCAAGTCTCGAACACGCCGTCGCCCACCGTGACGCCGTGGTCGACCGCGCTGAGCGCGGCCTCCTCCTGGCCGACGAGACGGCCCTCCGCCCAGATCACCAGACTCATGCGCCCAGTCTGCCCGACGTTGACGGCACCGCGGCATCACCTCGCAGCACGGTGGCAGCGCGTCGCGGGCCGGGGTCCGGCGCCGGCGCGGGCAGGTTCACCCGCAGAGTCCTTCCCAAAACGCCGACCGGGGACTCTCATTGGGTAGAGGGCCTGCGTCCGATGCGGCCCCCGGGCGCCTAGAGGTGGTTCCCATGAGACAAGTGTTCCGCACCCTCGCCTACGTGATCGCCGTCGGCGTGATCTTCCAGGCGGCCGTCATGGTCTACGCGGTGGCCGGCCTGGGGATCTACATCGAGGAGGGTGGTGTGGTCGACGCCGCGGCGATGGAGCAGGCGCAGGCGGGCCAGCCGATGTTCCCCGAGGAGATCGGCTTCATGCTGCACGGTATGAACGGGATGATGGTCATGCCGGTGCTCGCGCTCCTGCTGCTGATCGCGTCGTTCTTCTCCCGCGTGCGCGGCGCCTGGAAGTGGGCGCTCGGGGTCCTCGTCCTCGTCGCCCTGCAGATCGTGCTCGGTCTGGCGGGGCACAGCGTGTCGTTCCTGGGCGCCCTGCACGGCGTCAACGCGCTGATCCTGTTCAGCGTCGCGCTCTACACCGGCTGGCGCGTCGCCTCCCGAGGCAGAGCGACGCGCGAAGAGCCCGTCGGCTCGTCCGCGGGTGAGCGTCTGTCCTCGTGAGCCCGACGACGGCGCGGGCCGTCCGGCCGGCGCTCGTGCGACGCGTCGTCGCGTGCGCCGCGGCGGCCGCCGTTGTCGTGCCCGTCGCGCTGTTCTGGAACGCGAGCCGACTGCCGGCGCAGTACTCGATCACGCAGATGGGGTCGGTCGAGCCCGGCAGCGGCCCGCGCCTCCCGGGGCAGCTCGCGCACGAGGCGCACGGCCATGGCACCGCGGGGGGTGCCGGCACGATCTCGGTGGCGAACCTCGTCGAGGACCGCAGCGGGCCTGCGGACGTGTCCGTCACGCTGACCGCGAGGTCCGAGCGGGTCGAGCTCACGCCCGGCGTGGAGATCGACGCGTACACCGTCAACGGCACGACGCCGGGCCCCACGCTCCGGGCGACGCAGGGCGACCTCGTCGAGGTCACGTTCGTCAACGAGAGCGTCCCCGACGGCGCGACCCTGCACTGGCACGGCATGGACGTGCCCAACTCCGCCGACGGCGTCGCGGGCGTGACCCAGGACGCCGTTCCGGCCGGGGGCACGTTCACGTACCGGTTCGTCGCCGAGGACGCCGGCACCTACTGGTACCACTCGCACCAGGTCTCCCACCAGCAGGTGCGCAAGGGGCTGCTCGGCGCGGTGGTCGTCGAACCCGCTCCGGCCGCGCCCGAGGTCGTCGGGCCCGAGGTCGCCGAGCTGCTCCGCGATGCGGTCGACGTCCCCGCGGTGGTCCACCAGTTCGGCGCCCACCGGACGGTCCAGGGCGCCACGGGCGACACGGCCGTCGAGGTCGCGCCCGGCCAGGCCGCGCGCGTGCGTGTGGTCAACTCCGACAACGGGGCCCTGCCCGTGTGGGTGAGCGGCGCGCCGTTCCGCCTGCTCGCGATCGACGGGACCGACGTCCACGCCCCGACCGAGGTGCGCGACCAGGCCGTGCTCGTCCCCGCGGGCGGGCGCGCCGACCTGCTCGTCGTCGCGCCCGACGACGGCACGGCGGCGCGCGTCGAGCTCGGCGGTTCCGCGGCGGTCGTCGTCGGGCCCGCGGACGCCCGCGGCGAGCCGACACGGCGTCCGGCCGTGACGCTCGACCCCCTCGACTACGGCGACCCTGCGTCGCTCGGCCTGGACCCGAGCGCTGCGACGCGCACCTTCGAGTACACGATCGGCCGCCGGCCCGGGTTCGTCGACGGGCACCCCGGGATGCAGTGGACCATCAACGGGCGCACGTTCCCCGACGTGCCCATGTTCCTGGTCCGCGAGGGCGACGTCGTGCGGATGACGATCGACAACCGCAGCGGCGAGGCGCACCCGATGCACCTGCACGGCCACCACGTGGTGGTGCTGTCCCGCGACGGCCTCGCCGCGACGGGCAGCCCCTGGTGGGTCGACTCGCTCGAGGTCGGGCAGGGCGAGCGGTACGAGGTGGCGTTCGTCGCGGACAACCCGGGCATCTGGATGGACCACTGCCACAACCTGCCGCACGCCACGGAAGGCCTCGTCGCGCACCTGATGTACGAGGGCACCACGACGCCGTACCTCCTCGGCAAGGCGACGGTGAACCAGCCGGAGTGAGCCTCAGCGCCGGTAGACGAGGTGCGTCACCTCGGGGGTGTGCCGGCCGCCGACCGCGGTCAGGCCGAGCCGGCCCACGCCGTCGAACAACCGCACGGCGCCCCGGATGCCCAGGACGACGGGCGCGACGTGCAGCCGCAGCTCGTCGATCTTGCCGCCGGCCAGGTACTGGTTGACGGTCGAGGTGCCGCCCGCGATCGCCACGTTCCGGCCGCCGGCCGCTTCCCTGGCTCGCGCGAGCGCCTCGTCGGGACCGCCCGTGACGAAGTGGAACGTCGTGCCCCCGGCCATCTCGAGCGGCTCGCGCTCGTGGTGCGTCAGCACGAAGACCGGCGCGTGGTACGGCGGGTCCTCGCCCCACCAGCCGGTCCACCCGAGGTCCCACCCACCCCGGCCCGGCCCGAACATGTTGCGCCCCATGACGAACGCGCCCGCGTCCACGATCGCCGCGATCTCCTCGGCGTGCGCGTCCGCGTGGTCGAACATCCAGGAGTGCAGCTCCTCGCCGTCGCCGACCCCGTCGCCGAACGGCTGCTCGAGGGACTGGTTCGGCCCGGCGGCGAAGCCGTCGAGCGAGATCGAGATGTCGCACGTCACGTAGCTCATGGCCGGTGGACCGGCGTCGGGGCCGGAACTCATCGCCTCACCGCGGCCGGTAGCTCCCGAAGGTCCAGACGTTGCCCTCAGGGTCCGCCACGGTGGCCGTGCGCCCGCCGAAGTCCTCGTCGCGCGGCTCCTGCACCGACCTCCCGCCCGCCGCGAGCGCGGCCTCGTACGTGCCGTCGACGTCGTCCGTGACCGCGTACGCCGAGCCGTCACCGGGCTCGGTCGGCCACTCCGGGCGCGGCCGGTACGTCCCGAGCATCACTCCCCCGCCGCCCGGCCAGACGAGCTCGGCGTGCTCGACGACGGACGGGTCCTCGCCGCGGTGGACGGCGTTCTCCTCGAAGCCGACGGCCTTGAGCCAGGCCAGCGCGGCGTCGGCGTCGCGGTAGGTCAGGGTGACCCACAGCCCCACGGTGCTGGCTGTCGCCATGGTGAATCCTCTCGCCGGTGGCCCGGGCCGGTCCCGGGCCGGTCACGCCCAGTCTTCGTCGTCGGCGGCGGGCACGTCTTGAACGAACGGGAACTCCTCGCGCAGCCACACCGACGGCGTGCAGCCGGCGAGCTCGACGAACTCGCGCGTCAGGTGCGCCTGGTCGGCGTAGCCGGCGCTCGCGGCGACGTCGGCGAGCCGGACCCGTCCCCGCGCCCGCGCCGCCCGCACGAGCAGCCCGCGGGCCCGGTCGAGTCGCGCGACCCGCCGCAGCGACGTCGGGCTCAGGCCGGTCTCCGCGCGGACGAGCGCGTGCAGCCGCCGTCGGCTGCAGCCGAGCTCGCGCGCCACGTCGCCGACGGAGCGCCCGGCGCCGAGCGAGGCCGTCGCGCGCCGCACGGCGGGTGACGCGGCGTCCGGGTCACCGGCCGCGGCCAGCACACGGCCGAGCCGGTCGACGACGACGTCGGCCGCCGTGGCCGGGTCCGCGCACTCGCCGACGCGCTCGGGCAGGTCGCGCAGCCCGGACGCGACGTCGTCGAGGCGCTCGATCGCCCCGCCGAGCGCTCCGGCGGGCACCCCCAGCAGGGCGCGCGCCCCCGAGCAGGTCAGCGCGAGCTGCACGCCGCGCTGACGCCCCTCGTGCCGGATCGCGGCGGGACGGGCGTGCAGCCCCGAGACCACGGACCACTCGCGCCGCCGGCTCGCGTCGTCGCCGGACCACCCGACGTCGAGCGGGTCGTCGAGTGTCAGGACCAGCGTGAGGGCCGGCGACGGCAGGCCGCGGTGCACGCCGGGCGCGCCGAGGTCGACGTCGTACGCCACGATCGAGGCGACGTACGGCGCGAGCGCGGCCGGCGGCGTGGTCACGCGTCCACGTTACGACCGCCCGACGACGCCAGCCCGACCAGCCGCTCGGCCTTGAGCTCGGTCTCGCGCCACTCGGCCGACGGGTCGCTGCCCCAGGTGATCCCGGCACCCGTGCCGAACCGCAGCACGCCGCCGTGCGGTTCGCGCTCCCACCAGAACGTGCGGATCCCGACGGCGAGCTCGGCGCGGCCGGCGTCGGCGTCGACCCAGCCGACGGCTCCGCAGTACGGGCCGCGCCGCGCGGTCTCGAGCTCGTCGATGATGCGCAGCGCGCTCGACTTGGGAGCCCCCGAGACGGACCCGGGCGGGAACGTCGCGGCCAGGATCCGCCGCCACCGGTCGGGTGCGGCCGCGACCTCGTCGACGACCGCTCCGCGCACCCGCGAGACGAGGTGCACGAGGCCCGGGTGCTCCTCCACGGCGAGCAGGTCGGTGACCGCGACGCTGCCCGGCCGGCAGACGCGCTGCAGGTCGTTGCGCACCAGGTCGGTGATCATGACGTTCTCGGCCCGGTCCTTGGCGGTGAGCCCGCCCGGCGTGCGCGCCGTGCCCTTGATCGGGCCCGAGGCGAGGAACGGCCCCGGGCCGGCGGCCGGTCCCGGTTCGAGCGAGAGGTACAGCTCGGGCGAGGCGCTCACGACCCACACGGGGTCGACGCCGGAACTCGCCGGGACGTGCACGGCCGCTGCGTACGGTGCCGGGTTGCCGGCGGCGAGCCGGGCCGCGAGCGCCGCCGCGTCGGGCTCCGAGCCGGCCCCGCCACCGGGACCCCCGGCGGCGTCCTTCGACGTGCCCGCCGGGGCGGCCGGCAGCAGAGCCTCGAGCACGCGGCAGACGTTGACCTGGTAGACGTCGCCCTCGCGCACGTGCCGTCGGACCTGCTCGACCGCGCGCTCGTAGCCGAGCCGGTCCATCGAGCTGCGCCAGGCGTCCGCGGCCGGCCCGCGCCATGCGGCCGCCCCGGGGGCGCCGGGGGTGGCGACCGCCGGGAGAGGGCCGCCGCCGTCGTGCACGCGTGCGAAGCGCCACGCGCGGGCGCGCCCGCCCCGCCCGAACGCCTCGAAGTCGGCGACGACGAACCACAGCCCACCCTCGGCCAGCCGC